>NZ_WWJT01000168.1 GCF_009865385.1 Streptomyces sp. SID486 | reverse complement strand
ACACCCGGCTCCCCCGCCACCCCGACGCCCGGCTCGAACCGCGCGCCCCGGTCCCAGGGCTCCACACCCGGCTCCCCCGCCACCCCGGCGCCCGGCTCGTGCCGCGCGCCCCGGTCCAGGGGCTCCGCCGCCAGGCCGCACCGTGGTGGCAGGCCGGAACCCGGCGTGTCGGCGGTGGGGCGGCTGCCCTGGCCGCTCATCGGGGCCCTTCCGCAGCCGCGAGCGGGGTCGCGCGGACCGGTGCCGTGGTGGCCCAGGCGGGGACGCCGCGGGGCAGGGCGCGGGCCGTGGGGCCGGTCCAGCGTCCGGGCAGGCGGGACTCGGCGGGAGAAGCGAAGGGCAGGGGCTCGCCGGACTCGTCCAGCACGACCCGGCGGACTGGGCAGTGCGAGACGATCTCCAGGTAAATGCCGTGAAATGCCGTGATGTTCTGCTCGACGGTGAACAGTTCGAGCGCCCGGGCGCGCGCGGCGGCGCCGAGCCGTGCACGGCGCTCGGGGTCGCGCAGCAGTGCCACGCACGCCTCCGCGAGCGCCCTGGGGTTGCGCGGCGGGACGACCAGTCCCGTGCCGCCGATGACCTCCACGACCGCGCCCGCGTCCGTGGACACGGTGGCCCGGCCGCAGAGCATGGCCTCGACCAGGCTGATCGGGAAGCCCTCCACGACGCTGGAGAGGACGACGACGGCGCCGGACGCGTACGCGTCCGCCAGTGTCGGGGCCTCCGGGGAGCCGACCTCCTCGAAGGAGACGGGGTTGTCACCGACGGCGTGCGCGCCCTCGGCCTCGTCCGGGAAGAGCTGTGCGGCGAGGGCCCGGCAGTGGCCGAGGTAGGCCGCGCCCTCGGTGCCGGAGGGGGCGCCCACGATCCGCAGGCGGGCCTCGGGTTCCTCCCTGCGGACGTCGGCGAAGGCGTGCAGCAGGGACACCAGGTCCTTGGCGGGTTCGACGCGCCCGACCCAGACCAGGGTGTCCGGGTCGGCCCGGTCCGGGGACTCGCCGGCCTCCGTGAAGCGGTCGGCCTCCATGCCGGGGTACACCGTGCGGATCCGGGCGCGGTCGGCCCCGCAGCGCTCCTGCCAGCGGCGGGCGTGGGCGTTGCCCGGGGTGAGGATCTCGGCCGCGCGGTAGACCTCGGCGGCGAGCCGGCCGTGGAAGGCGCCGAGCAGGGCGCGTACGGCGGGCGCGGCGGCGTCGGGGCCGAGGCTCAGGTAGTGCGAGCGGAGCTGCACGCCGTACTCGGTGACGAGCAGCGGTACGCCGCAGAAGTGGCGGGCGAGCAGCCCCCCGAGGGCGGCGGAGCCACCCGTGGCGGCGTGGCAGAGGTCTGCGGCGCCGAGGGTGTCGTCGTCGTACCAGTCGAGGGAGAGGGGGCGCAGGGCGCGTTCGAGGTGTGCGGCGACGGTGAGCAGGTCGGGTACGCGCGCCTCGCGCGCCGTGCGCAGCGCGCGAGGCGCGCGGCAGGCGCGCTCCAGGGCGCGTACGGCGGTGTCGGAGCGCAGGGCGCCGACGAGTCCGCCGCTTTCACGGGCGAGTTCGGCGAGCCCGTACAGCGCACTGGCGAAACGGTCCGCCAGATGGCCGGACGGCACCTCGGAGCCGTCACGCGCGCGGCCGACCCCGCCGGCATCCGCCCCGCCGACATCTGATCCACCGGCATCCGCCCCGCCGACATCCGATCCACCGGCATCCGATCCACCGGCATCCGGCCCGTCGGCGACACCCCCGGCCTCCCCGGCGCACACCGCCGCCACCATCTCCCCGTAGCACTCGGCGAAGCGCCGGCGCGCGCGCCGCCCGAGGGCGACCCCGTCGTCCTCGGCCGTCCACAGCGGTGCCGTACGCACCCGGCGGACCTGCGGCGGGAGCGGAACGCAGCCCTCGGTCTCCTGGTGCCGGCTGCGGCTGAGCGCATAGACGTCGAACTCGTGCTGTGCGAGCCCGCGTACGAGCCGGTCGCACCAGAGCCCGGCGTCACCGCTCACATACGGGTAGCCACCCTCGGTCAGCAGTCCTATGCGCACGTGTGCACCCCCGTTCTCCCGTGTGGGGAGCCGCCGTTGGCCGGCGGCTCGCAGCGGGATGAACGTAAGGGGACAAGGCGGTGGTGCGACGGACGGTTGTCCGTCGCACCACCAAAAGGGGTGAACGGGCGTAACTTTCGCGTGCGGGTGGCGTTCCGCCACGCTAAGGATCGGACGGTGATCGCACGGGTGCGAAACGTTACGGCACCCGGCCCGGCGGCCCGGTGCTCAGCGCCCGGCCGGTTCCGGTTCGCCCCGGGCGGCGCGGCGGCGGGCCGACAGCTCCGGATCGAGCGCGGGTACGGCGGCCAGGAGCTGCCTGGTGTACGGCTCGCGCGGGCTGTCGTAGACCTCGTCGGCGGGCCCGTACTCGACCAGCCGCCCGCGCCGCATGACGGCGACCCGGTCGCTGACCTGACGGACGACGGCGAGGTCGTGCGCGATGAAGACGAGCGCGAGGCCGAGTTCCCGTTGCAGTTCGCCGAGCAGCGCCACCACCTGGGCCTGGGTGGTGACGTCGAGCGCGGAGACCGGCTCGTCGCAGACGATGACGCGCGGCTCCGCGGCGAGCGCCCGCGCGATGCCGATGCGCTGGCGCTGTCCGCCGCTGAACTCGTGCGGGTAGCGGTCGTAGTGCGCCCCTTCGAGCCCCACGCGCTCCAGCAGCTCCCGCACACGCCGCCGGATGGCCGCCTCGTCGTGCCCGCCCCGCGCGCGGAGCGGGTCGGCGACGGACTCGCCCACGCTGCGGCGGGGATTGAGGGAGGAGACGGGGTCCTGGAAGACCATCTGGACGGCCGGGTCCACTCCGGTGTGCGGGCGCCCTTCGTGCCGGATTCTGCCGGCGGTCGGTTCCAGCAGTCCCACGAGCATGCGGCCGAGGGTGGTCTTGCCGCTGCCGCTCTCGCCCACCACGCCGAGGGTCTCCCCGCGCCGGACGGTCACCGAGACGTCGTCCACGGCGGCGAACGCCCGCTTGCCGCGGCCGAACTCGCGCCGCAGCCCGGTGGCCTCCAGCACCACCTCGTCGGTGGCCGGGGAGCCGGTCCGGCGGGCGTCCACGCGCGGGACGGCGTCCAGCAGCCGGCGCGTGTACGCCTCGGCGGGCGCGGTGAGGACCGCGCCGACCGGGCCGCGCTCGACGGCCCTGCCGTGCCGCATGACGAGGATGTCGTCGGCGCTCTCGGCGGCCACGCCCACGTCATGGGTGACGAGCAGCAGGCCCATGCCGGTCTCCTCGCGCAGCGTGTGCAGCAGGTCGAGGATCTGCGCCTGGACGGTGACGTCGAGGGCGGTGGTCGGCTCGTCGGCGATCAGCAGGTCCGGCTCGCAGGCCAGGGCCATGGCGATGAGGGCGCGCTGGCGCATGCCGCCGCTGAACTCGTGCGGGCGGGACCGGGAGCGCCGCCGGGCGTCCGGGATCCCGACCCTCTCCAGCACCTCGACGGCACGCGCGCGTGCGGCGCGGCGTGACACGCGCGTGTGGACGCGGTGGACCTCCGCTATCTGGTCGCCGATGGCGTAGTACGGGTCGAGCGAGGACAGCGGGTCCTGGAAGACCATGGCGGCGCGGGCGCCGCGCAGCCGGCGCAGTTCCTCGTCGGAGGCCGCCTGGACGTCGGTGCCGGCCACCCGCACCGAGCCGCCGACCCGGGCTCCGGTGCCCCGGTGCAGGCCCAGCAGGGCGCCGGCGACGGTGGACTTGCCGGAGCCGGACTCGCCGACCAGGGCGAGGGCGGCGCCCTCCGCCAGGCTGAAGGAGAGCCCGTCGACGGCGCGCAGGGCGCCGAACTCGACGGTCAGGTCCGTCACTTCCACCAGGCTCATGCGAGCACCACCCGTCGGTCGGCCACCGCGTACAGCACGTCCGCGACGGCGTTGGCGAGGACCACGAAGAAGCCGATGACCAGGACCATCCCGACGACCACCGGCAGGTCGACCACCTTCACGGCATGCACCAGTTCCTGGCCGACGCCCGGCAGTCCGAAGAGGGTCTCGGTGAGGACGGCGCCGCCGACGGCCGAACCGAAGGTGACCGCGTTGAGCGCGATGACGGAGGCCGTCGCGCCGCGCAGCGCGTGCCGGGCGATCACCGCGCGCTCGCCGACGCCGTACGCGCGGAACGTACGGATGTGGTCCTCGGCCAGCGTCTCCAGCATCGACGCCCGGGTCAGCCGGGCGAAGTTGGCCGCTTCGACGAGGGCCAGGGAGAGCCAGGGCAGCAGCAGGTTCCACGCCCACTGCTCGGGGTCGTCGGTGAAGTTCACGTACTGCGGGAAGGGCAGGAGCTGGAGTTCACCGCAGACGACGATCATCAGGACCAGGCCGATGACGAAGACGGGCGTGGCGACGCCCGCCAGGGTGACCGCGGTCAGCACCCGCTCGGAGAGCCGGCCGCGCCGCCAGGCGGACAGGACGCCGGTGCCGACGCCGAGCAGCAGCCAGATCACCATCGCGCCGAGCACCAGCGAGAAGCTGACCGGCAGCTTGGCCAGGATGATGTCGGTGACCTGCTGGTCGGTCTGGTACGACTGCCCGAGGCAGGGCGCCGGGCAGTGCTCGACGGAGGTCCCGGTGGAGAAGTCCTGGCCGGCGAGGAGCCCTTGCAGGAAGTGCCAGTAGCGCACGTACAGGGGGTCGTCGAGGTGCAGCTGTCCGGCCACCTGCTGGACCTGGGCCGGCGAGCAGCGGGGTCCGCAGGTGATCTGGGCGACGTCGCCGGGGGTGACGTAGAAGACGACGTAGACGATCACCGAGAGCACGAACAGGGTGACCACGGCGCCGAGGATCCGGCGCAGGACGAAGCCGGTGAAGCCGTTCATGCCCGGTCCTCCTTCGCCGCCGCGGCCGCGCCCGGCCCCGGTACGGCCCTCTCCGCGGTCGCGTCCGGCCGCGGTACCGCCGTCTCCGCGGCCGTGTCCCGCCCCGGTACGGCGGTCTCCACGGCCGCACCCGGCCCGGGTACGGCCGTCTCCGCGCGGTTCTCGCGCTTGCGGCCGGTGCCGACGCGCAGGCGCGAGGCGGCGCGGGGGTCGAGGGCGACACGGACGCCGTCACCGAGCACGGTCAGGGCGAACACGGTCGTGAACAGGGCGAGGGCGGGCAGCAGCAGGTACTGCGGCGCCGCCTGGTACCAGACGTCGGCGGAGGTGAGCATCTGTCCCCAGGAGGGCGTGGGCGGCTTCACGCCGACGCCGAGGAAGGACAGGGCCGCCTCGGCACTGATGTTCTGCGGGATGAGCAGGGCGGTGAAGGTGATGACCGGAGCGGCGAGGCCCGGGAGCAGTTCGCGCACGGCGGTCCGCCAGGTGCTCCAGCCGCTGAGCCGGGAGGCGGAGACGTAGTCGAGGCTCTTGAGGGCGAGGGTCTGCGCGCGGACGGTCTTCGCCGTCGTGCTCCAGCCGGAGACCAGGGCGATGACCAGCGCGACGAGGACGGGCCGCGGGACGCTGTCGGGCACGACGGCCAGCAGCGCGAGAGCCATGATCATCAGTGGCATCGAGAGGAAGATGTCGGTGATGCGGCTCAGGATCAGGTCGGCCCAGCGGTTGCCCAGTCCGGCGGCCACGCCCATGACGACGCCGAGGACGACCTGTACCAGGGCGGCACCGAGCGACACGCCGAGGGAGACCCGCGCGCCGTGGACCAGCCGGGCGAACATGTCGCGCCCGGTCTGCGGTTCGACGCCCAGCCAGTGGTCGGCGCTCGCGCCGCCGAAGGAGCCGATGGGCACGCCTCCGCGCGCGGAGTCGATCAGGGCGGGGTGGTAGGTGGTGGGGTCCTGGCCCTCCAGGGCGGTGAGCAGCGGCGCGGCGAGCGCGACCAGGACGAGCAGCGCGACGACGGCCGCGGCGACCAGGGCGGCGCGCTGCGCACGCAGCCGCCGCCAGAACTGACGTGCCCCCGAGGCCGCCGGGACGGACGTGTCCGTCCCGGCGGCCTCGACGGCGGCAAGTGCCTCGCTCACGGCGCTACTTCACCGCGACCTGGGAGATGTCCAGGACGCCGGTCCAGTCGCTGATGACGACGTTCTTGACGTCCTTGCCGTACAGACGCTTGTAGACAGGGTGGAACAGCGGCACGACGAGGGCCTTCTCGCCGATCTTCTTGTCCAGTGCACCCCACCGCACGGCGGCGGCGTCAAGGTCGGTCAACTTGTTGATCGCGTCAATCTCGTCATTGACCGACTTGTCGTTCAGCAGGCCCGTGTTGAAGTTCGCGCCGTCCTTGACGATCTGCCGGCCGTCGAAGATGGGGGCGAGGAAGGGACCGCCGGAGGGCCAGTCGGCACCCCAGTGGGCGAGGAAGAAGCCCGGCTCGGTCTTCACGCTGTGGATCTTGTCCCGGTAGTCGTTGTCCTCCAGGCCGCGCAGCCTGACCGTGATGCCGGCCTTCTTGAGCGCGTCCTGGACGGCGGTGGCGATCTCCGGGCTGGTCTCGAAGTCCTTGTTGTTGGAGTGCGTGAGCGTGACGGTCAGGCCGTTGTCGTGCCCGGCCTGCTTCAGCAGCTCCCTGGCCTTCGCCGCGTTGCCGGACCTGCCCGCCGGGAACGGGTCGTAGGGCGTGTGGCCGAAGGACTTCTGGTCGGGCAGGAAGGTGGTGGCGGGCTCGGCGAGGGCGCTGCCGCCGGCCGCGTTGACCACGGAGGACCGGTCGAGGGCGTAGGCGATGGCCTGGCGCACCCTGGGGTCGTCGAACGGCTTCACCGTCGGGTTGAACGCGATGTAGTTCGTGTAGCCGAAGTGGCCGGTGCCCACGCGCGCGGCCAGTTCCTTGTCGCCGCTGACCTTGGCGAGTTCGGCCGGGCCGAGGTTGGTGTCGGTGGTGACGGCGGCGGCGTCGGCCCCCTGGGACGCGGACAGCCGCTGGTTGATCACCGAGGAGTCGAGGCCGGAGCGCACGTCGATCGTGTCCGGGTACGCCTTGCGCTCGGCGTCGGTCGCGGCCGACCAGTTCGCGTTGCGCTCCAGGACGAGGTGCTCGCCGTCGTTCTCGTTCCTGACGACCTTGTAGGGGCCGGACGAGACGGGGTGCGACTCGTACTTGGTGCCCGTGTCCTTGCCCTGGGGCACCGGGGCGAACTGGGTCTGCGTGGCGAGGTAGGGGAACTCGCCCTCGGGCTTGTTCAGGTGGAAGACGATGGTCCGGGCGTCCGGCGTCTCGATCGACGACAGGCCCTTCTTGTCCTTGTACGGCCCCTGGTAGCCGGCGGCCCCGGCCAGCCAGTCACGCAGGTAGGGCGCGCCGCCGGAGAGTTCGGGGGCGAAGGACCGCTCGATGCCGTACTTGATGTCGGCCGAGGTGATCGACGTGCCGTCCTCGTACTTCAGGCCCTTCTTCAGGGTGTACGTCCACACGGTCGCGTCCCTGTTGGGGCGTCCGGTGTCGGTGGCGAGGTCCGGGACGACCTCGGCGCCGGCCGCGCCGTTCTCGCGGTTGCGCGTGGTGAGGGTGCGGAAGACGAGCGAGGGAACGTTTCCTCCGCCTGAGGTGTACAGGCGGGCGGGGTCGAAGTCGCTCTGCGGCTCCGAGTTCAGGACCGTGAGCGTGCCGCCCTTGTGGGGCGTGGAGTCGCCGCCGGAGCCCTTGGCATCGCTGTCCTTCGGGCCGCAGGCGGCGGCGCCCGCTGCCACGACCAGGCTGACGGATACCGCGGCCACGCGGCGCGCTCTGAGGGACGGGTGACGCATCGGAATGACGACCTCTCGGGGTGACGAGTCAGGGGTTGATCGAGGGTTTCTCGATAACTGAGACATGTGGACAAGGAATGAGACGGCTGCGGACAGACGTCGGCCCCGGCGTCGGGTCGTCGAAAAATCCGTGACACGGTCACGGACGCAAGGAGAGAAGGGTCGCGACGCGAACGCCGGGCAGGCGGCGTCAGCGACAGTGGATGTCGGCCACGCAGAGTGCGGTCACGCCGATGAGCGCCAGCTCGATGGCGGCGCTCCCACGGACGGCATGACTAGACCACATGCGCAGAAATATGAACGACCGGAAGTGCTTATGTCAATGTGACATAAGCACGGTCCGTCAACTGCCGGGATAGGGCCACGGGTTGGCCAGGCAGTGGATTCCGTCGTGGTCCAGGAACTTCGTCTGCTGCTGCATGACGGGCGCCAGCTCGCCGTCCTTCTGGCAGCTGACGTGCCCGTGACCGAGCCGGTGCCCCACCTCGTGGTTGATCAGCATCTGCCGGTAGGCATGGATCCGGTCACCGTACGTGGTGCTGCCCTGAGCCCACCGGTACGCATTGATCATGACGCGCTCGGTCGCGGCCGAGTCGCAGGAGACGTTCTCCTCCAGGGTGTCCAGGTCGGACTTGGCGCACCACTTGGCGGTGGTGCCGGGGCTGGCCAGGGTGATCACGAAGTCGGGTTTGCCGGAGGAGACGCGCTCGAAGGTGCGGGCACCGCCGTGGGCCCAGCTGCGCTTGTCGTTCAGGGTCTTCTGCACGGCTTCGGCGAACAGCGCGCCGTCCAGCCCCAGCCCCTGTTCGACGTCCACGCGGTACCGGTACTTCTGCCCGGTGCCGGGTGCCTTGTCGAAACCGGGCACGGCGTCGAACTTCCCCGACGCGGTCAGCGCGGCGCCCAGGGGGTACTTCTTGGCCATCTTCTGGTCGTACGTCAGCGTCACCGCGCTCGGCGGGGCGGAGGGCGTGGCCTCGCCGGGGGCGCCGGTGTCCTGGGCCTGGCCGGTGGCGGACCCCGGCCGCTCGTCGCCCTCGGCGCGCCCTTTGGTCACCTGTCCGGCGACGACCACCGCGAGCACGGTGGTGACGGCGGCCGCCGCGATGCCGGTGAAGGCCCAGCCCTTGGTCCCGCCGCGCTGCGCGGGCACGCGCGTGCCGTCGGCCGCGCCTGCCGACGGCCGGGGTTCCCCGGCCGGCTCCTCGCCGGTACGGCGCACCCGGCCCGCCCCGGCCTCGGTGACGCCCTTGTCCCGGCCCTGCGCGCTGTCCCCGCTGCCGGCGGCGCTGCCGGCGGCGCTTCCGGTGGCGGCGTCCCCGGTGTTCCGGGTGCCCCTCCGGGCGTCCCTGGCGGTGCGAGAGCCGCCGTCACCACCGGCACCCGCGTCGAAGGCGTCGAGGTAGTCCTGCCGGGGGCCGGCACCGGGTCCGGGGCCGTGCCCCCGCCCGTCCGGCGCCGCCTGCCGCTGCCGGGGCAGCACCACACCGGGTCCGGTGCGGGCGGGTCCGCCGGCACCGGCCGGGCGCCCGGGGAACTCGCCCCAGCCGCCTCCGGCTTCCCGCTGCTCGGGGTGGCCGCCTCGCGCAGGGCCATG
>NZ_WWJT01000167.1 GCF_009865385.1 Streptomyces sp. SID486 | reverse complement strand
CTAGGGATCGTCTTCAAAGGTGATCAAGTGATGAGGGATCATGCTTGTCGTGGTGCGTCGTCATGAGCTTTCGGATGCCGAGTGGGCAGTGTTGTCGCGGTTCCTGCCGAGTTCGGGGACCGCAGGGCGGCCCCGTTTGGACGACCGGGTGGTACTGAACGGGATCGTGTGGAAGCTGCGGACCGGATCGGCCTGGCGTGACGTGCCGGAACGTTATGGCTCCTGGCAGACCTTGTACACGCGTTTTCGCAGGTGGGCTCTGGACGGCACCTTCTCGCGCATGCTGCGGGCCATCCAGGCGGAGAGAGACGCGGCCGGAGACATCGACTGGCTCGTCTCGGTCGACTCCACCATCGTGCGGGCACACCAGCACGCCGCCGGCGGCAAAAAGGGGCCGTCGACAGGGACGAAGCGGGTGATCACGCCCTCGGTCGATCCCGTGGTGGACTGAGCACGAAAGTTCACCTGGCTTGCGACGGACGCGGCCGCCCTCTTGGCTTCGTCTTATCGGGCGGCAACGCCAACGACTGCACCCGCTTCGAGCAGGTGATGGGCTCGATCAGCGTGCCCAGAGTCGGGCCCGGGCGCCCGCGGACCCGGCCCGACCACGTGGTCGCCGACAAGGGCTACAGCTCTCGAAAGATCCGCGCCTACCTGCGACGACGCGGCATCCCGCACACCATCCCCGAACGCGTCGACCAGATCCTCGGCCGCTTGAACCGCGGCATACGCGGCGGTCGGCCGCCCGGCTTCGACCGGGACATCTACCGCCACCGCAACGTCGTCGAGCGCTGCTTCAACCGCCTCAAGCAGTGGCGCGGGCTGGCCACTCGCTACGACAAGACCCGCGAGTCCTACCAAGCCGCCGTCACCATCGCCTCAATCATGCTCTGGATCTGACCTTTGAAGACGATCTCTAGGCCCTGTCCTGTCGATCCCGGCCGTCAGCGGTCACACCCCGATGAAGCTCACCGTTTCCGTCATGTCCGCCCGTCCCGTACGCAGCCTTGGGACGCCTTCCTTCTCAAATCCCACCGAGATGCCGCAGTACAGCACAAGGTCGTCATCGGCTCCGACTGTCCGGCTGACGGACTTGCGGTACATGGTCCACATCACCTGGGGGCAGCTGTGCAACCCTTCCGCCCTCAGCAACAGCATGACCGTCTGCAAGTACATCCCCGCATCACCCCACTGTCCGGGACCCATCGTCCGGTCGAGGTAGCAGAACAAGACGACCGGCGCTCCGAACGCCTCCGAGTTCAAGGTAGCGATCTTCTGGGGCCGGTCGGGGTCGTCGCGCTCGATCCCCAGCGCTTCGTATCGCTGAGCCGCCGCAGCGGAGAAGCGGTCCAGATACGGCGAGGTCAGTTCGTCCGGGTACATCGGATACTCCCGCTCATCACCCGGGTCTCCCGCCCGTGCCCTGGCCGTCGCGCGCCTCTTCAGTTCGGCCAAGGGTCCACCGCTCACGACATACATGTGCCACGGCTGGAGGTTCCCGCTGGACGGAGCCCGCGTTGCTGCGGTCAGCACTCGTTCGAGGACCTCCCTGGGCACCGGCTCATCGCTGAACGCCCGTACGGCCCGGCGACTGTCGACGGCCTCATACACATCCACGTCTTCGCGTCCCCTCGTTCAACCGGGCCCCTCCACTGTATTCAGCGGTCACCTGAGTGCGGACGGCCGCTGCTCTCGCTCTCACGACGCCTGGGCAATACGCCGACTGCACCCGGTCGCCAGCACAGGCCCAAGGGGAGTTCGCCATGCCGGCAACTTCATTCGTCGCAGCGCTGTTTGTGGCTTGGTGTTGCGGGTCACGGCGTTGTCGAGAGTGCCGTAGGCAGCGACTTGGGTGGGTAGCTGCGCAGGACGAGCGAGGTGGTGACCGGTCCGTAGCGGGCGAGGGCGTCCACGACTTGCTCAAGGCGTTCGGCGTGAGGGCAGTGCACGTCGAACAGCAAGCAGTCGTCGCCTGTTACACGGAGCGTCGAGATGACCTCGGGAGTCTGGGCAGCGAGGGCGAGTGCCAGGGACAGTTGCGCGTGGGTGGTGCGCAGCCGGATGACGGCGTGGATGTTCAACCCGACTGCGGGCGGGGCGACGACGGCACGGTAGCCGGTGATGATCCCGTTCTTCTCCAGGCGTTGGATGCGAGCGCCGGCTGCCGGCTGGGACAGGCCGACTCGGCGTCCGACCTCGGCTCCGGTGAGCCGGCCGTCTGTCTGGAGCAGTTCCAAGATGGCACGGTCGATCTCATCGAGTGATTCCATCGTTGTCGCGCCCACTTTCTTTGAGATCACTTGTCGAGCCGGATCGCGCCCGCTGGTTCACCGAGAATCGCCCCAGGGCGACCCTACGACGTGTGGGGGGCCGCAATTGAAAGGGCGGTAAGCAGTGGTCGCGTACGTCATCATCCCCGGGATCGACGGTTCGGACGAGAGGCACTGGCAGAGCCTGTGGGAGCGGCAGTGGGGAGCCTCAGCGGTCCGGATCGCACCGGCCTCGTGGAGCAGGCCGGACCTGCCGGACTGGGTTGCCGCAGTCCAGGCTGCCTACGAGATCGCTTCTCAGCGTGACAGCCAGGTGGCGTTGGTGGCTCACAGCCTTGGCTGCTGGGCGACTGCACGCTGGTTGTACCGGGCGCGACCCGGCGGGGTTGCGGCGTTCCTGGTCGCGCCTCCGGATCCCCAGGGACCGGCGTTCCCCCGTGAGGCCGCATCCACGTTCCTGGGCCTGTCCGCTCGCCCTTTGCCGTGCCGGAGCCTGATGGTGGCCAGCGACGACGACCCCTACTGCGACCCGATGACGTCCGCCTCCTTCGCGCACGAGTGGCGTGCACAGGGGCGTCTCATCGGCCGCCACGGCCACCTCAATTCCGACAGCGGCCTCGGAGACTGGCAGGAGGGCCTGGAACTCCTTCGCACGCTCGTCGACTGTTGAGAGGCCCGATCCGGCGCGGAGCTTCGCGCCGAGTCCAGCCCTCTCGCTGCTCTGACAACCCGCACATGCTGCGGTGCCATGCCCCGTCGTCTCCGGAAGGTCCGCCACCGGCACCGTCCCCCGACCAATGTTTCAGCCGTGCTCCTGCCCGCGCTCGGATTCCCGGATATCGGAGCGAGCCGCACAGGAGCAGGGTGGTGCCGTGTGGGCTCGGGTACTCGCCGAGGTCCAAGGCGCTCACGATGGACCTCGGAGCGCTCCCCCGCCGGCATCCGGCGCTCCCCACCGGCTCACGGCGCTCCCCACAGGCATCCGGCGCTCTGCACCGGCATCCGGTGCCCCCCATCAGCATCCGGCGCTCCCCATCGGCTCGGCGGGCAGCTGCCGGTGGCCGTGGCGCCCGGTGTTGGCCTGTCAGCCAGCGGTGTTCAAGGAGCCAGCGGGGGCAGGAGGAGGGGTGTGCCAGTTGAGCACTCGTCTGCAATATGGCCGGCTTGCGCAGCCTGTCTGACCGGTCGTCTTCCTACGCCGGTCGGCGCCCCGGGTGGTGGGGCCGGGTGGGAACCGGGTGCGAGTACGGGCGTGGCCTGGGCCGACGAGTGCGTGGCGGTGTGTCGACGAGGACGGGAGGATCGGGCCTTGTTCGAGGGCTTTGAGACCAGGCGGGTTCCGGTCGGTGAAGCGTCGATTCTCGTTCGCTACGGCGGGGAGGGGCCACCGGTGGTGTTGTTGCACGGCCACCCCCGGACCTCCGCGACCTGGCATCGCGTCGCCCCGCTCCTGGTCCGACGCGGCTTCACTGTGGTCTGCCCCGATCTCCGTGGGTACGGCCGGTCCACCGGTCCGGCGCCTACCGCGGACCACGCGGGATACTCCAAGCGGGCCGTCGCCGGTGACGTGGTCGAGGTGATGCGTTCCCTCGGACATGCCCGGTTCGCGCTCGCCGGTCACGACCGCGGAGGCAGTGTCGCGCTGCGTCTTGCACTCGATCACCCCGACGCGGTCTCGCGGGTGGCGCTGATCGACTGTCTCCCCCTCACCGAGCACCTGTCCCGCATCACTGCCGAGTTCGCCACGCAGTGGTGGCACTGGTTCTTCTTCGCCCAGCCGGATGTTCCCGAGCGGGTCATCAACGCCGATCCGGACAGCTGGTACCGCGGTGATCCCCAGAGCATGGGTCGGGAGAACCATGACGAATGGCGCGCGGCCACGAGGAACCCCGACGTGGTCCGGGCGATGCTGGAGGACTACCGGGCCGGTCTCACCATCGACCGGCGGCACGAGGAGGAGGACCGCGCGGCCGGCACGCGGATCCGGTGCCCGGCGCTGATCCTCTGGTCGCTCCGGGACGACCTCGAGGACCTCTACGGCGACCCGGTGAAGATCTGGCGTCAATGGGCACCGGACGTACGCGGTCACGGCATCGACTCCGGGCATCACGTGGCCGAAGAGGCGCCACAGGAGCTCGCGTCGTCCCTTGCGGACTTCTTCGCCGGACGACCTGTGTGAGGAATCTGCGGGCCGCCTCCCGTAGACGACGTAGGTAAGCGCTGAGGGCACCGGCTCCATCCAGCCGGCTGCAGGTCCGCCGGAAGGGCGGTACGGGTGCAGGCCATCGGGGTGCCGGTCCACCATGGATCGGGACAGTGGAAGTTCGTGGCCGTGGGCTGAGTACACCGAAGTCCGGTGACGGCGTCCAGAGGTCGCAGGCTGAGTACTGTGCACACCCACGATTGAGTACCCGGCTCGGTGTGCCCGGTCCGCTGAACGGCGTTGAATCGAGGCATGAACGCAACAGCCCATCCCTCTACGCCTTCGGTCCAGCCGGCTGCGGGCAAGGACCACTCTCGTTTCTGGTCCGTCCTGTGTGCCGTCCTCTTCGTGCCGACGGCTCTGGCAGCCGGTGTCCTGACTCTGGCCTCCGAGCGAGCGTCGCGCTGCCTCACGTATGGGGAGCAGTGTGTGTCGGGACTGCCTACCTGGCTGTTCAACTTCGGCGTCGGCCTCGGTGTCGTCGCCTGCGTCATCGCCCTGACCGCGTCCGTCGCACGGGTGCGGCAGGTAGCGCTTGCCGCCCAGATCCTCGGGGAGTGCACGGCAGTGCTGGTCATCCTCAGCCATGCGTAGCCCGTCGGCCGCTTCGTTCGGCGGCGGGACAGCCATCATGCGCGAGCAGCGACTGACAGAAGTGCCAACGGCACCGCAGGCAGACCCGGGGCGGACCTGCGGACGGTGGGCTGCCCCGAATGGGAGGGCAGCCCACCTTCACCGGTGCCAGCCCACCTTCACCGGTGCCGGCCCGGCGGGCCGGCGTCACTCATCGCCGCCGCTGCAAGAGGTCAGCGGTGGCTGCGGTGGTGCCCCCAGGACAGGTCGTCCACGAAGCGGCGGTGGTCGTTGCGCAGAGTCGCGGTGTCGCTGTTGTCCCACACGTAGTTGCGGCGGTCCTGGTACAGGTCCTTCTTGCTGTCACGGCCGATGCCGGTGTGGACCTTGACGCTGGCGCGGGCGTCCAAGCGGTAGTGATGGAAGGTGTAGGTGCGGCCGTCCCGGTCGGAGAGGGTCCAGCCGTCCAGGTTCACCGATCGGCGGCTGTCGTTGGTGATCTTGATCCACTCGGCGTTCAGCGACTTGTTCGAGCGGTCTTCCCGGCCCGGCGAGTCGAACCGGGCTTCGCTGATGTAGACGCCGTCGTGGTGACGGCCCGGGTGGTGACCGGCGGCCGACGCCGGCAGCGCCACCGCGCCCACGGCACCGGCAGCCACCGCGGCAACGGCGACCAGACGACGGACGGAAGAAGATGCGGACACGAGGGTCCCCCTTCAAGTGCGCACACCCCGGCCAAGCCCATCGACCCCCGGCTTCGACCTGGTGCGTTGTGCTGGTGTGCAGCCGGACGGCCGCACACCCACACCTTGCGACCCGGACCTTCGCGAGGTGAGGTAAACGCGAAGTCCATTACGCATTAAACAACTTCGGGTGACTCTCGGATGTAGTGACCATCAATGAGTTGAATGCACCAAGTTGACGGCACATCGGAAGTCCGACCCTTGCAGGCACTGAACCGAGCAAACGGTTCGCCACCTTGCGCCACCACACCACCCGATGGTCCCTCACCCGAAAGTGGATAAAGACCGCCACGGTGGCTGGAAGGGCCACTTGTGACTGTTGTCGTCGGCTGAGCCGGAACGGGCCGGGGACCGAAGCTGCTGGTCAGCTACCGTGGCGGCGTGACCGACAGCCTGCCCGATGACGTAGCCGACGTACTTGACCTCGTCCTGGACCCGGCCGAGCCCGTTCACGTCGCACTCCGACGGCAGGTACCGCAGCTCAGGGTGCAATCCCGCTGCACGTGCGGGTGCGGCACCGCCTATTTCGCACTCGACACCGACAAGGTGGTGCCCGCACCGACCGGCCCCGGCACCGTCGCCGCCGCCGACGTACAGCTCCTCACCGGAACCGGCGAGTGCCCTGGCGAAGTCCTGGTGTTCGTCCAGGGCGGCTATCTCTCGTGGCTGGAGGTCTGCTCGTGGAGCGATGACGTCGAGGTGACTCTCGCGGCGGCGCGGCGGTGGCTGACGTCACCTTCGTGATCCCATGCTGGAAGCCGTTAGCGGTCTCGGACGAGGACGTCACCTTCAGCCGTCCGACATCACGAGTCCCTATTCACCCGTAGCGGACCATTCCCTGCGCCGTTGGATGCCCCCCGGCTTGTCCCCCCCTCGAACCGCCGGCCCTCTTCTGTTCCTTACACGGGCATGCTGAGCCGGTGTTATGGGGAGCTCGTCGTCCCGTCGGAATTCCGAGTGGTGTGCCGGCGTCTCGCGATCGAGTTACTATCTGCCACCTGGTGCCTCCGGCGGGCGAATCGGCAGCGGCCGTTCAGGCGCTGATCGTGCGCAGGAAGTGATCGGCGTCTTCGGGCTCGGCCAGTCGGCCGACTTCGAGCCAGGATCCGTCGGCGAAGCAGATCCTGAACGTGGCGAACCCCCGCGGCTGACCCGACTCGCCTTCGATCCGGGCCGCATCGAGGGGGAACTCCGCGACAGACCGGAAGTCGTCGGCCTTGGTGGGCGACAGTCTGCGACGGGGGGACGCGGCTATACAGATGCGGTCGTGCGCCAGCATGACCAGGCGTTTGGGGGTGGGCGAGTGGCCATACCAGCGCAGCAGGAGCCGGCCGGCGGTCAGGTTCCAGTCACCGTCGAAGACGCCGTGGGCCGGATCGTCCGCGCGACCCGTTGGACCGCGGTCTTGGGTGGAACGCTGCGGAGTGGAACGCTGCGGACCGGTGTCGCTCCGCGACCCCGGCGTCCGCCGGTACGGTTCTCGCCGCTTCGCCAGCATCTCGCCGGTCTTGTCGCCGAGCTTGTCGATCAGCATCATGGGCACGACGACGAAGAAGAACAGCGTGGCGCCGACGTAGAGCAGCCAGTGATGCCCTGGCTTCAGCCGCCCCTTGCCCGCGGCACGGTGAACCTCCTTCGGAGGCTGAGGGATCCGCTTGTGGATCTCGCACCAGACCAGCGCCAGCGGCTCCTCGCCGAGGATCTTCCGTGCCCGTCGGTGCACCTTGCGTTTCGCCATGTCCGAGATCCTAGACAAGCGGGGCTGCGCGGTCGCAGCGCCCGTGCCTCGACAGCCGTCTCCGGGCGCGTGCCATCCTGACCAGCCCATATCTGTGCGGTGGTTCAGTGACCAGAAGTGCGAACCGGGTCAGCCGCTAGGTCAGGACCAGCCAACGGCGGCCGTCGATGAGTTCTCGTGCCGCATCGAGGTGACCGGCGTGGCATGCGGTCTCGGTGATCACGTGCAGCAGTACGTCGCGTGTGGTGTGCAGATGCGGTTCGCCGAATAGGTCGCGCGGCCACCAGGCAAGGGGGGCGTCGGCAGAGGTGGTGGTGATGACGGCGTCCGAGAGCTCTGCCTCCTGACGATATCGGTCGAATACGTCGCTCGCCGGCACGTCCGGCGGCACGTTCCAGGCTTCGTCGGCGGTCGTCAGGCCACGGATGGTCTCTTCGTCCCCGGCGACGACCGCGCGGAACCAGAACCGCTCGACGTCCAGCGTGAGGTGCTGGACGAGTCCCAGGCAATGCCATCCGGAGGGCAGCACGGGCCGCCGCAAAGCCTGTGCGTCGAGGCCGTCGAGAATGCCGAGAACGTGGCGCCGCTGCCCGTCCAGGGCCCTGAGAAGCACTCGCATCTCGTTCTCCGGCACCGCTTCGTTCGTCACTTGGGTCACGGTCATCCAGCATTCCTCACTTCCCCTGCGTGTGCGCGGAGTTCCGAGATGCAGCGAGTCACAGTCGACGGAAGGCCGACGGGTGGCGGGACGCTTGAGGGAATACCCGGGCCGTGGAGGTGCGGCAACCAGGTCGTGCCGAGGCCGGCGAACAGCGGAGTGTGGGCGCGTTCGGCGGGCAGGGCGACGTACTTCGGGTGACGGTTCCCCTTGCGGAACCACACCGGCATGAGCGATCAGTCAGGTCGCGGTGCCGCGGGGTCAGCCGTCGGCGTGTGTCGCGGCCCAGGCGTCGACTTCCACCCGCAGGGCCGGAGCGGCGAGTCCGGCGGCGTAGAAGAGGGTGGTGCACGGACGGTGGCCGCCGAGCCAGCCGTCCACTACTTCCCGGCGCTGCGTCGCGTCGATGTCGCCCACCAGGATGAAGGTCAGTTTGACCAGATCACGGACGCCCAGGCCGGCCGCCTCCAGGTTGAGGCGGAGGTTGTCCAGCGCGACGCGCAGCTGCTCGATGGGCTCTTCGGGGACGGCGCCGTCCGGGCGCATGCCGACCTGTCCGGAGAGCACCAGCCAGCGGGCCGGGCCTGCTATCTCGATCTGGTGGTCGTAGCCCGCCAACGGCTGGTGGACGGTCTCGGGATTACGCTGGATCGCCATGGGTTTCGTGCCTTTCTCAGCGGGCGGCGGTGCATCGGCGCCGGACACGGCGGCCGTCGGTGACAGCGAGCTGTCGGGCAGCAGCGAGACGGACGGCAGGGTGACCGCATGGCCCTCTGCTGCTACAGAGGCCCCTGCTGCTACCGGGGTTCGTCCGTCTCACTGCACAGGAGACATCTGCGGAACCCTCGCCTCCGCCGCCGGCTGCTGGAAGAAGCTCACTCAAGTCATCACTCGGGGGCACGGTCCTGCTGTCCCATCGTGGTGACGAGGGTGGAGGAGATGTGAGCCAAGGCGGGGTCCGCGGGGATGAAGATAGTCTCGACTCCGGCCAGTTGGTGGTTCATGCGGGCCATCGGCATCTCGTATGCCAGGTCGGGACCGCCGCGGACTCCACGGACGACGACGTCGATACCGGCTCGGCGGCAGTAGTCGGCCAGCAGACCGTCGACGTGGGAGTCGACCGTGACGTTGCTCAGTTCCGCTGCTGCCGTGCGGAGCCGGTCGAGCCGTTCCCTGACGGCGAAACGGGCGGTCTTGTTCGAGTTGACCATCACGCATACGACGACCTCGTCGAACAGGCCGGCAGCCCGCCTGAGCACGTCCTGGTGTCCTTGAGTGACCGGGTCGAAGGACCCCGGGAAAAGGGCTCGCATGATCGGCCAGGCTATCAAGCGGCCGGCCCTGGAGCGCCACGGGGGAACAACCATTCCGGCACGATCAGGCGGACACACCTAGGAGTTGGGACGCCCGGCCGCCATCGTCTTGCCGGTACCGGCGCGCCCTCCGACGGGCAGCACCTCTGCTCGATCCATGGCTGCCCCCGGCCCCCTGCCCTCGGCCCCCGAGCCGCCCTCAGCCGATGCCTGCAAGAGCCTTTCACATCACAACGCGCACACCGTTCAGCTCCACTGCCGTCCGCGCCGCCCGGCCCGAACGCCTCAGCATCGATCCCATCAGGTCTGGCGGGGCGCTGGAGATCCAGTCCTCGGTAGTGCGGTGGCGGTTAAGTCCCACAGCCTCGAACTCGTCCTCGCCCTGGCCACTTCGTGCGCCGAGCCGCCGCAGGGCCTGGGAGACAGGGCTGACTGCTCGCGAGAACCAACTTCATCGATTGGAGCCCTCATCTTGCCTGACACACCGCGCAGCGACCCACTTGCCTCCCCGCCCCGGACCCCAGCGCCCCACCGGGGGGTCCGGCCGGGCCGGCCGGGTCAGGGGGCGTCGCGGGTCACGGCGTCACCTATCCGGATCGTCATCTTCTGCTGGGTCCGGTCGCGGTGCGTCGGGTTGAACGAGTAGACGACGCGGCGTCGCTGATCCTGGGTGGAGAACATGCCGGAGTTGTATCCGTAGCGCTCGCCGGTCTTGCCCCACAGCGTCTTGCCGTTCAAGGTCACCGTCTGCAGGCCCATGCTGTAGGTCGCCGGGCTGCCGTCCAGCATGTGCACGTCGGCGTAGGGCAGGGTGAACATCTTGTCCAGGGTGGCCCGCGGCAGCAGGTTCCCCGAGAAGAGGGCCGTCATGAACCGCTCCAGGTCCCGGCTGGTGGAGATCATCTCGCCCTCGCCCCACGCCTCGGACTGGTTGAACACGGTGGCGTCGGTGAGTGTTCCGTCGGCCAGTGCCAGGTAGCCGTGGACGTGCGGGCCGTGAATGCGGGGGTCGTTGCCGGGAACCGACGTGTCGTGGAGGCCGAGGGGGCGGAGGATGCGCCTGTCGATCTCCGTGCCGTAGGAGTTGCCCGTCACCTTCTCGACGACCATGGCGGCCAGGACGTAGTTGATGCCGCGGTACTCCTGCTTCTGGCCCGGTGTGAACTTCATGGAGCCGTGGCCGAGCATCGACACCATTCGCTGTGGTGTCCACTGGTCGTAGCGGTGCTGGAGGACCTTTTCGGGTGTGCTCATGTCCGGCAGGTCTGGGCCGCTCTCATCGGGCAGCCCGCTGGTGTGGTTGAGGAGCTGCCCCACGGTGATCGGCGGAAACTCGGCCGGCAGGACGCCGGGCAGGTAGTGCTGGACCGGTGTGTCCAGGTCGACCCGGCCGTCGGCCGACAGTTGCAGTACGACCGTGGCGACGAAGACCTTGGTGATGCTGCCGATGCGGAACCTGTCGTCGGCGGTCACCGCGCGGCCCGTGCGCAGATCGGCGGTTCCGGCGGCGCCGTACCAGCGGCCCGAGGTGCCGCTGACCCGGATCTGCGCCGCGGTGGCCTGCGGGTCGTCCAGCGCGGCGACGGCGGCCCGCAGAGCCTTGACGTCCAGCCCGGCGGGCGCCTCCCGGCCCGCGTGGGCGGGCGCGGGCGATGCCGGCGCGGTCACAGCGGCACCGGCCGGGACTGCGGCCGACAGAAGCAGGGCCCCGGCCAGCACACCGCCGAGCAGGGCCCTGCGGGACGTACCCCCGCGGGCGGACACCGGCGCGGACTCCTGAGTCGACGCCGGCGCGGTCTCGGCGCCGGACGCGGACGCGGACGCGGAAGAAAAGGATTCGAAGGTCATGCCGATCATGCTCTCGGCTCGAACGCCCCGAACCATCCGGGACCGCCCTCAGCCTGCCCTGATACGTCCCTGATGGCATGTCAGGGGTCAGGGCGACCGTAACGACCGTAACGGCGCCGAGGCCGGCGCCCCAGCCTGGGCTCGTCCCGACGCGCGGACCGGCATCGCGGTGGCACCTGCGCCCCGGGCCGGCGCGACGCACCGGCGGCTGGTCACGAGGAGTCGGATCCGCTTCGCGCCCGCGCCCCCGGCCCCCGCCCGTGCCCGCGCCCGCGCCCGCGCCCGGGAAGCTCGTCTCATCCCACCGCCAGCCACGCGCTCAGGCCCACGAAGCAGGCGGCGAACACCCGGCGGATGCCGGTCATCACCCTCGGCCTGGCCAGCACACGGTGGCGTACAGCGGCCGCACACATCCCGTAGGCGACGAAGACGACGAAGGTCAGCGCCATGAAGACCGCGCTGAGCCGGAGCATCACGCCGAGGGAGCCGGACTCGCCGGCGGGCACGAACTGCGGCAGGAACGCGACGAAGAAAAGTGTGACCTTCGGGTTGAGCAGGTTGATCAGTACCGCTGAAGCGATCACACGGGACGCCGGCCGCGGCTCCGCCTCCCCCTCGACCGACAGCGCGTCCCGGTCGCGGAGCGTCGCCCACGCCATGTACAGGAGGTAGACGACACCGAGGTACTTCACCCCCTGGTAGACGACGGCACTGGTGTGCAGCAGTGCGGCGAGGCCGGTGATCGTGGCCACCAGATGCGGCAGGACGCCAAGGGTGCAGCCGAGTGCGGCGACCACACTCGCCCGGCGACCGTGGGCCAACCCGGCGGCCAGGGTGTACACCACTCCGGTCCCGGGGGTGACCACCACGACCAGGGTGGTCAGCAGGAACGCGATACTCAAGGGAGACCTCCACAACGTTCGAGGTCCTCCACCCTGCCCCGGTCATGGTCCGGTGGGCAGAGCCAAATCATGCCGAGTCGACCGGTCCATAAGGGCGAGTCGTCGACGGGCCGCGATGATCACCGCCGGTTCCCTGGGTCCCGGCAGGTCCCGACCGGGCCGGCTGCCCCTGCGGGAGAACCCGGAAAGCTCTGCGCAGAGCCACCCTTCGCCCATCGGTCACCTACGGCCGTGTCCCGCCGCGGGTACCCGGAACGGGCGCCGCCCCCGGAGTCCCTCCGGCCGTGTGGGCTCCACGGCAGCGGGAGTTCCGGCTCCTGTCGAGCCGTCCCTGTCAGTGCTCCGTCCGTGCCGCCAACCGACTGGCCATCTCGCGTGCTCGCGCCGTCCGGCCCTGATCCCGGTACAGGTCCAGCGCCCTCGTCCACGCCTGGCGTGCCGCGTCGCCGTCTCCCGCATCGGCCTGCATGTCTCCGAGGGACGCCCACGTGTCGGCCTCCCGGTTGGCGTTGCCGATGGCCTGGAAGTGGGCGAGGGCCTGTCGACAGGCGTCCACGGCACGACTCGTGCGGCCGGTGCGCCGCGCGATGTACGCCAGCGTGTCCCACGTCGCGGCCTGCCCCTCGCCGTCCTCGTGGACCTGGAGCAACGGCAGCGCCTGGAGGCAGTGCGCCTCGCCGCTCGCGTACCGGCCGAGCCGCGCCAACGCCCAGCCGGTGCCGTTCAGGGTGTTGGACTCCCCCACCTGATCGCCGAGTTCGCGGTATCCCTCCAGCGCCCGCGCGAAGTGCGGAAGGGCACGTTCGTAGGCGTTGATGCGGACGTGGACCTCGGCGAGCGAGTGGTGCGTGCGCGTGAGGCCCGCGAGTCCGCCGTCCGCGCGGAACCGTTCGAGAGCCGCGTCGAGGTGGGGCAGGGCCTCGTTGTAGCGGCCCGCCTGCGCCAGGGCGACCCCGAGCCGCTGACGGGTGTGGGCCGTCAGGGACGCGTCGTCCAGGTCCGCGGCCGCGTCCAGGGCGGTGTACCAGGCACGGATGCTTTCCTCGAACAGGCCGCGACGCCAGCGGAACGTGTGCAGAGCCCAGGTGAGACGGCAGAAATCCAGCCACAGGCCCCGCTGTTCGGTGATGGTGACGACCTCCTGGAGGCAGGCGTGCTCGGCGTCGAACCAGGCCAGCGCGGCCTGCGCGTCGTCGAAGGCGAGGGGGGCGGCCCCCGGAACCTCGAGTGCGGGTGGGTCCTGTGCCGTGCGGTGCGGCTCCAGGACCCGGTGCGCCGCCTGGGCCGTGCACACGTAGAAACCGACGAGGCGGCGCGTGTGCCGGTCGCTCTGCCCGGCGGTCAGGCCGGTCGCCTGCTCCTCGACGTAGAGCCGGACCAGGTCGTGCATCTGATAGCGGCCCGGCCGGTGCTGACGGATCAGGCAGGCTTCCTCCAGGACGCGCATGATCCGCCGGGTTCGCGTCGGGTCACGTTCGATGAAGTGGGCCAGCGCGTCCAGGGACACGTCCTGGTGCGGCACGAGCCCCAACAGGCCGAACACCCGGCCCGGTTCCGGATCGAGCGCGGCGTGCGAGGCGGCGAACAGGACACGGAGGCTGGCGGAGACGTCACCGGCGTCCAGGACGTCGAGACGGGTGCTCGGATCGCGCAGGTCCTGGGCGAGCTGGTCGAGGGAGGCGCACGGCAGACCGTCCGCGTGCGCTGCCGCGATGTCCAGGGCCAGTGGCAGCCCGGCGCACCAGCGGACGATGTCGCGCAGGGCCGGCTCGGCGGCGCGGTCGTCCCCCACCCGGCGGGCGAAGAGCCGTGCCGACTCGCCGGCCGGCAGCACGCCGAGGGCGACGACGTCCGCACCGGCCCGCACCTTGAGGCTGCTCAGCCGATTCCTGCTGGTCACGAGCGTCCGGCAACCGGGTGTCCCCGGCAGAAGCGGCACGACCTGCGCACTGTCGCGGGCGTTGTCGAGGACGACCAGGATCTTTCGTCCGGCCATCATCGTGCGGTAGAGCGCGGCGCGGCCCTCCGTGTCGGCGGGCAGTTCGCTCTCGGTCGCCCCGAGGGCCATCAGGAACAGCCGCAGGACGTCGCCGGGGTCGGTGGGGCGCGCACTGGGGCTGAAGCCGTTCAGTTGGGCGTAGAGCTGGCCGTCGGGAAACTCGTCGGCATGCTGGTGCGCCCAGCGCAGGGCGAGCCACGACTTGCCGACTCCCGCCATGCCCGCGATCACGCTGACGTCCGGCGCCGCGCCGTCGGCACGGCCTTCCGGTGCGTCGAGGAGCCGCAGTGCCTCGCGTCGGCCGATGAATCCCGAGGGGCTGGCGGGGAGTTGGTGCGGTGTACGGCGCTCCACCCCGTCGGCCGCCGGTGCGGCGAGGGCGTCGTCGAAGACGAGGATCCGGTGGTGGAGTTCCTGCAGCCGGGGGCCGGGGTCGACACCCAGCTGCTCCACGAGCCGTTGCCGTAACTGCTCGTAGGCGGTGAGGGCAGCGGCGGGCTGTCCCATCCGGTACAGGGCCAGCATGTGCAGGTGGGCCACCTGTTCGTCGAGGGGCTGCTCGGCGGCGAGCGCGGCGAGGGGCTGGACGAGATCGACGTGCCGACCCCGGTTCAGCAGCAGTTCGTAGTGGTCGAGCCGGGCCCGCAGGTGTTCCTCCGCCAGCGTGAGACGGTAGGCGTCGAGCCAGGCGGAGCGCAGCCCGGCGAACGGTTCGCCCCGCCAGAGCGCCAGCGCCTGGCTGTAGGAGGCCTCGGCTTCCCGAGGGTCCGTCGCGCCGCGCGCCCGCTCGACCAGGGAGCGGAAACGGAACAGATCGACGGCCGAGCTGTCGGTGCGCAGCACGTAGCCCGCGGGGGTCCGCAGGATGTCCCACCGCTCCGCGTCGCCCGGATCCGAGCGCAGGGCGCGCAGCCGTGAAACATAGCTGTAGAGCGAGGTCATGGCACGCGGCGGGACATCATCGCCCCACACCCGCGTGAGGAGCGTCTGCGCGGAGACGGGCCGGTTGACGTCGATGAGGAGCAGCGCCAGGACGCAGCGCTGGCGCGGTGATCCGGCCGTGACGGCGACGCCGCGGGAGTGGATGGTGACATTGCCGAGAAGGGTGAATCCGATGCTCATGCCGGTCCTTCGTGACGCTCGGTCTTGCCGGCCCAGGCCGGCCGTCGCGGCTGTCCACCCGACGCCGGTCTGAGCGCCCCTGCAAGAAACTATCAAGCTCGTTGCAGGACAGGCACCGAACAGTGGCGTTGACCAGCACGTGGCTCAGGGGGGAGGACCACATCGTGTCCCAGCACGGCGTACCGTTCCGCGGACTGTTCGATTCCCTTCACCCGGCCGCCCGAGGCAGGACGACCCGTCCGGCGCTGATCCCGGCGAACCGCCGGACCGGAACCGGCAGTCCGGCGCTGATCCCGGAGAAGGGCCGTTCCGGGAGCGGCAGTCCGGCGTCGAACCCGGCGAACCGCCGGACCGGGAGCGGCAGTCCGGCGTCGAACCCGGTGAACCGCCGGAGCGGGAGCGCCAGTACGACGCTGATCCCGGCGAACCGCCGGACCGGGACCGGCGTACGTCCACACAGACCGCAGCCGTCGTGCCCGGTGACCACGCGCACCGTATTCCCGGCGCACGGCGGCTGCTTCCACCCGCCGGCTCCGGGCCGCGGCACCGGCCTTCCGCGAACGGCTCGGCGCGGCCGCGGGTTTCCTGCCGCCGCGTGACCTTTCCGGTGTGGCAGCGCGCTTGTCGAAGGTATCCGTTCTCGTCCCAGGGGAGTTGTCTTGTCAGGCTCGGAGCAGTCACGCCTGCACTCATACCGGACCCCCTTCGTCCGGGCCTGTCTGGCCGGTCGGTCCGATGACGCCGCCTCGGCATGGTTCGGCGAGTTGGAGAAGGTGGTCGAAGAGTCCGTCGCGCCCCATGCCGAGGCCGTCGACCGGAATGCCACCTCCTCGGTGACCGCGCTGGACGCCCTGCGGGACGTGGGCGCGTTCGGAGTCCAGGTGCCCCGCCGGTTCGGGGGGCTCGGGCTGGACGACAGGGCGGCAGCCCTGGTGGTGGAGCGCGTGGCCCGCGGCTGTGCCTCCACGGCGGCGGTGCTGATGTTCCACTACCAGGTGGTGCGGCGCACCCTGGCTCATGGCAGCGGACCGCAACGCGACGACGACCTGGCGGCATTCGCCTCCGGGCGGTGCATCGCCGCGAGCGCCTGGACGGAAGCCGGGAGCGGGAAAGGAAAGCGGGACGTCGCGACCGTGCTGCGGCAGGATGCCGACGGGCGGCGGCTGGAGGGAGTGAAGACCTTCTGCACGGGTCTTCCCGGTGCCGCGATCGTGCACGTCCTGGCCAAGGCGGAGCCGGCCGACGGCCCGAGCGGCCCGGTCTTCGTCAGGGTGGACGCCAAGGACCCGGGAGTGAGCTGCCCGGAGCTCTACCCGCTGCTGGGCCTGCGCGGTTCAGGCACCGGCACACTGACGCTGCGCGGGGTCCGGGTCACGGAGGCCGACCTGGTGGGGCCGGTCGGCTCGGGCGGCGCGCTGATGCGCGAGAACCACGAAGTCTGCCTGAACCCGGGACTGCTCGCGCTCGGCATCGCCGGAGCGGCCCTGGAGACGGCGCTGGGCATGTGCACCGGTCAACTTCCGGGCACGGCCGACCGGATGCGCAGCGAGACCGTTCGCCGGGCGCTGGCGCGGGCCGTGGTGCAGGTGGAGTCCGCCTACCTGTACGGGGCGCACGCGGTCGGCGGCGGGGACACGCCGCAGGCGCACGTACTCACCGGCAAGTTCAAGCTGGCGGCGACGGCGGCGGCCCAGCGGGTGACCGCCGAACTGATGGCGGCGGTGGGGTCGCGCGGTTTCCTGGCCTCCTTCCCGCTCGAACGGCACTTCAGGGACGCCCAGGCGACGAGCCTCATGGGCCCGGCGAACGACCTGATCACCGACCGGATCACCGACGACCTGACAGCCGGCCCTCACAGCGACCTGACAACCTCCGGAGGCACGTCGTGACCAGCGTGAACAGCACCCGTTCGGTAACCGGCCCGCACCGCCCGCCCGTTCTGGGCGCGGGCTATCTGTACCACTGCATCCCCGCTCACCAGCGCTACCACGAGAAGCTGTCGCAACTGGGTGCGCGGGTGGACATCCTCGAATTCCTCGCCTCGCACTTCACCTCCGATCCGGACTACCTGCGGGAGGTGCACGCCGGGACGGGCAGCCCGCCCTGGACGCTGCACAGTTACGAGTACATGATCGGCTCGGTCGACCGGCCCCGGCCACGCACACTGCGCCGCCTGCAGCGCCTCGCCGCCGTTCCCGGCTGTCAGTACATCGGCGAACACGTGGCGATGGTGGGGACGACGGACACGTACAGCGGGAACTTCCTGCAGCCCTTCGGCACCGACGAACAGACCCAGGTCTTCATCGACAATCTCGGAGCCGCACGCGGGGACTTCGACGTTCCGCTCATCGTGGAGAACCAACCGCAGGTGCTCAATCGCATCGGCCCCCGGTCGGTCTGCGAACAGGTGCGTGACATCGCCGTCGGTGCCGATACGGGCGTCCTCCTCAGCCTGTCGAACCTGGCCATGTCCAACAGCTTCCGGCCCGAGGTGGACCGCGAGCGTGAACTCGCCTTCATCCCCGTGGACCGGATCTGGCAGGTGCACGTTCCGCTCGCCTGCGAGGCGGAACTGGCGGATCCCGCGTTCGCCACCGTCCGGCAGGACGAGCGCTGGGCTCTGCGCACTCTGGAAGAGCTGTGCCGCCATCCGGACTTCCGGCCGGCCTCGATCGTCTTCGAGATCCAGGCCACCGGCACGCCGTCCCCGGCGGAGCCGGAGCGCACCCGCGACATGCTCGACCACGCACGCCGCCTGCTCGGTGTGGACCGGGAGTCCACCCTCACCGCCATGGAGGCCCACGCATGAGCCTGCAGCAGGTCCAGTCCTTCCTCACCCGGTGCCTGCGGGACGAGGAGTTCCTCGGTATGACGCGAAGCGCCGGTTTCGACCCCGCACAGCACGGCTTCGAGCTGACGGCGCAGGAGTACCGGCAGATCCGTGAGATCGACCAGGACAGTCTGAACAGGATCTCGCAGTACGCGCTCGGTCAGCGGATCAGGCGCCGGGAGGCCGAGTACGGCCTCTTCCTCGAGCACCTGGGCCGCTTCACCGACAGGGGCGCCTTCCTGCGGGCGTACCATCAGGCCGCCACCGGTGGGCAGGGCGAACGCCTGGAGGAGATGCCGGCCTTCGACGACTTCGCCTTCCGTCGCATCGTGGGGGCGGCTCTCCCCGAGTACCTGGTGGACGTCCTGCGGTTCTGCTCCGCGGTCTGCGAGCTCTCCGAGACCCCGAAGCGGCTTCCGCCCGCCGAGGAAGCCGTCGTCGGCGCTGACGACATCGAGGGTACGCACGTCATCAGCCTGCGCCGCCCGTACCGGGTCGTCCCCTTCCGGTACGACGTGCTGCGGATCGCCACCGCCGAGGACGACTACTCAGCGGAGCCGTCACCCCGGCCGACGCGGCTTCTGGTGCAGCGTGAGTGGAGCCGCCACAAGCGGTCCCGCGTCGTCGACCTGTCCGAGCACCCCATGCTCGCGCTGCTGTGTGAACGGCCGCTCAGCGTCTTGGACATCGGAGCCCGCCTTCCCGGTTTCGACCACGGATTCCTGATGCGGACCGTCCGTCGGCAAGCCGAACGCGGGCTGGTGCACGCCACACTTCCCGGCGGGGCCGCCGCCGAGGAGGCCGTCGGCCGGGGCTGATTCGTTCCGGCACGGCGGCAGCACATCATCCGGCAAGAAACGAACCCGAACTGAGGAGTGCAACATGAGCACACTCGAACTGGCTTTCGGCCCGGGGGCCGTGGTCATGAAGGACGACCCTGACTTCGGTCCGGGCACCCTCGTCATGAAGGACGACCCCGACTTC
>NZ_WWJT01000166.1 GCF_009865385.1 Streptomyces sp. SID486 | reverse complement strand
GGCCGTCCCGGCCCGGTCCGCGGGCGGTGGTGACTTCGCCGGCGGTGGTTCGGGGGCCGGCGCGGGGGCCGGGCGCGGGGTGGGCTCGTCATGCGCACCGGTCCCGCGCCCGACCCCCCTGTCGTCCGCCGCCGCGGTGCTGCCGGACGGCCCGGCGAACGCGTTCACGGGCAGGACCGCGGCACCTGCCGCCAGGGCGGTCACGCCCGCCCACATCGCGAGGCGCCGGATCACGGTGGCCTTGGACATGGGACCTCCTCGACCGTGGCTCATGGCGGCCGGAACGCCGGCCGCCGTTCGCCCGAGCGGCCGTCCTGCTTCCAGTAAAGCCCCGTCCCGCGGCTTCGGCCGCCGCCGCACCCGGCTCTTCCCTCCCCGCGAGCCGGTGGCGGTCACGTTCGTCAGCCGTGGACGATCACGCCGGCTTGCCGGGTGGCCGCCACCCGTGCGCCAGGATGCGGCCGCCTCGGCGATGCCCCGGAGGCCCGCCTGGTCGTGACCGAGTTCCGCTGCCAGATAGACAATATATTGTCGCTATGACAATTTGGTGTCATAGCAGCGTGCCGCCTCCCCAGCGCAGGTGCGCCCGTTCCGGAACTCTCAGGGAGACACCATGACCAGCGATGCCATCAGCCGACTCCGGGCCGCCCTGGAGCGCGGCGCGGCCGTCCGTCCTAAGGTCGGCGGCTTCCCACACCTCGCCGAGAGCCTGCGGCAGGCCGGTGTGACCCACTGCCGCATGGCCGTCCCGGCCAACGCCTTCCTGTACCTGACCGAGCACGGCGACGTCGTGGTCCAGGGCGAGCCGCTGGTCACCGGCTTCGCGCCGGCGCGGCCGTTCGATCAGGCGGCCCTGATCGAGGCGCTGCGCGCGGACCAGGCGGGCGGGACGACGTTCCCGGAGTTCGTCCGCGGCTGCTGGGAGGCGGGGGTCGTCCGGTACGACGTGGACACCGCCGCCCGCACCTGCACCTACCACGGCACCGACGGCGACGCGTACGTCGAGGAGTACCCGGCCATCTCGCTCCCCTGAGGGCCGCCGGGCGTGAAATCGCCTTTCCGGGCACTCAGTCGCGGGCCGCCACCGGCTCCACGGCCGTGATGACGAGTGCGGCCTGGTCGTCCTCCACGTCCCCGCCGTCCACGAAGCCGCGGACGTCCTGCGCCACGGCTCGCACGACGTCCGCCGCGGCCGGCCGGGGCTCGGTGGCCGCCAACGCCTTGGCGAGCCGGACGTCGCCGTACTGCTCGGTACCGGTGGTCCGGCACTCGGTGATGCCGTCGGTGTACAGCAGCAGGCTCTCGCCGGGACGCAGCGTGAAGCGGCAGGCCGTGAGCCGGGGCGGGATGCCGATGCCGAGCAGTCCACCGGACGCCTCGATCGTGTCGACCCTGTGGTCCACGTCCAGGAGCAGCGGCAGCGTGTGGCCGGCCCGCACCAGCTGGACGCTGAGCCCGTCGGCGGCCGGTGTGAGGTGGCCGTAGACGAGGGTCACGAAACCGTTGTTCTGATGGGCGTAGCGGTCGTTCAGAGCCTTGTCGACGGCCTTGACGACGTCGACGGGGTCGTCGAACAGCGGGGCGACGGCGCGGGCCGTGTGCCGGACCAGGGCGGTGGTGGTGGCCGCCATGGCACCGCGCCCGCAGACATCGCCGAGGACGAAGGTCCAGCTGCCGTCACCGCGGGGGAAGACGTCGTAGAAGTCGCCGCCGATCTCCAGCCCTTCGCCGGCCGGATGGTAGAAGGCGGCGAGCTGGGCGCCGGGGACCTCGGGCAGGTCGGGCAGCAGCAGGCCGGTCTGCAGGTCGCGGGCGAGGGCGGCGCGCTGCGTGTACTGGCGTGCGTTGCGCGCGGCCGAGGCGGCGCGCCGGGCCAGTTCCTCCGCCAGGGCGACCCGGTGACCGTCGAAGGAGTGCCCGTCGGTGGACATCAGGGTCAGGGTGCCGAAGGGTCGTCCGCGGTCCTGGAGCGGCACGCAGACGTAGCCGGTGACGGCCAGTTCCTCCCAGGGGCCGGGGCCGGTGGGGGTCCGGCGTGCCACCTCGGTGAGCCCGGAGGCCAGGACGCGGGCGACGGCGTCGTCCTCGGCGTCGTGGGCCGGGGTGTGGGAGGCGAGCAGCGCGCGGGCCTCCTCGGTCGGGGCGGCGGTCGCCATCCGCTGCACGCGGCCGGCCTCCACGATGTCGACCGCGGCCAGGGGCGCCAGGGCCGGGCTGGACAGGCCGGCCAGGCGCTGCAGGGTCTGCTTCTCGTCCAGCCGGCCCGCCAGCGCGGTGCTGGCGGCCAGCAGGAAGGCGAGGTCGTCACGGGCCGCCTTCTCCCGCGCGTGGGCCGCCCGCCGGGCCTGTTCGGCGTGGTGGCGTTCGATGGCGAGGGCGGCGGTGTCGGCGAAGACGCGGGCCAGCGCGAGATCGGTGTCCTGGGGGGCCTTCGGGGTGCGGTGGTACATCGCGAAGGTACCCAGGAGCCGGCCGTCGGGGGCGATGATCGGCGTCGACCAGCAGGCGGCGAGCCCCGCCTGTCCGGCGAGGGCGCGGAAGTCGTCCCACAGCGGATCGGTGGCGATGTCGCTGACGATCACGGTGCGGCGCCGGTGGGCCGCGGTGCCGCACGAACCCACGCCCTCCCCGGTGGCGATGCCGTCGATGGCCTGGTTGTAGAAGTCGGGCAGGCTGGGCGCCGAGCCGTGCCGCAGGTGCCGGCCGTCCTCGTCCGCCAGCAGCACCGACACGATCACCTCGGGGGACAGTTCCTCGATCGCCCCGCACATGCCGTCCAGCACGTCCGGCAGCGGCGCCTGACGGGCGATCTGCTCCAGCAGCGCGCGCTGCTCGGCGGCGAGCCGCCGGGCCTGTTTGACCTGGGTGGTCTCCACCCCGATCATGCGCACGCCGATGACGTTGCCGCCGGTGTCGCGGCGGGCCTCGTAGGTGAAGTCGAAGTACGCCTCGCGGGTGTCCTCGCCGACGCCGATGACGACCCGGGCGTCACTGCCGACGTGCCGCTCCCCCGACCGGTAGACCTGGTCCAGCAGCCCGATGAAGCCCTGGGCTGTCAGCTCGGGCATCAGCTCGGCCAGCGGCACGCCCACGCGTTCGCGCTGTCCGCCGCCGATCGCGGTGAAGAAGGCGGGGTTCGCCGCCTCCAGCACGTGCGCGGGTCCCGCCATGGACGCGAACAGCGCGGTCGACGTACCGAACAGCAGCGACAGGTTCTCGTCCGTGTCACGCACCGTCTCGGATCCGCGGACCTCACTCGTCAGCCCTCGCTCACGCTCAGCCGTCATCCTGCCCCCCTCTCCGACCACCTGCCCCGAAAATCAGGTGAGCCATCATCTCTCACAGCACCGGTCACTGTTTCATCCAGGGTCGTGCCCCGCGGTCGTGTGGTCAGTCGGGTGTACCGGCGTCCGCTCCGGCCTCGGCGGACGTGGCGGCGGCCCGGCCGGCCAGTGCCTCGGCGACCGTGGGGTGGACGGGGAGCAGCTGGGAGATGCCGGTCATGTTGATCATCCGCATGAGCCGGTCGGGGACCTCGGCGAGGAGGAGCGAGCCGCCCGCCCGGTGGGTCGCGTGCAGGAGGTGGATGAGGGTGCTGAGACCGGTGGAGTCGACGAAGTCCACCTGGGCCAGGTCCAGGACGAGGTGCGGGACGCCCTGTTCGACGACGGCGAGGGCGTGGCCGCGCAGGACGGAGGCGGTATGCAGGTCCACGTCCCCGGCGACGGCGACGACTGCCGTGCGATCGCCGGTGTGCTGGACGGTCACGTGGAGGGTTTCGGACACGCTGGTCATCACTCCTGGCCGAAAGACTCGGGCACTGCGGTGGTCTGGGGTCGGATGGCGACGCCGTCGGTGGTGGCGGCGTCCGGGGCGGCGGTGGCGGGCAGGGCCCGCGAGGCCGGCTGTGTCACCGGTCATGGCCGGGACGCGTCGCCGGGACCGGGACCGTGCACGGTGACCAGGCCGGCGAGGCCCGAGACGGTGAGGACGGGCTCCAGCAGCGGCGGCACGACGAGCTCCAGCCTGTCGGCGTGGGCGAAGAGCACGCTGAGCCCGGCACTGTCGAGGTACTCCACCTCGGTCAGGTCCAGGAGGAGGGGCCCGGAGCCGGCGTCGAGGGCGTCGGCCAGCGACCCGGCGTTGCTCATGTCGATCTCACCGCTGACCGCGAGGTGCGCGGTGCCGTCCGGGCGCCGGCCGGCGGTGAGCGTGAGGGGGGTGGTCATCAGGCGATCCTCATCTGCATGTCAACGGTGGTGCCGGCCGGGCCGGGCGTGATGGTGACCTGCTGCATCATGGCCCGCATCAGGGCCACGCCCCGGCCGCGGTGGGCGTTCAGCTCGGGTTGCGGGGTCTTCCACCGGCCGCTGTCGGCGACCGTCAGGCGCAGGTTGTCGACGAGGGCTTCGGCGCGCAGCCGTACGGCCTCCCCCGGGGCGTGCCGGTGGCCGTGCTCGATGGCGTTGGCACACGCCTCCCCGGCGGCGACGAGGATGTTCTGCACGGTGTTCGGGGGCAGGTCGCACTGGGCGAGCCAGCTGCGCAGTGCCTTGCGTACCGGTGCGAGCTGGGACGACTCGGCCGGGAAGGACATGTCCAGCGGCGCCGGGTGCCGGTACAGCAGCAGCGCCACGTCGTCGTCGTAGCCGCCGGCCGGGGCCAGTCGCGCCATCACGTCGGTGGCGAGGGTGTCGACCGGCACGTCGCGGCCCTCCAGCACGGCCTCGCTCGCCTGGTCGATCCCGTCACTGAGCGGGCGCCGGCGGCGTTCCACGAGACCGTCGGTGTACAGCAGGAGAGTGGCGCGGGCAGGCAGGGCGCAGGCGGCCTCCGGCCGTTCCCTGCCGGGGCGTACGGCCAGCGGCAGGGAGCGCCCCTCGTCCAGCAGCCGGATGGTGCCGTCGGGGTGGGCGACGATGCCCGGCGGGTGTCCGGCGCTGGAGTAGGTGAGCTGCCCCGTGCCGGGGTCGAGGACACCGCAGAAGACGGTGGTGCACATGGCACCCGGCACGCTCGCGGCGAACCGGTCGAGGGCCATCAGGGTCCGGCAGGGGCTGGGATCCATGAGCAGCAGCGCGCGGCAGGCGCTGCGCAGCTGCCCCATGACGCTGGCCGCCTCCAGTCCGCGTCCGACGCAGTCGCCGACGACGATGCCGATCCGCCCGTCCGCCAGGGCGACGGTGTCGTACCAGTCGCCCCCCACCTCCAGCGGGCGGGTGGCGGGCTCGTACCGGACGGCGAAGCCCTCGGGGAGGCTGGCCGGGCCGAGGATGGCGCGTTGCAGCGCGATCGCGGTCTCCCGCTGCTGGTCGATCTGGTGCGCGCGCACCAGACCCTGCGCGAGGTGCCCGGCCAGCAGCGACAGCAGCAGCTGGTCCTCGGAGGTGAAAGGCCGGTGCACACCCAGGTCGATCCACAGCGCCAGCGGGCCGTCGGGGTGTTCCAGCAGGACTCCGGCGCCGGTGTCCCCGGCCACCGGGGTGAGCGGCGACTGCCGGCGCAGGCCGGCGAGCGCCTCCCGGCGTTCGGCGGGCAGCTCCTCCCAGCGCTGTCCGGGGTCCGTGGAGGTGAAGGCCGGCACGTCGCTGCGCCCGAAGACGGCGCCCACCACGCTCTGCGCGCGCCACAGGGTCTTCAGCTCGGCCAGGGCACCGGACAGCGCCTCGGGCAGGCTGACGGCGCGGGACAGGGAGGTGGTCAGCGCGGCCAGTGCGGTCTCCCGCTGCACGGCGTAGTGCTCGGCGGTCACGTCACGGAAGGTACCGACGGTGACCTGGCGCCCGGTGTCCGGGTCCTGGGCCTTGTTGAAGGTGACGGCGACCCACAGGCGATGGCCGTCGCTGTGGAGGACGGGGACCGTGTAGGAACCCTGGTCGCGTTCGAGCAGGTCGGCGAAGGCGTGGCCGACCTGGCGGTGCGCCTCGGGGTCGGCGATGGCGTCCGGCCACCACGGGTGGACCGGAAGGTACGGCAGGTTCTCGGGGCCGTAGCCGAGGATGTCGGTGAAGGCCGTGTTGATCTCCACGACGGAGCCGGACTCGTCGCAGACGAAGAACGCCTCCTGCAGGGAGTCGATGAGCGCCGCCCGCCAGCGGACGTGATGACTGCGCAGCCGGGCCAGCTCGACGTTCGCGCGCACCCGGGCCAGCAGCTCGGCGGCGGCGAACGGCTTGACGAGATAGTCGTCGGCGCCCGCCTGCAGGCCCTCGATCGACGCCTCCTGGCCGGCCCGGGCGGACAGCAGCAGCACGGGCACCGAGGCCGTACGCGCGTCCCCGCGCAGCCTCGCCACCAGTTCCAGCCCGTCCAGCCGTGGCATCATCACGTCGCTGACGACCAGGTCGGGGGTGCCGCGGCGGACCGAGCGGAGGGCCTCGACGCCGTCGGTGACGGCGGTGACCTCGTAGCCCGCTCCGGCCAGGATGCGGGTGAGGTACTCCCGCATGTCGGCGTTGTCGTCCGCCACCAGCACCCGGGCGCTGGCCGCGCCCCCGGCACTCGGCACCGCGGCGCCCACCTCGGCCTCCGCGACCGTGTCGTCGGCCGCCACGCCGCTGTCGCTGCCCGGCAGCCAGCGCATGGCCTCCTGGACGTAGGGGTCGGCGGTGCCGGAGGCCGCGGAACCGCCCGCTTCGCCGGCCACGGACTCGGCGGGCAGGTGAGCGGTCCCGAACGGCAGGCGGATGGTGAACGTCGTGCCCTCGCCCTCGGTGCTCTCGGCCCCGATCGTGCCGCCGTGCAGACCGACCAGCTCCTGCACCAGGGCCAGCCCGATGCCGCTGCCCTCGTTCGAGCGGGAGCGGGCGTTCTCGATGCGGTGGAACCGCTCGAAGAGGCGGGGCATCTCCGCCTCCGGCACGCCGATGCCGGTGTCGGTCACGGTCACCACGGCATGGGTGTCCTCGCGCCGCACACGCACCCCGACGGCGCCGTCGAAGGTGAACTTCAGCGCGTTGCTGAGCAGGTTGAGGACCACCTTCTCCCACAGGCCCCGGTCGATGTACACCGGCTCGTCCAGGTCCGGGCAGTCCACGTCGAAGGCGAGACCGGCCTTCTCCACGGCCGACCGGAAGACGCTGGCCAGTTCGGCGGTCACCTCGGCCAGATCGACCGGCTCGTAGCGGGCCTGCATCCGCCCGGCCTCGATGCGGGAGAAGTCGAGGAGCGTGTTGACCAGTTTGCCCAGCCGCAGGCCGTTGCGGTGGATGACGTCGAGTTCCTGCCGTACCGGGTCCTCCGCGTCGCCGAAGCGGCCGCGGAGTTCCTCGACAGGCCCCATGATCAGGGTCAGCGGGGTCCGGAACTCGTGGCTGATGTTGGAGAAGAAGGCGGTCTTGGCCCGGTCGAGCTCGGCCAGTTCCTCCGCGCGCCGCTGCTGCGCCTCATAGCTCCGGGCACTGCCGATGCCGGAGGCGATGTGTCCCGCGGTCAGCTCGATGAAGCCCCGGTAGCCCTGGTCGAGGACGCGGTAGCGGTTGAGGCCCGCCACGAGGAAGCCGTAGGGCGCGCTGCCCTGCTGCAGGAGCGGAACCGCCAGCGCCTGCACGGGAGGCTCGGGCCAGCCGCCGCCCGGCAGCCCGGCGAAGACGTCGCCGACGAGCGGTACGGGCGTCGCCTCACCCCTGGCCAGGGCCGCGACGGGCCATACACCGTCGGAGCCGTCGACGGGGAGGACGGCCGGTGCGGCCGGGTGCCCCGGGCCGATGCCGGTCGTGCCGGCCAGCCGGGCGCTGTCGTCGTGGAAGAGGTAGGTCAGGGTGAAGGGAAGGTCCTGCCGGTTGCCGCTCAGCTGCCGGTCGACGAAGGCCAGCACCTCCTGCTCGGTGCGGATCACGCTCGGGTCCGAGCCCAGGTCCCGCAGCGTGGCCATGCGGCGCTCGCCGATGACCCGGTCGGTGTCCTCGCTGACCACGCAGAGCATGCCGACCACGTCGCCGGCGTCGTCCCGCAGCGGGCTGTAGGAGAACGTGTGGTACGTCTCCTCGCTGTAGCCGGAACGCTCCAGGAACAGCAGCAGCCCCTCGTCCCAGGTGGCCTCGCCGGTGCGGAGCACGGTCTCGATGCGGGGGCCGATGTCGCCCCAGATCTCCGCCCACACCTCGTTCGCCGGGCGGCCCAGCGCCCACGGGTACTTGCGGCCGAGCGTGTCGCGCCGGTAGGCGGCGTTGCAGAAGAAGGTCAGCTGCTCGCCCCAGGCCATCCACATCGGGAACCGGGAGGACAGCAGGATGCTGACCGCCGTCTGCAGGCTCTGTGGCCACTGCTGCGGCGGCCCCAGGGGCGTGGCCGCCCAGTCCACCACGGCGAGATCCCTGCCGACCTCGCGGTCGGCGGCGAACACTCCGCCGTCAGCCGCCGTCGGCGGCCCGTGTCCAGCACCGTCCGCACTCGCCACGCGACACCCTTCCCCTCATACCGACCCGTACCTGTGGCCCTCGCCGCCACCTGCGCGCGACGGTCCCCCGACCGTGCGCATATGCCTGTCTGCCCCCGGAACCGCCACCCGACGCCGACCGGTTCCCCCGTGCCCCCGCACGGACGACGGCCGCCGCGCCCTGGCACCGCTTCCGGCAAGCCCTGCGAACACATGACCCGTCGCCGAAAACCGTGTTTGCCCAGGCGGGCAGTCGCGACTCCGTAGGATAATCCAGGCGGGCGGGGAAACCTGTGCGGGTAGCACATGACCATGCGTGCGCCGGGACGGAGGAGGGAGGCTCGTCGCACGCGACGGCAGCCGAACGGAAATCCGCTGCCCCGTCGTAATCGACTCACCGCACAGGAGACACGGTGAACGAGACAGAGGGCGCTCTCGTCATCAGCGCGCATCCCTCCCGGTCCGGGCCGGTGGTACTCCGCCTGGCCGGGGAACTGGACCACTACACGGGCCCGCGGCTCCGTCAGGCCGTCGAGGACGTGCTGCGCGGTGCCGGCGCGGGCGTCGTCGCCGATCTGTCCGCACTGGAGTACTGCGACTCCACGGGGATGACCGTGATCATCACGGCCTACCACCGGGCGCAGGCCGCCGGCTCCTCCTTCTCTGTGGCGGCGCTCAGTCCGGCCATGGTCCAGCTCTTCCGCGTGGCGGGGCTCGACCAGCTCTTCACGCTGCATCCCAGCGTCGAGGAGGCCGTCGACGCCCTGGGCGCGGGGTGACCCGGGCACGCCCGCCATTCATCCAGGTCTGACCAGGCCGAATCGGGGCAACCGTGCTGTGCAGCTACGTAACCCGACGAAAACCGAGGTGAGCCATGACGCAGGATCTGACCCCGAAGTACACGGTCCCCGGCATCGAGCGAGAGGCCGCCGGCCGGCTGATCGGTTCGCTCCGGCTGCGTCTGCACGCGCTGAACGATCTTCATCTGACGCTCAAGCACGTGCACTGGAACGTGGTCGGGCCGCACTTCATCGCCGTTCACGAGATGATCGACCCGCAGGTGGACCGGGTCCGGGACATGGCCGACGACGTGGCGGAGCGCATCGCCGCGCTCGGTGGTGTCGCGCCGGGCACGCCGGGTGCGCTCGTCGCCGAGCGCACCTGGGACGACTACTCCATCGGCCGGGCCGACGCGATCGCCCATCTCGGTGCGCTCGACCTCGTCTACACGGGAGTGATCGAGGGCGTGCGTGCCGCGATCAAGGAGGCGGGGGACCTCGACACCGCCACCGAGGACCTGCTCATCGAGCAGCTGCGCGATCTGGAGCAGTTCCAGTGGTTCGTGCGGGCCCACCTGGAGAGTGCGGGCGGCACGCTCGCCACGGGGCAGGCTCACACCGAGGAGGAAGCCGCGGCCAAGGGTGCGGAGCTGGGCTGACCCCCGCGTCCTCGTCGCCGGCGGGGGTCGGCTCGCCCCCGCGGATCAGCAGCTGACCGGCGTGGTCAGCTGCTGATCGGCGTGGTCATCCGCGGTCGGCACCGGCGCCGCGGTTCCCTGACGGGACGGCCCCGGAAGAGCATGCGATCTTCTGAGACGACGGTGTCACCCGCGCCCGGTGCCCTGCGCTTAGGGTGGTGGATGTGGCGGGAGGTCACGAGTCGTCCCTTCGACCGACGCCGGCGGGTTCCGTCGACCCCGGCGGCGGGTCCGCGCTGGGCGTGGACGGGCCGCTCCAGCTGAGCGCGCTGCGCTCCGGGGTACGGATCGGCAGCACCCTCGACGAGCACACCACGTACGCGGAACTGATCCGCGAGGTCGCCGGGCAGGTGGGAGGCGCCGCCGCCGTGCTGCGCCTCGTGTCCGGGGCGCTCGCGCCGTACGAGGACGTCGCCGGCGACCCGGCGCTGCTCCCCGCCCCCTGGTGGACCTCGGCGACCGCGCAGCAGGTGGCGGACCAGGCCGGGAACGGCTCCCCGGCACCGGTGGTGGGGCATGCCGGGCGGGCCGTCTGCGTACCGCTGGCCGTGAGCGGCCACTGCTACGGCGTGCTGGTGAGCGCGCGCGAGGAGACACCGTTCACCGACGCGGAGACACAGGTGGTGGCGTTCCTCGCCGAGCTGGCCGCCTCCCACGTCCGGCACGCCCGGGAGTACGACGCGGTGAGCGGCATGGTCGGCAAGCTCCAGCGCGCGCTGCTGTCGGAGCCCGGGCGGCCGCATCCCAATCTCGACGTGGCCGTCCGCTATCTGCCCGTCGGGCAGAACGCCCTCATCGGCGGGGACTGGTGCGAGACGGTCCGGCTCCACTTCGGCCGTACGCTGCTCGTGGTCGGCGACGTCATGGGACACGGTCTTGAGGCCGCCGTCGACATGAACGCCTACCGCTCGTCCCTGCGCTACATAGCCTCCGCCGACCTTCCGCCGCACCGCGTGCTGCGCCAGCTCGACGAACTCGCAGCCGGCGAACCCGAACGCAGGCCCGCGACCTGCCTGGTGGCCCGGATCGATCCGAACCGGGGCCAGATCACCCTCGCCAGCGCCGGGCACCTGCCGCCCGCCGTGATCGACGGGGACGGCCGTACCTCACTGCTGGAGGTGCCGGTCGGCCCGCCGCTCGGCACGGGCCTGGGCGGCTACGAGTCGGTCACCTACCCGCTGGATCCGTCCCGGACGGTCCTGCTCTTCACCGACGGGCTCGTCGAGCGCCGCGGCGAGGACATCGACCGGTCACTGCGGCGGCTGGCGGACGTCGGCTTCGACCCGGCCTCGGCCGTCGACGACGTCCTCGACACGACGCTGGCCCGCCTCGACGCCCGGCACGCGGAGGACGACGTGGCGATACTGGCCGCCCGCCTGCACCACCGGTCCGCGTCGGCGCCCGAACCGCGGTGAGATGACCGGCCGGCCAGGGCCGGCCGGTCACGTCCAGGGTGACGCCGACGCCGAGCGCGGCGAGCCGCCCGAGGCCGCCCGCGGTACGGGGGGCGGGGGCGGCCTCACCGACCGGGTGTTCGCCACCATCGCCGACGGTGCGCAGGAGACCACCCGGGACGGACAGCACATCCACCTGCCCGCCTCTTAGGGCGTCCGGCCAGGCCGGGAGTGCCCCGTCGGCGGGTCTCCGGGCTCAGGCCGCGTCGGTGAGCTTCTGGCGCACCACGATCGCGTTGAGCCGCACCGCGAACGGTGCGGTGTCGGTGAGCCCCAGGGCGCCCACGCGGGCCTTGTCCAGACCGACGGTGACGTCCGTGCAGAAGGCGACGGCGTACAGGTGACCGTCCGTGTCCTCGTCCTGGAGGGCGAAGAACAGGTCCCGGTAGTAGCGGGTGCGGTCCGGGCCCTCCTCGTAGTAGGCGAGTCCCGGGCCGCCTTCCTGGGCGGCGAGACCGGTGAAGGCGTCGACGAGTTCGCGCTCGATGGTGTCCCAGAACGCGGCCTGTGCCGCCTCGGGAGGCAGCGCCTGCCGGACCGCCTCCTTCAGGGAGAGCACCATCACCAGGAGCGGTGCCTCTTCCTGGAGCCCCCAGCCGCGGACCATCTTGACGATGTCGCTGTCGGGAAGCGCGGCGGCGGCGTCGCGGATGTGTCCGAAGTCGTAGTTGACGGTGGCGGGCGCGATGGCGTCCTGGAAGGCGCGGCAGAGGTCTTCCCCCTGGGCGAGATGGGCCGCTCCCACCTCGATGACCGGCCTGAAGCGGGCTGCCAACCTGCTCCTCCTTAAACATTTTGTTGAACGGGCGGGGTCAGTATGCCCCAGTGGACCCGCTCGCGCGCCGCCTTCCCGCTGGGCGGGACCCGGCCGGGCGCCGTGATCTCGGCGTCCGGCCGGGTCTCCCCCGGTTCTACAGATACGGGCGGGTGATCAGCTCGATCGCGTGGCCGGCGGGGTCCTTGAAGTACACACCCCGCCCGCCGTGCTCGTCGTTGATCTCGCCGGGGCGCTGCATCCTGGGATCGGCCCAGTGCTCTATGCCGCGATCGCACAGCCGGCCGTAGGCGCGGTCGAACAGCTCGTCGTCCAGCAGGAACGCGTAGTGCTGCATCTGGATCTCGACCGGCGGTTCGGCGAACTGGAGCAACACGCCGTCGGGGAGCTGGATGTTGGTGAAGGGGCCCCAGGACGGCGCTTCCGGAAGCTCCAGCAACTCGCGGAAGAACCTGGCCGATTCGTGGCGGTCCACGGCGGCGATGATGGTGTGGTTGAACGTGACTGTCATTCGGCTGACCTCGTCGGTGTCCGGCACGGAAGATGGACTCGTGGTGAGCGAGTGCCGGGAGGTCCGCGTGCCGAATCGAGGGGGTGCGTGCGTCGCACCCGCCGTACGGTCAGCCCTCCACCGGGTAACCGATCCGTGTGTGGCGTGGCGCCGGTCCGGTGTTCACATCGGGGACTCTACCAGGTCAGTTCACCGCGCGGGCCGGTGCCGGCGCCGCCGGTGACCGGACGGGTGCGGGACCTCATCTCCCCCTCGTCGGCGCGGTGTCGGGGTGGCGGCGGGCAGCACGGCTTCCCGGCGAGCGGGAAAGGGCCGCGGCGCCGCCCGCGGCTTCGGCCCCGCACACCGGGCCTCTCAGCCGGCCCCGTACACCGCCTGCGGAGGTTCGGAGCGCGCGAGCAGCTTCAGTGCCGTCTCCCCCGCCTCGCCGGGGGTCCAGCGGGCGCCCTTGTCCGCCGTGGGGCCCGGGCGCCAGCCCTCCATGACGGTGAGGCGGCCGGCCTCGGCCTCGAAGACGCGTCCCGTCACCCCGGCGCAGGCGGCGGAGCCCAGCCAGACGACGAGCGGGGAGACGTTCTCCGGCGCCATCGCGTCGAACGCGGGGCCCTCCGGGGCGGCCATCCTTCCGGCGAAGGCCCGTTCGGTCATCCGGGTGCGGGCCGCGGGGGCGATGGCGTTGACCTGGACGCCGTAGCGGCCGAGTTCGGCGGCGGCGACGAGGGTGAGGGCGACGATGCCGGCCTTGGCGGCCGAATAGCTGCCCTGGCCGACACTGCCCAGCAGGCCCGCCCCAGAGGAGGTGTTGACCACGCGGGCCACGGGCGTGCGGCCCACCTTCGCCTCGGCGCGCCAGTGTGCCGCGGCGTGCTTCAGCGGCAGGAAGTGGCCTTTGAGGTGGACGCGCATCACCGCGTCCCAGTCGTCCTCCTCCAGATTGACGAGCATGCGGTCGCGCAGGAACCCGGCGTTGTTGACGAGGGTGTCGAGGCGGCCGAAGGCGTCCAGCGCGGTGGCGATCAGCGAGGCCGCGCCGTCGGCGGTGGCGATGTCGCCGCCGTGGGCGACCGCTTCCCCGCCCGACCGGGTGATCGCGTCGGCGACCTGCCGGGCGGGCCCGGCGTCCTTGCCGCTGCCGTCCAGGCCGACACCGCGGTCGTTGACGACGACTTTGGCCCCCTCGGCGGCGAAGGCGAGCGCGTGTGCGCGCCCGAGTCCGCGGCCCGCCCCGGTCACGGCGACGACGCGTCCGCTGCACAGTCCTGTCATGGTGTGTTCCCTCCCGGTGGGCTTCGGCTGTATCGGGATCCCCGGCCGCCCGCGGACGCGACTCGCCCGCGGTGCACGTCACTTGTGGGCGGTGGCCGCGTCGAGGAAGGCGGGCCGCTCTCCGCCGCCGTGGACGTGGAGGCTGGCGCCGCTGACGTAGGCGGCGCGGTCGGAGGCGAGGAAGACGCAGGCGTCACCGATGTCGGCGGGCTCGGCGAGCCTGCCGAGCGGCACGGTGCGGCCGACGGCGGCGACGCCTTCCGCGTCCCCGTAGTGCAGGTGGGACAGTTCGGTGCGCACCATGCCGGGGACGAGGGTGTTGACCCGTACCCGTGGCGCCCACTCCACCGCCATGGAGCGGGCGAGGTGGTCCAGGCCCGCCTTGGCGGCTCCGTACGCGGCGCTGCCCGGTGACGGGCGGCTGCCGCTGACGCTGCCGATCATGATGATGGAGCCGCCGCCCGTCTGGTGGCGCATCACCTCGTACGCGGCCAGGGAGGCGGTCAGGGGGGCGAGGAGGTTGAGTTCGACGACGCGGGCGTGGCGGGCGGCACCGCCCTCGCCGAGCAGGCGGAATCCGGTGCCCCCCGCGTTGTTGACCAGCAGGTCCAGCCGCCCGTGGTCCTCGCGCACCCGGTCGAAGAACGCGCCGACCGCGGCCGGGTCACGCAGGTCGGCGGCGTGGAAACGGGCCGTACGGCCGGCCGCCTCCACGGTCCGGTCGGGGGGTCTGCGCGCGCAGGTCACGACCTCGGCGCCGGCTTCCAGCAGGGCCCGGGTGATCCCCGCGCCGACGCCTCGTGTGCCGCCGGTGACGACGGCGACGGAACCCGACAGGTCGATGGTCACGGCCAAGGGACACCTCCCGCAGCGCCCGAACCGCTGCTATCTTCCGCCTAACAAACGTTTGGTGGAAAGGTAGCTGATCTGCTCATGGGTGTCTCCACCTCCGCCCCCGAAGAGGGCATCGCCGTCGTCACCGTCGACTTTCCGCCGGTCAACGCCCTGCCCGTGCAGGGCTGGTACGACCTGGCCGCAGCGGTGCGCGCGGCGGGCGCCGATCCCGGGGTCCGCTGTGTGGTGCTCACCGCAGGAGGCCGCGGCTTCAACGCGGGTGTCGACATCAAGGAGATCCAGCGCTCGGCCGGGCACGACGCCCTCCTCGGTGCCAACCGGGGCTGCCAGGAGGCGTTCGCCGCGGTCTACGACTGCGAGGTGCCCGTGGTGGCCGCCGTGCACGGGTTCTGTCTGGGCGGCGGGATCGGCCTGGTGGGCAACGCCGACGCGATCGTCGCCTCCGACGACGCCACCTTCGGCCTGCCCGAGCTGGACCGTGGCGCGCTGGGCGCGGCCACCCACCTGGCCCGGCTCGTCCCCCAGCACCTCATGCGGACGCTGTACTACACCTCACGCACCGTCAGCGCCGCGCAACTGGAGGGGCACGGCTCGGTGTGGCGGGTCGTCCCGCGCGCGGAACTGCGGGCGGCGGCGCTGGAGCTGGCCCGGGAGATCGCCGCCAAGGACGGGCAGCTGATCCGGCTGGCCAAGGCCGCGATCAACGGCATCGACCCGGTGGACGTGCGGCGCAGCTACCGCTTCGAACAGGGCTTCACCTACGAGGCCGGCCTCAGTGGCGTCGCCGACCGGGTCCGCGACACCTTCGGCGCGGAGCGCACGGACCGGGAACGGGCGGACGGGCGTACGGACGAGGCTCGGGCACGGGCGGACGGGCGTACGGACCGGGAACGGGCGGACCGGCGTACGGACGAGGCTCGGGCACGCGCGGACGGGCGCACGGACGAGGAGCGGGCACGGGCGGGTGGGCGTACGGACGAGGAGCGGGCGTGAGCAGGGACAAGACGATGAGCGCCGAGGAGGTCGCCGGCCGCCTGCGCAGCGGGATGACGATCGGCATCGGCGGATGGGGGTCACGGCGCAAGCCGATGGCGCTGGTGCGGGCGCTGCTGCGCTCGGACGTCACCGATCTGACGGTCGTGTCGTACGGCGGCCCGGACGTCGGGCTGCTGGCCGCGGCGGGGAAGATCCGCAGACTGGTGGCGGGCTTCGTCACCCTCGACTCCGTTCCCCTGGAGCCGCACTTCGGCGCGGCGCGGCAGCGGGGCGCCTTCGAACTGGTCGAGCTGGACGAGGCCATGGTGATGTGGGGGCTGACCGCCGCCGCCAACCGGCTGCCGTTCATGCCCGTCCGGGCCGGGCTCGCCTCGGACGTGATGCGCGTCAACCCCCAGCTGCGCACGGTCCGGTCCCCCTACGGCGACGGCGAGGAACTGGTCGCCGTGCCCGCCCTGCGCCTGGACGCCGCGCTGGTGCACCTCAACCGTGCCGACGCGCACGGCAACGGCCAGTACCTGGGCCCCGACCCGTACTTCGACGACCTGTTCTGCGAGGCCGCCGACACGGCCTACGTCTCGTGCGAGCGGATCGTGCGGACCTCGGAGCTGCTCAAGGCCGCCGGGCCGCAGTCGCTGCTGGTCAAGCGGGCCTTCGTGGACGGTGTGACGGAGGCCCCGAACGGCGCGCACTTCACCTCTTGTGTGCCGGACCACGACCGCGACGAGAGGTTCCAGCGCGCCTACGCCCAGGCGGCCCGGGATCCCGGGGCCTGGCAGGCGTTCACCGAACGCTTCCTGTCCGGTGACGAGGACGCCTATCAGGCCGCGGTGGCGGCCTTCCACGAGGAGGAAGCATGAGCGGGGGCGGTACGACGGCGACACGGGCCGAGACCTGCGTGGTGGCGTGCGCCGAGGTCTGGCGCGACGCGGGCGAGGTGCTGGCCAGCCCCATGGGCACGGTCCCGGCGATCGGGGCCCGGCTTGCGCGCCTCACCTTCTCGCCCGATCTGCTGCTGACCGACGGTGAGGCGCTGCTCATGGGGGACGTGCCGGCGATGGGCACCCCGCCGGACGTGGTGGAGGGCTGGCTGCCGTACCGCGCGCACCTCGCCCTGGTGGCGACCGGACGGCGGCACGTGATGATGGGTGCCAGCCAGCTCGACCGGTTCGGCAACCAGAACATCAGCTGCATCGGGGACTGGGAGCGGCCCGGGCGCCAGCTGCTCGGCGTGCGCGGCGCACCCGCCAACACCGTGAACAACACGACCAGTTACTGGGTGCCGAAGCACTCCACGCGGGTGTTCGTCGAACGGGTCGACATGGTCTGCGGGGTCGGTCACGACCGGGCTCGCGAGGCCGGTCCCGCGGCGGCCCGGTACCACCGCATCGCGGACGTCGTCACCGACCTGGGCGTCTTCGACTTCGACACCCCCGACCGCACCATGCGGCTGCGCTCACTGCACCCCGGCGTCACGGTCGAGCAGGTCACGCGGGCCACCGGCTTCGCGCTGACGGTCCCCGGCGAGGTGCCGTACACGCGCGAGCCCACCGCCGGCGAACTGCGGCTGATCCGCGAGGAGATCGACCCCGAGGGGCTGCGCGAACGCGAGGTCCCCGCGTGAGCGGCGGCACGCTCGCCACCCCGTTCACCGAGCTGGTCGGGGTGCGGTACCCCCTCGTGCAGACCGGCATGGGCTGGGTGGCCGGCCCCCGGCTGGTGTCCGCGACGGCGAACGCGGGCGCGCTCGGCGTCCTCGCCTCGGCCACGATGACCGTCGAGCAGCTGCGCGCCGCCGTACGCGAGGTGAAGTCCCGTACGGACGCTCCCTTCGGCGTCAATCTGCGCGCGGACGCCGGGGACGCGGCCGAGCGCGTGGACATCGTCATCGGCGAGGGGGTGCGGGTCGCCTCGTTCGCGCTCGCCCCGTCGCGCGAGCTGATCGCCCGGCTGAAGGACGCGGGGGTCGTCGTCGTGCCGTCCGTGGGCGCCAGGCGGCACGCCGAGAAGGTCGCCGCGTGGGGCGCCGACGCGGTGATCGTGCAGGGCGGCGAGGGCGGCGGGCACACCGGGAGCGTCGCCACCACCGTGCTGCTCCCGCAGGTGGTCGACGCCGTGGACGTCCCGGTCGTCGCGGCCGGCGGCTTCCACGACGGGCGCGGCCTGGTCGCCGCGCTGGCGTACGGCGCGGCCGGCATCGCCATGGGCACCCGCTTCCTGCTCACCTCCGACAGCACCGTGCCCGACGCGGTGAAGGCCCGGTACCTCGCCGCGGCGGTCACGGACGTCACCGTCACCACGAAGGTGGACGGGCTGCCGCACCGGATGCTGCGCACCGAGCTGGTCGACGCGCTGGAGCGCTCGGGCCGTGTCTCGGCGCTGCTGTTCGCGCTCCGGCACGCCGCGGCCTTCCGGCGCACCTCCGGCATGAGCTGGGGGCAGCTGATCCGGGACGGTCTCGCGATGCGCCACGGGAAGGACCTGACGTGGAGCCAGGTCCTGCTGGCGGCCAACACCCCGATGCTGCTCAAGGCGTCCATGGTGGAGGGCCGTACCGATCTCTCGGTGATGGCCTCCGGGCAGGTCGCCGGGCTGATCGGTGATCTGCCGTCCTGCGCCGAACTGGTCGGGCGCGTCATGGCCGAGGCGCGGGCCACCCTCGAGGCCCTCGGAGATCTCCCCCGCGTCGCCCCGGTGCCCCGCGAGGCCCGCACCCACCCGGTCCTCCGCGCCGACTGACCGCCGTACGCCGCACCTCCGGGGAACCCTTCACTCCCAGGAGCAGCTGCCATGCACCCCCCGCCGCGTCCGCCGCACGACCGCCGCGTCCGCCTTCACCCTCGCCCTCGCCCTCGCCCTCGCCGCGGAGCACCGGGCGGTCAGAGGCGTTCGATGACGGTGACGTTCGCCTGGCCGCCGCCCTCGCACATCGTCTGCAGGCCGTACCGGCCGCCCGTGCGCTCCAGTTCGTGCAGCAACGTGGTGGTCAGCCTGGTGCCGGTGGCCCCCAGCGGATGGCCCAGTGCGATGGCGCCGCCGTTGACGTTGACCTTCTCCGGGTCGGCGCCGGTCTCCTTGAGCCAGGCCAGCACGACCGGGGCGAATGCCTCGTTGATCTCCACCAGGTCGATGGCGTCGAGGGTCATCCCCGCCTTCTTCAGGGCGTACGCGGTCGCCGGGATCGGTGCCGACAGCATCCGGATCGGGTCCTCGCCGCGCACGGACAGGTGGTGGATACGGGCGCGCGGGGTCAGGCCGTGCTCGCGTACGGCCCGGTCCGAGGCGAGGAGCAGCGCCGAGGCGCCGTCGGAGACCTGCGAGGAGACCGCCGCGGTCAGCAGACCGCCCTCGACCACGGGCCCCAGGGCCGCCATCTTCTCCAGCGTGGTGTCGCGGCGTGGCCCCTCGTCGGTGGTGACCGCTCCGTAGGGCACGGTCTCGCGCTCGAAACGGCCCTCGTCGACGGCGCGCAGCGCCCGCTGGTGGGAGCGCAGCGCGAACTCCTCCATGTCGCGGCGGGAGATGCCCCACTTCGCGGCGATGAGCTCGGCGCCGTGGAACTGGTTGACGGGCTGGTCGCCGTAACGGGCCCGCCAGCCCTCGGAACCGGCGTACGGGCCCTCGGTCAGCCCGAGCGGTGCGGCGGCCTGGCGGCCGGCGAAGGCGATGGGGACCATCGACATGTTCTGTACTCCGCCCGCGACGACCAGGTCCTGGGTGCCGGACAGCACGCCCTGGGCGGCGAAGTGCAGCGCCTGCTGGGAGGAGCCGCACTGGCGGTCCACGGTCACGCCGGGCACCTCCTCGGGCAGGCCGGCGGCCAGCCAGCAGGTGCGGGCGATGTCGCCCGCCTGCGGGCCGACGGTGTCCAGGCAGCCGAACACGACGTCCTCGACGGCGGCCGGGTCCGCGCCGGACCGCTCCATCAGCGCCTTGAGGATGTGGGCGCCGAGGTCGGCGGGGTGGACGGCGGCCAGTCCGCCGTTGCGCCTGCCGACGGGGGTGCGTACCGCTTCGACGATGTATGCCTCGGCCATGGCCGCTCCTCGTCCTCGTTCCTGGGGTCCACGCTGTCGTGGCTGTCGTGTCGGGTGCGCACGGCGGTGCCCTCCGGCGCCGCGGCAGGTCCGGCGGGCGATCCGGTCCCGGCCGTGCCGTCCGCCCGGCCCGGACCGGGCGGCAACGACCCGGAGCCGGTACCGGGCAGCAACGACCCGGAGCCGGTACCGGGCAGCAACGCCCCGCAGCCGGTACCGGGCAGCAACGCCCCGCAGCCGGTACCGGGCGGCAACGCCCCGCAGCCGGTACCGGGCGGCAACGCCCCGCAGCCGGTACCGGGCGGCAACGCCCCGGAGCCGGTAGCGGGCGGCAGCGACCCGGACGGTGTCGCGCGGGAGCCGGCAGGTGAGCCGGAGGCCGGGACCGGAGCGGAAGGCGCCGGCCGGCCACTCCGCGCGTGGGGCCGTGTCCGCCTCACGGGTGCTGGCTGCTGACCGAGAGGACCTCGCCCGTCAGGTACGAGGAGTAGCCGCTGGCGAGGAAGACGATCACGTTGGCCACCTCCCAGGGCTCGGCGTGCCGTCCGAACGCCTCGCGGGTGGTCAGCTCCCGCAGCAGTTCCGGTGTGGTGACCTTCACCAGGTGCGGGTGCACGGCCAGGCTCGGCGAGACGGCGTTGACCCGCACCCCGTACCCGGCGGCCTCCAGCGCGGCGCAGCGGGTGAGCGCCATGACGCCGGCCTTGGCGGCGGCGTAGTGCGCCTGCCCCCGCTGCGCCCGCCAGCCGACCACCGAGGCGTTGTTGACGACGACGCCGCCGGCTCCCGCCGCCTTCATCCGGCGCAGTGCGGCGCGGGTGCAGCGGAAGGTGCCGTTGAGGGTGACGTCGAGGACCCTGGCCCACTGCTCGTCGGCCATGTCGACCAGGTCGGCGGTGCCTCCGAGACCGGCGTTGTTGACGACGACGTCCAGGCACCCGTGCCGTTCCTCGGCGAGGTCGAACAGCGCGGCGACCTGGGTCTCGTCGGTGACGTCACAGGGCAGGGAGGCGACCCGGTCGGCCCCGAACTCGGCCGCCAGTTCCGCCTCGGAGAGCTCCAGCCGGCGCGCGTGCGCGTCCGACACGACGACGCGCGCGCCCTCCTCCAGCAGCCGCCGGGCGGTCGCGCCGCCGATGCCGGCGCCCGCGGCGGCGGTGACGACGGCACTGCGGCCGGCGAGCAGACCGTGGCCGGGCACGTAGGGGGGCGGTGTACTCACGGGCGGACCTCCTCGGGGCTGTCGGACGGACCTGCTGGAGCACTCATGGGCGGGCCTTCCTGGGCAGGCCGAGGACGCGCTCGGCGATGGTGTCCCGCTGGGCCCCGTCGGGACCGGAGTGGACGGTGCCGGAGCGGGAGAAGAGGAACGGCCGCTGCCGGTCGGTGAGGTCGTACGGCTCGCCGGCGGCCGGCGTGCCGGCGGCGCCGCGGAGGTCCGTGGCGAGTCCGCCCGGCTCCCGGTGCCGGGCGGCCCGGCGGATCTTCCCGGTGGAAGCCCCGGAAGGCCGGCGCGCGGCCGGCCGCGGACCCTCGGTGCGGAAGTCCTCGACGCTGCTCATCGGCGGCTCCGGACGATCTCGACGACGGACGGCCTCCGCGATCCCCGCGGCTTCCGGCCGACCCGCCTGCGGCGGTCGCGGCCACCGGCCCCTCAGGCCCCGGTGACCCGGTCCCGGGCGGGCTCGGCTTCTCGACGGCCGAGGGTCCGTACGTTAACCTACCAAACACTTGTTAGGGAAGGAGGACGGATGTCCGCTGCCCGCACCGCGCCGACGGCACCGGTCCGCCACGCACGCCAAGGACCCCTCGCCGTGCCGACGATGGACCGGCCCGCACACCGCGAAGCCCGGAACCCCGCGGTGGCGTACGACCTGGAGGAGCCCTTCCACCGCGCGGCCGGTGACGAGGAGGCCGAGGACCGCCAGGGCCGGCGTTCCGGGGCGGACGCTAAGTCCGGGCCGCACCACCGGGCGTGCGCGCAGGACGCCGTGACCGGCGGCGACGCGCCGGGCGGCACGGACCTGCGCGCGGTGAAGAAGGCGGAAGCCTGATGGACCTCGCCTTCTCCCCGGCGGACGACGCCTTCCGGGCCGAGGCGCGGGCCTGGCTCACCGCCCACGTGCCCCCCGCTCGCCTGCCGTCCCTGGAGACGGAGGAGGGCTTCGCGGCCCACCGCGCCTGGGAGCGCACCCTGTTCGCGGACCGGTGGTCGGCGGTCTCCTGGCCCGCGGAGTACGGCGGCCGGGGCACCTCCGTCCTGCGGTGGCTGATCTTCGAGGAGGAGTACTACGCCGCCGGCGCCCCGGGCCGGGTGAGCCAGAACGGCATCAACCTGCTCGCCCCGACCCTCTTCGCGTACGGCACCGCCGAGCAGCGCGCCCGCGTCCTGCCCGCCATGGCCTCGGGCGAGGTCGTCTGGGCGCAGGCGTGGTCGGAGCCGGAGGCGGGCTCCGACCTGGCGAGCCTGCGCTCCACGGCGGTGCGGACCGCCGGGGGGTGGCGACTGAGCGGCCAGAAGACCTGGTCGTCGCGGGCGGCCTTCGCCGACCGCGCCTTCGGTCTCTTCCGCAGCGATCCGGACGCCGGCGAACCGCACCGGGGTCTGACGTACCTCATGTTCCCGCTGGACGCCGAGGGGGTGACCGTACGGCCCATCGGGCGGCTCGACGGCAAGCCCGCCTTCGCCGAACTGTTCCTCGACGACGTCTTCGTGCCGGACCGTGACGTGATCGGCGCACCGGGGCAGGGCTGGCGCGTCGCGATGAGCACCGCGGGCGACGAGCGCGGCCTGACGCTGCGCAGCCCCGGACGGTTCACCGCCGCGGCCGACCGGCTGACCGGACTGTGGCGCGAGCGGGCCGACCCGTCCGACACCGCCCTGCGCGACCGGGTCGCCGACGCGGTCATCGGCGCCCGCGCCTACCGCCTGTTCACCTACGCCAACGCCTCGCGGATCGCCGCCGGAGGGTCGATCGGCGCCGAGTCCAGTCTGAACAAGGTGTTCTGGTCCGAGCTGGACATCGCCCTCCACGAGACCGCCCTCGACCTGCTCGGCCCCTACGGCGAACTGTCGGACGACGCCGCCGAGGCTCCGGCGGGCGGCGGCTGGGCCGAGGGCCACACCTTCTCGCTCGCGGGTCCGATCTACGCCGGGACCAACGAGATCCAGCGGGACATCATCGCCGAGCGGCTGCTCGGCCTGCCGAAGGGACGCCGGTGATGCGGTTCCTCCTCGACGACGAACACCGGGAGTTCGCCCGCTCGCTGGACGCGATGCTCACGGCGGCCGACACCCCCGGCGTGGTGCGGGCCTGGGCGCGCGGGGACCACGCACCAGGCCGCGTGCTCTGGTCCCGGCTCGCGGAGGCCGGCGTCTTCGCCCTCGCCGTACCGGAACGGCACGAGGGCCTCGGCCCGCTGCCGGTCGAACTCACCGTCGCCTTCACCGAACTGGGCCGCCACGCCGTCCCCGGCCCGCTGGTCGAGACCGTGGCCGCTGCGGCGCTCCTCGACTCCCTCGACCGCGCCGGCGCCCTCGGCGCCCAGGGCGCGGATCCGACGGCGACCGCGTGGCTGTCCAGGATCGCCTCCGGCAAGGCGGTCGTCTCCCTGTGCGCACCGGCCGCGGGCAGCCCCTACGCCCTGGACGCGCGGGCCGCCGACGCGGTGCTCGTCGTGACGGGCGACACCGTGCTCCTGGCCGAGGGCGCCGGCCCCGTACAGCCGTCCGCCGACCCGGCACGGCGACTGGCCCGCCCCCTCGGCGGCGCCGTCCTCGCGCGGGGACCAGCGGTGGTGGCCGCCGCCGAACACGCCACCGGGGTCGCGGCCCTGACCACCGCCGCCCAGTGCCTCGGCCTCGGGCGCGCCCTGCTCGCCCGGACCGTGGCCCACGCCAAGCAGCGCACCCAGTTCGGTGTCCCCGTGGGCTCCTTCCAGGCGGTCAAGCACCGGTTGGCCGACACCCTGATCGCCCTGGAGTTCGCCCAGCCCCTGCTGTACTCGGCGGCCCTGGCACTGGCACGGGAGACGGCGGCGCGCGTCCCGGCGGAAGGCGGCGCGCGGCGGGCCGACGGGTCACCGTCCGCCGCCCACGAGATCGCCGCGGCGAAGACAGCGGCGGGCGAGGCCGCGTACGGCGCCGCCCGGACCGCCCTCCAGCTGCACGGCGCCGTCGGTTACACGGCGGAACTCGACCTGTCCCTGTGGATCCGCAAGGCACGCCCCCTGCGGGACGCCTGGGGCACCCCCGCCGCCTGCCGCGCCCGGGTTCTCGCCCGCTGAACCGAACTGCCCACGAGGCCGCCCGGCCGCACGACCGCACGGCCGCACGACCGCACGGCCGCACGGAAAGGAGCCGGGGCACGTGAGGCTGACGGAGGAGCAGCAGAACTGCGCTCCGCCGGGGACGGGCGACCGGCACGTCCGGGGCGGCCCGCGCGCCCGCGGCGACCGCACGAGTCCGCCGCCGACGCCACGGCCGCCAGGGGTGCGCCGCAGGCGGTCGTGGTGCTGGCACCATGACGGCATGGAACGTGTGCTTGGAGTCGGCGGATACTTCATGCGGGCGGCGGACCCGGTGGCCCTGGGGGCCTGGTACCGCGACTGCCTGGGCCTGGACGCCGACGAGAACGGCCTGTGGCGTCAGGAGGCCGGGGTGACGGTGTTCGCGACGTTCGAGTCCGACACCGACTACTTCGGCACCCGCGCCCAGCAGACGATGCTCAACTTCCGCGTCCGCGACCTGGACGCGATGCTCGCGCAGCTGCGCGCCAGGGGAGCGGACGTGACCGAGGAGACCCAGGACATGGAGGGCGTCGGCCGATTCGGCTGGGTCACCGACCCCGAGGGCAACCGGATCGAACTCTGGGAGCCCAGCTGACGCCGGTCGGCGGGGGTGTCACGTCTGGCCCCCGGCGAACCGTACGAGGTGCCCGCACCCGGGGCGGCGGAACGCCTCCGTCCACCGCCGGCCCGGCGGCCTGGCGCGCCCGGAGGGCCCGGAGCGCCCCTGCGGCAAGGCGCCTCGGATCCGGCGCGTGCGTCCGCGCGAGTGCTCGCCTGCTTCCTCGGCGAAGCCGTCCGGCGGGCCGGCGGTGCCGCGCCGCCCGCGCGTGGAACCGTCCGTCGCCCCGGTGTTGGAGGGGGTGACGATCGCCGGGGAGGCAACTCCGGCCCCAAGTTAAGGTGATCGCGTACAGGTCTGATCCGATCACACGCGTTCTGGAGTTGCCATGACGACCGCCTCTCAGCCGCCTGTGCCGATCGACACCAGCAAGGCACACCCCGCGCGTGTCTACGACTGGCTGCTGGGCGGCAAGGACAACTATCCGGTCGACGAGGCGGTGGGCAGCCAGTTGCCGCCCGAGGCGAAGAACGCGGCGCGGCAGAACCGCCAGTTCATGCACCGGGCGGCCGGCTGGCTCGCCGGGCAGGGCGTCGACCAGTTCCTGGACATCGGCACGGGCATTCCGACCGAGCCGAATCTGCACCAGATCGTGCAGAGGATCCTGCCGACGGCCAAGGTCGTCTACACCGACAACGACCCGATCGTCCTCCGCCACGCCGAGGCGCTGCTGGTCAGCCGTCCCGAGGGCATGACGGACTACATCGAAGCCGATGTACGGCAGCCGGAAGGCATCGTCGAGCACGCCCGGCGGATACTGGACTTCAGCCGCCCGATCGCCCTGTCGCTGATAGCCCTGATGCACTTCGTCCCCGACGCGCAGGACGCGCACGGCATCGTCCGCGATCTGGTGGCGACCCTGCCTCCGGGGAGCTACCTCGTGCTCTCGCACGCCGCGTCCGACATCTACCCGGAGCTGGCGCAGCGGGTGACCGCCGAATACGCCAAGGGCGGCATCCAGCTCGGCTTCCGGACGCGGACGGAAGTGGAGCGGTTCTTCGACGGCCTGGAACTCGTCGGGCCCGGCCTGGTGACGGCGACGGAGTGGGTCACCTCTCCCCCGTCGGTCGAGCCGGAGGGCAGCGGCATCTACGCCGGGGTGGCCCGGCTCAACTGACCCTCCCCGCGTGGAAGGCGGCCGTGGTCAGTCCGTGGGACGCGGTCCGGCCGCTCCCCCGGCGCCGGCCGCGGCCTCGTCCTTCGTCCAGGGCCGGACCGCGAGTCTGCCCGTCGTGCCGAGGTCCAGCTCCGGGGCCACCGTCACAGGGTCGGCGCCGGGGCGCGCGTAGACGTACGGCACGTCGAGCGCCGTACCGGACCGCGTGGTGTCGCGCCACATCAAGCCCGCCGTGGCGGGCCGTTCCGTCATGTCACCTGATACCGCTGGGCTTTGGCGAGGACCGGAGTCAGCTTCGGCTCCGACGGCTGGTGACTGAACGCGATGGGCTGTTCCTTCTTCCCCGGCTTCAGGTGCTCGGCGCCGACGAAGCGAGTCTCGACCACCTTGCCGGCCGAGTTCTCGAAGTCGATCCGTACGGCGTAGGACGCCTCGCTCCTGGTCTTGTTGGTGATCGTGACCAGGACGGCGAGGACTCCGCCGGTCTGCGCTCTGGGCATCCCCGTCATGGCGACCTCGGAGAGGGCGTTGCCCCGGCCGGTGACGCCTTTGAGTTCCTTCTCCGCTGCCGCGCTCCTGCGCTGGGTCTCGGCGTCCACCGACGCCTCGAACTCGGAGGCGCGCGCCGAGGCGGACGAGGCCGCAGCGGAGGCGGAAGCCCGGGCCGAGCTGATCGCCGCCGAGGCGGAGGACGCGAGGGCCGGCGGTGGTGTGCCGGAGAACGACGAGGCGTTCGGCGCGCTCGTGGTACCGGCCGAGGGCGAGGTGCCGGCGCTCCGGCCGTCGCCGTCACCACAGGCGGCCAGCCCGCCGGCGAGCAGGAGGCCGCCGAGCACGCCGACCGCGAGGACGCGGCGGCGGCCTTCTTGCGGGTCTCTGGGTCGGGTCGGGGACATAGGGCGCCGTCCAAGGGGTTCGATGGTCCGTCGTCCCATCCTCAGCAGCGGCTCCGGCATCCGCGAGTCGGGTTCACCCACACGCACCACCGGCGCACACCCCCGCACGCACCACCGGCACCCACCCCCGCACGCACCACCGGCACCCAGCCCCGCACGCACCTCCGGCACGCACCGACCGGGCGACAGCCGCGGTACGCGCGTGACCGCGTCGACAGCCGCAGTACGCACGAGACCGCGCCGACAGCCGCCATGCGCTCGGCACCGCGCCGGCACCACCCGACTACCTTGTCCTCATGCCTGCCCAGGGAAAGTGGCGCCGCGAATCCGCTCGTGTCCTGCTGACCGACGAGCACGACCGCCTGCTCCTGTTCAGGTTCCGTGTCGACCCGGACGCTTCCGACAGCGGTCACGGCTGGTGCACGCCCGGCGGTGGTGTCGAGGACGAGGAGACCCTCGCCGAGGCGGCGGCCCGCGAGCTGCGCGAAGAGACGGGACTGGCCGTGCAGCCGAGGGCCCTGGGAGCAGCAGTCGCGGAGACGTCGGGGTACGCGGATGTCGGATGGGCCGAAGGAATCTTCCGGGACGTCTTCTTTCATCTGCGCGTCACGGCCCACCAGGTGGATGTGACCGGACTGAAAGCGAACGAACGCCGGTACCACGCCGGCCATCGCTGGTGGCACGTCGCCGACCTCGCGGCCACCGATGAGACGGTCTACCCGTTCGGCCTGGCGGAGTTGACCGCCGGACTCGTGTCGGGCCATGTCCCTGCCGAGCCGGTCCGACTGCGCTGGCACCACTGAGGACCGGCACCGACCCCTGCGGCCGGGCGGAGTTCAACGGCCGGGTCGCAGGCGGCGGCCGTCCCGTGCCCGGCCGCCGGTGCGGAGTTTGGTCAGCGCCCGCCAGTTCTCGAGGTGGGTGAAGCCGTGCTCGACCGGTGCGCGTCCGGCGGCCCTCAGGAAGACGCATCAGCCCGCAACAAAGGCTTGTTTTCGCATGTGGTTCCCGGCGTCCAGCTGCTCTAGTGGACCGGAAGGAAGCTACATGTTCCCGGCAAAGGCGGACTTTCTCATGTCAATGCGACGCTCCCTCCTCACCCTCACGGCTGTGGCGGGCTTGGCAATGTCCGCAGCGCTCACCGCACCAGCGGCAGCAGCGGCACCCGCCGAGACACCGTGGCGAAACTGCGAGGTCGGCGAGTTCTGCGTCTATGAGCACGACAACGGGTACGGCAAAGCGGCGTACTTCCGAAGTGGCACCAATGACCTGGGCGATTACAACCTGGACAACCAAGTCTCCTCGGTATGGAACAGGACTGGCAAGCTGGTCTGCACGTTCACGGACTATTACAGCTGGGGGGACAAGTGGCCCGTAGGGAACTGGAAGGGAAATACCTCCCAGTACAACCGAAACGACAACATCAGCTCCCTGTGGGTACAGCCGACATGCTGATCACCCCGCCCGACTAGAACCAGATCGTGGGTGCCAGGGTGCCGCGGCAGGCTGGTGTAGCGGAGGTGCAGCGCAGCATTTGCACGGGCCAGGCGGCACATGGCGCTTTGACGGGGAGCAGAACCGGCTCGTGGTCCACGGGCCGGCCTGACGCGGGCGGCAGCATAGACAGGGAGCTGAACCGTCCGGTTCTTGCTCGCGGCGGCTCGGCGGCCTTCTACGATCCGGTGCATGCTGGATCCCGAGTTGTCGGAACGGCTCACCGCGCGGCGCGCGGAACTGGACGAACTCGAAGAACGGCTGGCCAAGCAGCTGTCGGAGGTGTGGGCAGAGCGGGACGAACTCGCCGGCGCCGTCGAGTCCTTGAGCGGGTGAGAGATCAGCTAGCCGATGAGCGCGCCTCGGCCGCGCCGCTGCCGGGGCAGGTGGGCGGACAGGCGGTGATGCCGATCCGCACCGCGAGCCGGGTATGGAGGAGACCACGTTCCCGCGGGACTATCAGCGGATCCTCGCCGCCGTGCGGGAGGCCGCAGGACCGGTCGAGGCCCGGCAGGTCGGCGACGGCCTGGGCATCGACGTCAGCGTGCGTGCCGAGCTGGAACCGCTGCGCGGGAAGCCGGTCCCACTCGTCGATCGCGGCTGGCTGCGGAAACTGCCCGACGGCCGGTTCACCATCCGCGTGTAACCAGGAACCCCGACGCGCAAGTCGGTGCTGCACGGGCGTGACCAGGATGCCCCCGGCGGCCGTTGGAGCGACATCCCCGACCCCGTGATCGTCACCGGCTGCATCGCCACCCGCACCCACAGACCCACCTCCGGCCAGAAGACTGCCAACCGCGTCCTGCCGTCGGACGCGCACCGGTCGAGCACGCCTTCGCCCACCTCAAGAACCGGCGGACCCTGACCAGACTCCGCACCGACCCCGCCCGCGCCACCCAACTCCTGCGCGCGTTGCTCGTCCTGACCAACCTTGAAGTCAATCGCTGACAAGTGATTTTCTCCGCGAACTCCCGCCCACGACCAGCACGAGCACCCCCAGAGCCGATCACACCAGCCCTTTGACCTGCGGCGTCAAGTCGGCAGGGGCTCCTTGCTCGACCGGGGGACCTCACGTCGGGAAGTGCGCCGGTCGCTGCTCGTCGGACGCGTCTGCCCGAGGGGCCGGATGTCCGTGCCGCTGCCCCGTCCGCGGGGGCCTGGGGCGTGTCTTCGCGTCGGCCGTCGTCGGCGGGTATCCGACATCACCCGCGTGAGGCGAGGGTGCGGTCGCGGACCTGCCAGCCCCCTCCCGGGCGGACCTGCTGGACTGCTCCCGAAGACGCGCTGCCTGGACAGGACGGGACACCATGCCGACAACCCTCACCGCTCCGGTCGACGACCGACCGCCTCGCCCTCGCTCCGCACCGACACACTGGCCGGCCGTGGTCACGGTGATGTCGGGGATCTTCGCCATCGTGACCACCGAGATCCTGCCAATCGGTCTGCTGACCTCGATCGGTTCCAGTTTCACCGTCTCGGACGGAATGGCCGGGCTGATGATGACCATGCCGGGCTTCCTGGCAGCCGTCACCGCTCCCGTGGTCACCGCCGCCACGGCACGCCTCGACCGCCGTCTGATGCTGTGTGCCTTCCTGCTCCTGCTGGCGCTGGCGAACTTCCTTGCCGCCGCCGCACCCGATTTCCGGCTCGTACTGATCTCCCGGGTCCTGGTCGGAATCACAATCGGCGGCTTCTGGTCGATCGGGGCGGGGCTGGCGGAGCGCCTGGTGCCGCCGGCCTCGGTCGGCAGGGCCACCGCTGTGATCTTCTCCGCCGTCCCGCTGGGGTCCGTCCTCGGTGTGCCGGCGGGCACCCTCGTCGGAGAACTCGCCGGATGGCGAACGGCCTTCACCGCCATGGGGGCGCTGACGGTCGGCGTACTGGTCATGCTGTTCCTGCTCGTGCCGCCGCTGCCTCCGGTCCAGGCCACACGGCTCGGCGTCCTGGGCGGCATGCTCCGCGGCGCCGGCACCCGCTTCGCACTCCTGCTGACGTTCCTCGTGGTCCTGGCCCATTTCGGCACCTACACCTATGTGACACCGTTCCTGGAGCGGGTCACCCATGCGGGCGGCGGTCTGATCACCGTCTTCCTGCTGCTCTACGGCGCCGGCGGCATCCTCGGCAACTTCCTGGGCGGCGCGTGGGTGGCCCGGTACCCCAGGACCGTCTTCGGGATCGCGGCCGGCCTGATCGCCGCGGTGACCCTCCTGCTTCCCGTGCTGGGCCGCGGGGAGACCGGCGCGGTGATCCTGCTGATCGTGTGGGGCATCGCCTACGGCACCGTGCCCGTCGCCTCGCAGACCTGGTTCTCCAAGGCGGCACCGCACGCCCCGGAAGCGGCGTCGGTGTTGTTCACCGCCTCCTTCCAGGCGACGTTCTCGCTCGGTGCCCTCGCGGGCGGAGGCGTCCTGGACCGCACCTCTCCGTCCACGGTCATGCTGCTCGGCGGGTGCGTCGCGGCCCTCGCGGCTGCGGCGGCGGCAGCGCGCTTCACCGAGCGCCCCACCGGTCCGGACAGCGAAGTGCGGCGCTGACCTTCACCCGGCGAGATGGTGTTGACGCGCACGCCCCGCGGTCCGAACTCGCGTCCCCGCCTCCACGTCCCGGGCACGGCAGCATCACTCCTGCGAGCACCGGCCCGGCGAACCACTCGCGGCCGGAGCCCTAGGTGTTCTGTCCACGGAGGTTGGTGACAGCGATCACTGACGTGTGATCTTGAAATGGGTGAGGGCCCTCTGGCCTGGTGTGGATTGCGACATCTGCACCAGCGACCAGAAAGGCCCTCGTGCCCCACCGTAATGCACCGCTGACCGAGACCGGCCGCCTGCGTCTGGCCCGCTGCGTCGTGGACGACAACTGGACGCTGCGGCGGGCCGCGGAACGCTTCCAGGTCTCGCCCACCACGGCCCAGCGGTGGGCCGACCGCTACCGTCGGTTCGGCGAGGCAGGCATGACCGACCGCCCCAGCCG
>NZ_WWJT01000019.1 GCF_009865385.1 Streptomyces sp. SID486 | reverse complement strand
TGTGGGTGGTGCGGGGCAGGGTAATTACGCTGCGGCGAACGCGTATTTGGATGCGTTGGCGGAGGTGCGGCGGGCCGAGGGGTTGCCGGCGACCTCGATCGCGTGGGGCCCCTGGGCCGAAGACGGCATGGCTGTCAGCAGTGCCGAGGTCAGCCGGACCCTCCGGCGCACCGGCATGCTCCCGATGGACCCTGAGCTCGCCGTGAAGGCCCTGGAACGGGCCCTGGTCCTGGGAGACACCGCTCTCGCCCTCGTGGACGCCGACTGGAAGCACTTCGCCGGCACCTTCGAAGCCCGGCAGCTGTCCCGTATGCTCAGCGGGATCCCCGAGGTCGCCCGGGTGACCGAGGCGACCACGATCACCGCGGAGGACACTCCGCTCACCGAAGAGACGTCCGCTCTCGTACGGAAGCTGGCCGGGCTGCCCGAAGCCGAGCAGCGCCGGATCGTACTGGAGCTCGTACGCGCCCACGTGGCCGCGGTACTCGGGTACGCCGGAGCCGACGCGATCGCACCCGGTCGCGCATTCACGGAGATCGGTTTCGACTCCCTCACGGCCGTCAACCTGCGCAACCGGCTCACGGAAGCCACCGACATGCGACTGTCGGCCACGCTGGTCTTCGACTACCCCACCCCGGCAGCTCTCGCGGACCACCTGCTCACCGAGCTGCTCGGCTCACACGACGAGGAAGCCGACCCCGCGCTCCCCGCCGCGGTGGCCGCCGCCGACGAGCCCCTGGCGATCGTCGCCATGAGCTGTCGCTTCCCCGGAGGCGTGGAGACCGCGGAAGAACTGTGGGACCTGCTGGCCGCCGGCAAGGACGCCATCTCGGACTTCCCGACGGACCGCGGCTGGGACCTCGACGGTCTGTACGACGCCGACCCGGACGCCCTGGGCAAGAGCTACGTCCGGGAAGGCGCCTTCCTCTCCGAAGTGGGCGGTTTCGACGCCGACTTCTTCGGCATCTCGCCGCGTGAGGCGCTGGCGATGGACCCGCAGCAGCGGCTGCTCCTGGAGACCGCCTGGGAGCTGTGGGAGCGGGCCGGCATCGACCCGGAGGCGGTGCGCGGCAGCCGGACGGGCGTCTTCATCGGCACGAACGGTCAGGAGTACGTCTCCCTCGTGGACCAGGGCCCGGACGTGACCGAGGGCTACGTCGCCACGGGCAACGCGGCCAGTGTCGTCTCGGGACGTATCTCGTACACCTTCGGTCTCGAAGGGCCCGCGGTCAGTGTGGACACGGCGTGCTCGTCGTCGCTGGTGGCCCTGCACCTGGCAGCGCAGTCCCTCCGACAGGGCGAGTGCTCCCGCGCGATCGTCGGCGGTGTCTCGCTGATGGTCTCGCCGCGCGGGTTCGTGGAGTTCAGCCGGCAGCGTGGTCTGGCTCCGGATGGCCGTTGCAAGGCGTTCGCGGCGGGTGCGGACGGCACCGGCTGGGG
>NZ_WWJT01000165.1 GCF_009865385.1 Streptomyces sp. SID486 | reverse complement strand
GCAGCGGGGGCGCCCGCGCACGGCGGTTCGGCGCCTTCGGGCCTGGCGGGCGGCGCCGCCGCGGTGCTGGTGCTCACCGGGGGCGCCGCCTTCGCGCTGCGGCTACGACGGCACTGAACCGGGCGCGGTGGTGCGTCAGTTCACGTAGACGCGGACACCTCCGTCGGTGACGGGCGCGTACTTGGCCGTGAAGTAGCCGTTGGCGAAGCACAGCGACGAGCCGGAGGTCTTGGTGAACTGCTGGTTGGTGAAGGCGATGCTGCTGTCGGCGTTGTCGGCCTTGCCGCTCAGACCGGGCGCCTGGTACACGCAGGTGACGGTGCCGAGCAGGGTGCGCAGCTGGACCGTGGCCTGGATGACGGAGCCGCTCGGGGGCGAGACGGTGAGGGTGCCGCTGGAGGTGATCGTCGCCGAGTAGGGCAGGTTGTTGATGGTGATGCCGTTGACCCCGAGGACGCCGGTGACGTTGCTGGTGCAGGTGCTGCTGTTGAAGGTGTGCGCGGTGACGGACTCGGTGGCCGTACCGGGCGCGGTGGGATTGCCGGTGACCTTGGCGGTGAACTGGGAGCCGGTGCACTTGACGCCGCTGGTGCCGGTCGCGCTGGAGTAGAACGTCGCGGCGGTGCCGGTCGCCAGGGGTGCGGTGAGGGTGTCACCGACGGCGACCGCGGTACCGCCGGTGCTGCCGGTGGTCAGGACCGTGCCGGCCGCGGAGGCCGGGGTGGCCCAGGCGAGGGCGAGCGCGGTGGCTGCGCCGGCGAAGGCGAGGAGGGAGCGCGTACGCATGCGGGTGCCTCTCTTCCGAGGTGGGGTGGCGGATGAGGTGAGGTGGGGGGTGACGGTGGTGCGCGCGGTGCCGCCGGCGCGGGTCCGTAGCGCCTTCTCCGTACGCCACGGACCCGCGACGGCGGCACACCGGGCACCGGCCGAAGGCCTCGGGGGAAGACCTCCGGCCGGGCCGGACAAGGGGGCGGCCGGGCAGGGCGGAAACGAGGGAACGCGATCCTGCCGGAGCCGGGCCGCACGGTGGAGCGGTTGCCATGACGGGCCGGGAACACGGCCGTTGCCTGCGCCGTGGAGGCGGCTGGTGCCGCTTGCCGGATCCGGCGCCACGGATCCGTGGAAACAGGGGAAGTTGTAGACCTGACTGGACGTCAACGTCAAGGCTGCAAAGGCGAGTTGTGGCATGTGGTCGCGCCTCGCGCACATCCCGCACCCTTTTTCCACATCTCCCTTGACCCTTCAAAGTAACCGGCGGTAACTTCCTCGGAGGCTACTGCCGCGTAACGAGAAAGCCCTTGCATCCACCGGGAGTCGCGAGGAGGCGTGCGCGGCGTCCGCTGTCCGCGCCAGGACACCGCGCCACTGAAGCCCAACCCGCATTGATCCATGCCCATGGGAGCAGACATGGCCTCGTCCCCGGACGTCCCGTCCGCCGGCAACATCCCCGAGAACCCGGGGAGCGACACCCCGTCCGAAGTCCCCGACACCGCCGGGAGCACCGGCGGCGAGCGCCGAGGGCGGGTCCGGGCCCGCCGGGCCGCGGTGATGGCGGTGCCCGCCACCCTGATCGCCGCCGGCCTCGCGGTCCTCACCGCGCAGGGCGCGCTGGGCGTGCAGTTCGCCATCTCCGGCATGCCGTTCACGGTCACCGCGACCGAGCTGAACGGCACCGGGTTCGAGCAGTTCGGCGCGCTCGACAACATGGCGGACGGCAGCCCGAACGCCGGTGACACCGGTGGTCAGGTGCTCGTCGTCACCTCCGCCATCAAGAGCGCCACGCTCACGAAACTGTGCCAGAGCGTCGACCTCGGCGGCACCAACCTGCTGATCACCGCGGGCGGCGGCAAGGACAAGGTGTCGGCGACCGACCTGACCACCGACTCCACCGTGCTGTCCGGAAACGCGGCGTTCAACCACATCGAGATCGGCAACGACGCCAGCACGCTGGACAAGGCCGGCGTGAAGGGCCCGCTCGGGGTCTTCAGCCAACAGGCCGACACCGTCCGCATCGCCGATCTGCGGCAGACGAACTACGCCACCACGGCGGGCGTGTTCAAGCTGCCGGGCCTCCACCTCGGCTTCAGCGACAAGGGCTGCTGATCGCCGTGCCGGACCGTCCTCGCCCGGGACCGGGGCCCGCCTTCCGCGGATGGCGGGCCCGCCGGCCGTTCTGGGGCGGGCTGCTGCTCGCCCTCGGCGGCGGCGAGGTCCTGCTCACGGAGAAGGCCTCGCTGAAGGTCGTGCTGCACATCGGCATGCAGGGTCTGGCCGGCTATCTGCTGCCCGGCCTCATGGTGCTGCTGGGGCTGCTGATCCTCTTCAACCCCACCCAGCGGCTCTTCTACTCCATCACCGGCGTCCTGGTCTCCCTGGGCAGCTGGGTCACCTCGAACCTCGGGGGCTTCTTCCTCGGCCTGCTCCTCGGTGTCACCGGCAGCTGCCTCGCCTTCGGCTGGCTCCCGGACCAGGAACCGCGCGTGGGCCGCCGCGCACGCCGCAGGCAGGCCAAGGCCGCGGCACAGGCTCCGGCCGCCGGACGGCCGCGGGGCGTGGAGGAGGCTGCCTGACGGTGTCCGGGCGCCGTCGTCACCGCCGCCTCTTCTCCCCCGCCGCGGACCCGCGGAACTTTCCGGCCGCCCCACTAGTTTCTACGGTGCTGTAGAAGTTGTCGCCGGGCGCCGTGGGGCTCCGGGCGGCCGATACGAGGAGTGGACATGGCCCTGTGGGACCGCGTCAAGGAGTCGGCGTCGCAGATGCAGACCCAGCTGATGGCGAAGAAGAACGACCTGAAGAGCGGCGCCTTCCGCGACGCGAGCATGGCGATGTGCGCGCTGGTGGCCGCCGCCGACGGGACGGTGGATCCCTCGGAGCGGCAGCGGGTGGCGCAGCTGATCGCCACCAACGAGGTGCTGCAGAACTTCCCGGCGGACGACCTGCGGCGCCGTTTCGAGGAGAACCTGAACAAGCTGACGGCCGACTTCGCCTTCGGCAAGGTGAGCGTGCTGCAGGAGATCGCCAAGGCGAAGAAGAAGCCGGCCGAGGCGCGGGCCGTGATCCAGATCGGCATCGTCATCGGCGGCGCGGACGGCGACTTCGACAAGGACGAGCAGGCCGTGGTCCGTGAGGCGTGCTTCACGCTGGACCTGCCGCCGCACGAGTTCGACCTCTGAGCACACCGCGGGAGGGCGAGGGCCCGGCCGAACGCGCCGGCCGCGCCCTCGCCGTCGTCGCGGCCGGGTGTCAGCCGAGACCGGCGGACTGCAGCCAGGTCCTGGCGACGTCCAGCGGGTCCTTGTGGCCGGCCTGCACCTGGGTGTCCAGCTCCAGCAGGGTCTTGGTGTCCAGCTTGGCGGAGACGGCGTCGAGCGCGGCGACACCCTCCTTCGTCAGCGCGCCCTTGTGGGCGAGCGGCTGGACGTTCTCGAAGCCGAAGAGGTTCTTCGGGTCCTGCAGGACGATCCACTTCTCCGTGGTGATGTCCGGGTCCGTGGTGAAGATGTCCGCGACCTGGACGGCGTCCTTCTTCAGCGCCGCCTGGGTGAGCGGGCCGCCGGCGTCCAGCGCCTTGAAGGACTTGAACTCCAGGCCGTAGACGGACTTCAGGCCCACCAGGCCCTGCTGCCGGGTCTGGAACTCCGGCGAGGCGCCGATGACGAGGTCCTCGGCGACGTCCTTCAGGTCGGCGATGGAGGACTTCTCGGTGAGGTGGTACTTCTTCGCCGTCGCCGCGTTGACCGTCACGGAGTCCTTGGTCTGCGCCGGCGACGGGGCCAGGAGCGTGAGCCCGGGGTCCAGCTTGGCGGTGACGGCCTTCGTCGTCTCGTCGAGGGTCTTCGGGGCGGCCTTCTGGTCGAGGTAGGCCAGCAGGGCGCCGTTGTACTCGGGCATCACCGAGAGGGAGCCGCTCTTGATCAGCCCGTAGGTGGTCTCGCGGCTGCCGATGTTCGGCTTGTACGTGACCTTGATCCCCTTGGCCTTGAGGGCCTCGCCGTAGATGTCGGCGAGCAGGGTGCTCTCGGGGAAGTTGTTGGACCCGACGACCACGCTGTCGCCGCTCGCCTTGCCCCCGCCGGTCAGGGGGTTGCCGGAGTCGTCGTCGGAGGAACAGCCCGCCAGCAGAGCCGTAGCCGCCGCGAGGGCGACCACCGCCGCGCCTCGGCTCCACCGGATGGACCTGCTGATGTGGGTTGTTGAAGTCACCCGACGATCCAATCCAGCCGGTTCTCGGTCAGTCAAGTGCCACATATCACCGATTGGCCTCGATCTGTGGTCACTTGCGCATGCGGAGCGGTCCCTTTGTAACGCATTCTTGATGAAAGGGGAGCCGGCCGACACGTCGGACGGTGCCGTCAGCCGCTGCGCCGCACCCCCGGTGAGACCGTGAGCCGGGACGCCGCCCAGAACACGCCCAGGGTCACGAGGGCCAGGCCGGCGACGAGGGTGGCGCCGCCGACGACCTTCTCGTAGTCCTTCTGGTAGAGGCCGTCGATGATGTACCGGCCGAGGCCGCCGAGACTGACGTACGCGGCGATGGTGGCCGTGGAGACGATCTGGATGGCCGCGGTGCGCAGGCCGCTGAGGATCAGGGGCAGCGCGACCGGCAGCTCCACCTGCAGCAGCACGCGGGCCTCGGGCATCCCCATGCCCCGGGCGGCGTCCACCGGGGAGGGGTCGACGGAGCGGACCGCCTCGTAGGCGGTGACCAGGATCGGCGGGACGGCCAGCACCACCAGCGGGATCATCACCGGCAGCAGGCCGAAGCCGATCCAGATGAACATCAGCACCAGCAGACCGAAGCTGGGCAGCGCCCGGCCCGCGGTGGCGATGAGGGCGAGGGCGTTGCCGCCGCGCCCGTAGTGGCCGGTGAGCAGGCCGACGGGCAGCCCGATCGCGGCGGCGATCAGCAGGGCCTCCAGCGAGTACCTGACGTGCTCGGTGAACCGCGTGGGTATGCCGTCGTACCCGTGCCAGTGGGCGCTGTCGCTGAAGAAGGCGTGCGCGAAGTTCAGGACGTTCACCGGCCGGCACCCTTCCTCGGCATCCAGGGAGTGAGGAGGAGACGTACGGCGACCAGCACGGCGTCGGCGAGGATGCCCAGCACCGCGATGGTCAGCACCGAGTTCACCGCGAGGGCGGGGCGGTCGTAGGTCTGGGCGTCGTACAGCATGTTGCCGAGGGCGCCCTGGTTGCCGATGAGCATCCCGACGCTGACCAGGGAGATGCTGGAGACGGTCGCCACCCTCAGCCCGGCGATGATGGCGGGTACGGCGATGGGCAACTGGACCTGGAAGTAGCGGCGTACGGCGCCGAAGCCCATGGCCTGGGCGGCGGCCAGGGTCTCCGGTGGCACCGAGCGGACGCCGTCCACGATCGCCGGGACCAGCACGACCAGGCTGTAGAGCGCGAGCGGGACCATGACGGTCGTCTCGCTCTGGCCGAAGTAGTCGATGAGGACGACGAAGAAGGCGAGCGACGGGATGGCGTAGAGCACGGTGGTGAGACCGAGGACCGGCGGGTAGATCCAGCGGAACCGCACGCACAGCTGCGCCACGGGCAGCGAGATCAGCAGTCCGGCGAGCACCGGCAGCAGCGCCTCGCGCAGATGCAGGCCGACGAGGCCGAGGTAGCTGTGCTGGAGGTCGCTCGGGAGGTCGAAGAAGCCGCTCATCGCCCGGCCTTCACCTCGGCGGCGGCGTCCTCGGCCACCCGGCCGTGGGCCTCGCGGATCGCCTCGCCGATGACCTGCTGGGAGACGACACCGACCGCGCGGCCCTCGCCGTCCACCGCGACCGCCCATCCGGTCGGCGAGAGCACCGCGCCGTCGAGCGCGGTGCGCAGCGAGTCGGTTCCGGGCACGAACGGCCGCCCGAAGTCCAGGAGTCGTTCCCGGTCGATCGCCCCGGCGGTGAGCCGGTCCGGCTCGCTCCAGCCGAGCGGCCTGCCGTCGGGGTCGGTGACGAGGAGGTAGGGCGCGGTGCCCGCGGAGGCGAGCCGGCCGGCGTCGGCGTCGAGCGGTACCACGGGCGCGGTCTGCAGCCGCAGGCCGTCGGCCGGGAAGAAGGACAGCCGGCGGATGCCGCGGTCGGCGCCGAGGAAGTCCTCCACGAAGGAGTCGGCGGGCGCGCTGAGCAGTTCGGCGGGCGGGGCGAACTGGGCGAGCCGGCCACCGGTGCGCAGCACGGCGACCTTCGTGCCCAGCTTGATCGCCTCGTCGATGTCGTGCGTGACGAAGACGATGGTCTTGCCCAGTTCGTCCTGGATGCGCAGGAGTTCGTCCTGGAGTCCCTTGCGGACGACGGGGTCGACGGCGGAGAACGGCTCGTCCATCAGCAGCACCGGCGGGTCGGCGGCGAGGGCGCGGGCGACGCCGACGCGCTGCTGCTGGCCGCCGGAGAGCTGGTAGGGGTACCGCTTGGCGAGCGCGGAGTCGAGGCCGACCCGCTCCATCAGCTCGGCCGCCCGGGCCCGGGCCTGCTGCTTGGACCGGCCGAGCAGGCGGGGCACGGTGGCGATGTTGTCGAGGATGGTGCGGTGCTGGAAGAGACCGGCGTTCTGGATGACGTAACCCATCGACCGGCGCAGGGTGTTGACCGGCTGCTGCCGGATGTCCTGGCCGTCGAGGTGGATGCTGCCCTCCGTCGGCTCCACCATCCGGTTGATCATCCGCAGGGTCGTCGTCTTGCCGCAGCCGGAGGGCCCGACGAGGACGGTGATCGCGCGGTCCGGTATCTCCAGCGACAGCCGGTCGACCGCGACCGTGCCGTCCGGGTACCGCTTCGTGACTGAATCTATCCGTATCAAAACGCCGGGTATCCTTCGGGTCCGACCGATGCTGGCCTGCTCCGGGGAGAGTCTAGACCGCGAGTGTTTCAGCGCTTTGGCGGCCGAGGACGGTGCCCCGGCCGGCGTCGACGGCGGGCCGGCTCAGTCCTGCGCGGGGGCCAGCCGCAGGGAGATCGAGTTGATGCAGTACCGCTGGTCGGTCGGGGTCGGATACCCCTCCCCCTCGAACACGTGCCCGAGGTGGGAGCCGCACCGGGCGCACCGCACCTCGGTGCGGACCATCCCGTGGGAGCGGTCCGCGATCAGCTCCACCGCGTCGGTGTCCTTCGGGTCGTAGAAGGACGGCCAGCCGCAGTGCGAGGCGAACTTGGTGTCGGAGGTGAACAGCTCGGCGCCGCAGGCACGGCAGGAGTACACACCCTTGGTCTTGGTGTCCGTGTACTCACCGGTGAAGGCCGGCTCGGTGCCGGCCTGGCGCAGCACGGCGTACTCGGCCGGGGTCAGTTCCGCGCGCCACTGCTCGTCCGGCTTCTCGACGTCGTACGACATGAGTACTCAGCCCCTTCACTGCTTCACTGCGACAGGCGGTCCAGGATCAGCGGGCCCAGGTCTGTCACGTCACCCGCGCCCATGGTGAGAACGAGATCACCGGGCTTCGCCATTCCCGCGACCGTCTCCGGGATCCGGGTCTTGTCGGGCACGGCGGTCACGTCGGCGCCGGCCGCGCGCGCGGAGTCGATGATCAGCTCGCTGGTCACACCGGGGATCGGGTCCTCGCGGGCCGGGTAGATGTCCAGGACCACCGAGGCGTCGGCCAGGGCCAGCGCCTGCCCCATCTCCTTGCCCAGCTCCTGGGTGCGGGAGAACAGGTGCGGCTGGAAGACGACGAGGATGCGGGCGTCACCGGCGGCGGCCCGCATGGCCTCCAGGTCGGCCGTCATCTCGGTCGGGTGGTGGGCGTAGGAGTCGATCACCTGCACACCGGCCGCCTCGCCCTTGAGCTGCAGGCGCCGCTTGACACCGGTGTAGGCGGCGAGCGCGGGCGCCAGCTCGGCGGCCGGGATGCCGACGGCGGCACCGGCGGCGAGCGCAGCGACCGCGTTGAGCGCGTAGTGCCGGCCGGGCACGGAGACCCCGAAGGTCAGCTCCTGTCCGTCCAGCACCACGGTGACCCGGCTCCGCAGTCCCTGCGGGACGATCGACAGCACGCGGACGTCGGCGTCCTCGGCCTCGCCGTAGGTCACCACCCGCACCCGGCCCGCGCCGACGCGCCTTGTCAGCTCCCGGGCGCCCTCGTGGTCGGCGGAGACGACCAGGGTGCCGCCCTCGGTGACCCGGTCCACGAACGTCTCGAAGGACTCGTAGATCTCGTCCATGGAGGCGTAGTTGGCGTGGTGGTCCAGCTCGACGTTGAGGACGATGGCGACCTCGGGCGCGTACTTGTGGAAGCTGCGGTCCGACTCGTCCGCCTCCGCGACGAAGAGGTCGCCCTCGCCGTGCAGCGCGTTGGAGCCGGGCGCGTCCAGGTCGCCGCCGATGGCGTACGAGGGCCGCAGGCCCAGCTCGGTCAGGGAGACCGCCAGCATGGAGGTGGTGGTGGTCTTGCCGTGGGTGCCGGCCACCGCGATCGGGCGCAGACCCGTCATCAGCGCGGCGAGCGCGTCGGAGCGGTGCACGACCGGGATGCCCAGCTCGGCGGCGCGGGCCAGCTCCGGGTTGTCCTCGCGGATCGCCGACGACACGACGACACAGCTCGCGTCGTCGGCGAGGTGCCCGGCGGCGTGTCCGATGTGCACGGTCGCGCCCAGCGCCCGCAGCGCCTCGGCGGTCGCCGACTCCCTGGCGTCGCTGCCGGCCACCTTCGCCCCGCGCTGCGCGAGGATCTTGGCGATGCCCGACATCCCGGCGCCGCCGATGCCGATGAAATGCGGTCGGTCCATGGCGGCAGGAAGGGCGGGTGCCATGCGTTTCTCCCCAGAGACGGTACGGGCTGAGCACGCCTAGCCTATGTGCTGGGGCGGGCGTCACCTCGCAAGGGGCACGGGTGGTCCCGCCCGGCCCTCACTCCGGCTGCGCCTTGCTGTGCGAGAACAGCTTCAGCACCGGCACCCCGACCTTGTGCCGGGCCCGGGACGCCCAGTCCCGGTGGAAGAACTCCTCCACGTAGTGCGGGTCCGTCAGCACGATCACCTCGTCGGCGTCCACCTCGCCCACCAGCGCCTTCAGCGCGTCCAGCGGGTGGTCCTCGACCAGTCGCCCCTCCGCCTCGCTGCCCGCGGCGCGCAGCGCCTGGAGCGACACGTCGAGGGCCTGCTGCCCCACGCCCAGCGCCTCCGTGCCCTCCGGGGTCTCCCCCTCGCGGACCGCCTCGTCGAGTTCGCCGAGCGCGATGTCGTCGATGGCCCGCAGCAGCCGGTCAGCCTGGTCGCCGCGCGGCTGGAGCAGCACGTGGAAGAAGACGGGCTCGTCCCCGTGCAAGGTGGTGACGAACTCCACGTCGGCGGTCGTCAGGGCCTTCTCGATCATCAGAACGCTTGTGAACACCAGGCGCCTCTTCTCCTTAGAGGGCCCGGCCGGGCCCCTGCGGAAACCATCCTTCCCCGTGATCGCACGGGTACTGCCGGACTTAGTGTGCCCGTCGGAAGATATCCGGAACGGTAGATTCGACCGGTCTCAGGGACGACGGTAGCGGCCGAACAGGAAACCGTCCTCCTCCAGCAGGGACGCGAGCGCGAACCGGTGCGGCACGGCGACCGACGGCCCCCCGGCGATGCGCTGCGCACCGCCCGCGGTGAGCGTCGGCGAGACGGTCAGGCACAGCTCGTCCAGCACCTCGGCGGCGATCAGCTGGCCGAGCAGCCGTGGACCGCCCTCGGTGAGCAGCCTGGTGTGGCCGAGGCCCGCGAGGGCCTGGACCGCGCGCACGGGCTCCACGCCCATGCCCTCACCCGCGATCACCACCTGGGCGCCGGCCTTCTCGGCGGCGGCGACCCGGTCGGGAGCGGCCGAGGCCCCGGTCAGGACCAGCGTCGGCACCAGGGGCGAGGTGAACAGGGGCAGCGTGAAGTCGAGCTCCAGGCTCGCCGTGACGACCGCGATCGCCGGCACCGGCGTCTGGCCGGCGGCGGCGCGGGCACCGGCGAACTCCGCGCGCACCCGGCCGGGGCGGTACCCCTCCTGCCGCACCGTCTCCGCGCCGACCACGATCACGTCGGCGAGCGCCCGCAGCGTGCCGAAGATCCGCATGTCGGCGGCGCTGGAGATGGGCTGGGAGCGGCCCTCGTGCTGGGCGGCGCCGTCGAGCGAGGAGACCATGTTGGCCCGCAGCCACGGCCGCGGGGCGCCCGGCGCGGGCTCCGGGTAGGCGTAGGCGGCGGCCAGCTCGGCGAGGCCCCACTCCCGGTCCGCCGCGGCCCCGGCCGCCGGGCCCGCCCCGGCGGGGGCCTGGGCCGCTGTTCCTTCGGTCACAGGGAAGAGGCGTCGCATTCGTGCAGTGTGACACGGCGCTTAGAGTGGATGACTGTGTCGTCCTCCACCCCCGCCCCCGGATCCGGCCCGCTGCCGGACGCCGGCCCTGTGTCGCTGTGCGCGCGTGAGCCGCACGTCCCCGCGGACCGGCTGGTCGCCGAGATGGTGCCGCCGCCGCGGTTCGACTCGGTCCGCTTCGCCACCTACGTCCCGGACCCCCGCGAGCCCAGCCAGTCCGAGGCCGTACGGGTGCTGGAAGGCTTCGCGGCCGGCCTCGGCGGAGCCCACGCCGTCGGCGGGGCGAAGCGCGGTTTCCTCGGGTTCGGCAGGGCGAAGACCCCCAAGCTCCCGGCCGGCCCCCGCGGCGTCTACCTCGACGGCGGCTACGGCGTGGGCAAGACCCACCTGCTCGCCTCGCTGTGGCACGCCACGCCGGCCGAGCCCGCGCTCAAGGCGTTCGGCACCTTCGTGGAGCTGACCAACCTGGTCGGGGCGCTCGGCTTCCAGCAGACCGTGCGCACCCTCAGCGGCCACCGCCTGCTGTGCATCGACGAGTTCGAGCTGGACGACCCCGGTGACACGGTCCTCGTGTCGACCCTGCTCGGCAAGCTCGTCGAGGCCGGTGTGGCGCTCGCCGCCACCTCCAACACGCTGCCCGGCAAGCTGGGCGAGGGCCGCTTCGCCGCCGCCGACTTCCTGCGCGAGATCCAGGGCCTGTCGGCCCACTTCCGCGCCCTGCGCATCGACGGCGAGGACTACCGCCACCGCGGCCTGCCCGAGGCTCCCGCACCCTTCTCCGACGAGGACGTCATGAAGACGGCCTTCGCCACCGAGGGCGCCTCGCTGGACGACTTCGCGCACCTGCTGGAACACCTGGCCAAGGTGCACCCGAGCCGGTACGGCGCGCTGACCGACGGGGTGCGGGCGGTCTGCCTGACCGGTGTGCAGCCGGTGCCGGACCAGTCGACGGCGCTGCGCCTGGTCGTCCTCGCCGACCGGCTCTACGACCGTGAGGTGCCGGTGCTGGCCTCCGGTCTGCCGTTCGACCGGCTGTTCAGCGAGGAGATGCTGAACGGCGGCTACCGCAAGAAGTACTTCCGCGCGATATCCCGGCTGACCGCACTGGCCCGGGACGCGAAGGGACTGATCGGCGCCTAGCCCGGCCCCGGCGGCCACCGCCGCCCGACCGGGCGCCCGCGCCCCCGGGATGGCGGCCACCGTCATCCGACCAGGCGCCCCCGGGGCGGTGGTCGTCATTACCCGACCGGGTGTCCACGGGTCAAGGGCCGGTTCGCGCCACGACACCCGCACTTTTCACGCTCTCTTGTGCGCGTAACGCGCAGTTAACCCTGCAAAGGACTTTGCAGGGTTAACGTGTTTCTTGACCTTCCATTGACCATCGCTTGGTCTGGACAGGAGACGTGAACACAGCGGAGGGGGGCTCATGTTCCGAGGTGCGACCGCCCGGACCGTGCTCGTCCTGCTCGGTGTCACACTGCTCACTCTCCAGCTCTTCACCCCCACGGGAACCTTCGCACCCGCGCACGCTTTCGATCGGACACCGGTCAAGACCGAGACCGGAATCGCCTCCCTGGTGCAGGCGCCGCGTGACGGGACGGAGACGGTCCGCACCCCGGGCCGCCCGGACCGCCCCGTGGGCCTCCCGCACGTGCGCGACCGGCACCGCGGCCCGGCGTCCAACGGGGCGCAGGACAAGCCCCTGATACCCGGCCCGGCGGCCGTGGCCGGCCCGGCGGGGATTCCCGGCGCCGCGCACCGCCACGCCCCCGGACCCTCGAGAGCCCACACACCGGCAGCGCTCCAGGTCTTCCGCTGCTGAGACCCGGGCCGTCCTCCCCACCCCCCCCACATCAGTTGTTCGAGTCCGACGCGTCAGACAGGCGCGCCAGGAGGAACCCACAGTCATGCAGCCCCTCATCGACAACGCCCGTACCTTCGGACAGCGCCCTGAGGAGTTCGCCGAACTCGCCGCAGGCCAGTCTCCGCAGGTCCTGTTCATCACCTGCTCCGATTCCCGGGTCGTCCCGGCCCTGATCACGGGCGCCCGCCCCGGCGAGCTGTTCGAACTGCGCACGGCGGGCAACATCGTCCCGCCGCACGCCCCCGACCGTCCCACCAGCGAGGCCGCCACCATCGAGTACGCCGTGGAGGTGCTGGGCGTCCGTGACATCGTGGTCTGCGGCCACTCGCACTGCGGCGCCGTCGGCGCGCTGGTGCGCGGTGACGACCTGACCGCCGTACCGGCCGTGCGGGACTGGCTGGCGCACGCCACCCCGCGCCCGGCCGGCGCGGCCGAGGACCCGGAGGTGGCCGAGGGCGTGCAGAGCCATGTCCTCACCCAGCTGCTACGGCTGCGCTCGTACCCGTGCGTCGAGCGCAAGCTGGCGGCCGGCGGGCTGGACCTGCACGCCTGGTACTACGAGGTGCACACCGGCGCCGTACGGACGCACCGCCCGCAGACCGACACCTTCGAGGCCCTGTGAGCGCGCCGATGACCAGCAACCACACCCTCATATCCCGTTTCCCCCACCTGAGGCAGGACTTCGCCGCCTCCCTCGTCGTCTTCCTGGTCGCGCTGCCGCTGTGCGTGGGCGTGGCCGTCGCCTCCGGTGTGCCGGCCGAACTCGGCCTGGTCACCGGCATCGTGGGCGGCCTCGTCACCGGGCTGATGCGCGGCAGCAGCCTCCAGGTGTCGGGGCCGGCGGCCGGGCTGACCGTGCTCGTCTTCGAGGCGGTCAAGGAGTTCGGACTGCCGGTGCTCGGCGTGATCGTGCTCCTCACCGGTCTGCTCCAGGTCGCCATGGGCCTGCTGCGGCTGGGCCGCTACTTCCGGGCCATCTCGGTCTCCGTCGTGGAGGGCATGCTGGCCGGCATCGGCCTGGTGCTGATCGCCGGGCAGCTGTACCCGGCGCTGGCGGCGAAGGCCCCCGACTCCGGCCTCGCCAAGATCGCCGGGCTGCCCGGCGCGCTCCTGGACGCCTTCGGCGACAGCGGCGCCCTGACCTCGCTCGCGGTGTGCGCGGGCACGGTCGCGGTCCTGCTGCTGTGGCGGCGCACCCCGGCGAAGGTGCGCGCGGTGCCCGGTCCGCTGGCCGCGGTCGGGCTCGCCACCCTGGCCACGCTGGTGTTCAGCCTGCCGGTGGCCACGGTGGAGGTGCGGGGCCTGCTGGGCTCCGTCCAGCCGCCGCCGCTGAGCGCCTTCGGTGAGCTGGCCGGCGTCGGGCTCCTCGGCACGGTCCTCGCCTTCGCCCTGATCGCGTCCGCCGAGTCGCTGTTCAGCGCGGCGGCCGTGGACCGGCTGCACTCCGGGCCGCGCACCCAGTACAACCGGGAACTCCTCGCCCAGGGCGTCGGCAACACGCTGTGCGGCCTGCTCGGCGCGCTGCCGATGACCGCGGTGATCGTGCGCAGCGCGGCCAACGTCCAGGCGGGCGCCCGGACGAAGGCGTCCCGGGTGCTGCACGGCGCCTGGCTGCTGCTGTTCGCGGCGCTGCTGCCGGGCGTGCTCGCCTACATCCCGATCCCGGCGCTGGCGGGCATCCTGATCCACGCGGGCGCCAAACTGGTTCCCGTGCGGGCGCTGGCCGCGCTGTGGCGTGAGCACCGCGGGGAGGCGCTGGTCCTCGGCGTCACGGCCGTCTCCATCGTCGCCGTCAGCATGTTCGAGGGCGTGCTCATCGGGCTAGCGCTGGCGGTGGTGAAGACGGCCTGGGAGGCGTCGCACGTCAAGCTGGACGTCGTGGACAAGGGGGCGGGCCCGGTGGAGGCGTCCCTGTCCGGCAACGCGACCTTCCTGCGCCTGCCGAAGATCCTGGACAGTCTGGAGTCGCTGCCCCAGGACCGCCCGGTCCGGCTCGACCTGTCCGGGCTGCACCACCTGGACCACGCCTGCCGTACGGCCCTCGGGAACTGGGCCGCGCGGCACAGCGCCGCGGGCACCGAGCCGGTGAAGCTGGTCACGGCGGCGTGAGCGCCCGCCCGCGGGGCCGGACGCCGGGAACTCTCGGCATCCCGGCCCCGCGGGCCTATCGTGGCAGCAGCGAACGTTTTTTCGGACCTCTGCACGAGGAGGTCACCATGGTCGAGGACCTGGTCGTGGCCGTGGCGGCGGTGGGCTCCGCCGGTGTGGTGTACCTGGCGGCGGCCGCCCGCGTGGTCAAGCAGTACGAACGCGGCGTGCTCTTCCGGCTCGGCCGGGTCGCCGGGGAGGTGCGGTCGCCGGGGCTGACCCTGATCATCCCCTTCGTGGACCGGCTGCGGAAGATCAACATGCAGATCGTGACGATGCCGATCCCGGCCCAGGAGGGCATCACCCGCGACAACGTCACCGTGCGGGTGGACGCGGTGGTCTACTTCCGGGTGGTCGACGCGGCGAGCGCGCTGGTGAAGGTCGAGGACTACAAGTTCGCGGTGTCGCAGATGGCGCAGACGTCCCTGCGGTCGATCATCGGCAAGAGCGATCTCGACGATCTGCTCTCCAACCGCGAGCAGCTCAACCAGGGCCTGGAGCTGATGATCGACAGCCCGGCGGTGGGCTGGGGCATCCAGGTCGACCGGGTGGAGATCAAGGACGTGTCCCTGCCGGACACGATGAAGCGGTCGATGGCCCGCCAGGCCGAGGCGGACCGCGAGCGCCGGGCCCGGATCATCAACGCCGACGCCGAACTGCAGGCGTCCAAGAAGCTCGCCGAGGCCGCCCAGCAGATGGCCGACACCCCGACCGCCCTCCAGTTGCGGCTGCTCCAGACGGTGATGGCGGTGGCGGCCGAGAAGAACTCCACCCTGGTCCTGCCGATCCCGGTGGAACTGCTGCACTTCCTGGAGCGGGGCGCCCAGCAGCCCGCACCGGACGGCGAGGCGAGGCCGCCGGCGGACCGGCGGAGCCTGGACACGGGGACCGGGCGGCGGGACGAGGACACCGGTACGCCCGCGCAGGCGCCGGCCCCGGAGCCGGGACACACGACCACCGGCACCGGCACACCCGCTCAGGCTCCGGCCCCGGAGCCGGGAGACGGGACCACCGGCACCGGTACCGGCACGTCCACGCGAGAGCCGGCTCCGGGGCCGGAGCGCATGTGAGCCCCGGCGGTCGGGGTACCCGGCGGGCATGCGTGAGCACCCGAAGATCACGGACTCGTACTGGCTGCGGACCGCTCCCGGACCGGAGCATCCCGCCCTGGACACGGACCTCGACGTCGACGTGGCCGTCGTCGGCGCCGGCATCGCCGGGCTGAGCACCGCCCATGAGCTGACCCGGGCCGGACTGCGGGTGGCGGTGCTGGAGGCCGGACGCGCGGCGGGTGGGGTCACCGGCTACACGACGGCGAAGCTGACCGCCCAGCACACCCTGGTCTACGACCGGCTGCGGCGCACCCGCGGGCCGGACGGGGCGCGGCTGTACGCCCGTTCGCAGACCGAGGCGATCGAGCACGCGGCGGCGCTGGTGGCGGAGCTGGGCATCGAGTGCGAGTGGGAGACCAGGGACGCCTACACCTACGTCCGGGGCCGGGACCGGGCCGAGGAGGTGCGGGCGGAGGCGGAGGCCGCGCGGGAGGCGGGACTCCCGGCGGTGTTCACCACGGAGACGGGGCTGCCGTTCCCGGTGGCGGGCGCGGTCCGGGTGACCGGGCAGGCGCAGTTCCATCCGGTCAAGTACCTGCGGGCGATCACCGCCGATCTGATCGCGCGCGGCGGTCAGGTGTACGAGGGGACCCGGGTCACCGGTCTGACGGAGGGCGAGCCGTGCCGGCTGACGACCGAGTCGGGCGCCACGGTGACCGCCCGGGACGTTGTGCTCGCCACGCACTACCCCGTGTTCGACCGGGCCCTGCTGTTCGCCCGGCTCTCCCCGCGCCGGGAGCTGGTCGTCGCCGGTCCGCTGGGCGACGGCCCGGATCCGGACGGCATGTACATCACGCCCGACGAGAACACCCGCTCGGTGCGCACCGCGCCCTACGGAGAGAACGGGCAGCGGCTGCTGGTGGTCACCGGGGAGCACTTCACCCCCGGCACCGGCGATCCGCGGGCCGGCTTCGAGCGGCTCGCCGCCTGGGCCCGGGCGCACTTCCCCGGGGTGGCCCTGGACCACGCCTGGGCCACCCAGGACAACGAGTCCACCGACACCGTCCCGCTGATCGGCCCCTTCCACCCCGGCGCCCGGCACACCTACGTCGCCACCGGCTTCGGCGGCTGGGGGCTGAGCGGCGGCATCATGGCGGGGCGGCTGCTGACCTCCCTGATCACCGGCCGGGAGTGCGCCTGGCGCGAGCTGTACGACCCGCGCCGGCTGAAGTCGGTGGTGCGCGAGGCCCCGTCGCTGCTCAAGACGCAGGCGGAGGTGGCCCGGCACTTCGTGGGGGACCGGCTGAAGCCGCCGGTCTCGGTGGACGACCTGGCGCCCGGCGACGGCGCACTGGTCAGGTCCGGCGGTGAGCGGCTCGCCGCGTACCGGGACGAGGACGGCGCCCTGCACGCCGTGTCCGCCCGCTGCACCCATCTGGGCTGCCTGGTCTCCTTCAACCGCGCCGAGCGCGCCTGGGAGTGCCCTTGCCACGGCTCGCGTTTCGGCGTCGACGGCGAGGTGCTCCAGGGCCCCGCGCTCAAGCCGCTGGAGCGACGCGCCCTCGACCGGCCGACGGAAGGGGGCCGAACGGGCGACTGACCGGCGCGGGCGGCCCCGCCACGCGGGTGATGGGGCCGTCGTGTCCCGCCCTAAATAATCATATAAACAGCTTTCCCTACTTACGTTCGCCCCATGATCCCACTGACACGCCGACTCGCCGCCGCCTGCGTCCTGGGCGCCACGGTCACCGCCTGCGGGACCTCCGGCCCCGCTCACCAGGGGCCGGCCGCCTCCGCGTCCGCCTCGCCGTCCGCCGCCCGGCCACCGGTGCTCGCGCCGGGCCCCGGCGGGCTCACCCCCGTCTTCGAACACGGCCCGCGCGACCGGGGCAAGACGGTCGCGTTCACCTTCGACGCCGACATGACCGCCGCCGAGGGGCCCCGGGCCGCCTCCGGCGAGCACTTCGACAACCCCGGCCTGATCGCCGCGCTGCGTGAACTGAAGGTGCCGGCGACGGTGTTCATGACCGGCAGATGGGCGGACCAGTACCCCGCCGAGGCCCGCGACCTGGGCCACGACCCCCAGTTCGAGGTGGCCAACCACTCCTGGAGCCACTACGCGTTCACCGGCGACTGCTACGGCCTGCCGACCGTCGGCGCCGACGGGATGCGGGCGGACGTGCAGCGGGCGTACACCTCACTGCGCGCCGCGGGCGTACCGCACGCGATGCCCTACTTCCGTTTCCCCGGCGGCTGTTACGACCAGCGGGCGCTGCGGGCGCTCAGCGGGCTCGGGGTGACGGCGGTGCAGTGGGACGTGGTGAGCGGGGACGCGTTCGCCACGGACGCCGACGCGGTCACCCGGCAGGTGCTCGACGGGGTGAAGCCGGGATCGGTGGTCATCATGCACTGCACCCGCAGTGCCGCCCCGACGACCGAGCGGGTCGTCCGCTCGGTCGTACCGGAGCTGCGCAAGCAGGGCTACCGGTTCGTGAAGGTCTCCGAGCTGATCGGCGAGAGCGGCGGACACCGCTGACCGTCCCGCCCCGCAGGCGGCTCAGGGCGACCGGCGGCTGCTCAGCCAGGCCGCGGCGGCGAAGGCCGCGGCCGCGAGCAGGGCCGCCCC
>NZ_WWJT01000164.1 GCF_009865385.1 Streptomyces sp. SID486 | reverse complement strand
CGCCGGAAGGCCCGGACGCCGCGCAGCCGCGCAAGCGCGGGCGGGCTGCGGCCCGGCGGCCCAGCGGGCGCGAGCGGCACGACGAGAAGATCACCGTGTACGTCTCGGCCGAGGAACTGATGGACCTGGAGCACGCACGCCTGGTGCTCCGCGGCGAGCACGGGCTCGCGGTGGACCGCGGGCGGATCGTCCGCGAGGCGGTGGCCGTGGTCCTGGCCGACCTGGAGTCCCGCGGGGACGCGAGCATCCTCGTACGACGGCTGCGCGGGCGGTAGCGGTAGCCTGCCGGGGCGATGACCTCGAACGAAGCCCCTGCCCCCGGCGCCCCCGCCGGCCGTCGGCGTGCGCTGGGGCGGGGGCCGACGGCACCGCCACGGGAAGCGGGGACCGAGCCGGCCACACCCACGAACGAACCCGAGGCACCCGCACCACAGCGCCGGACCCCCGAGCGCGAGCCCGAGGCACCCGCACCACAGGCCCCGACTCCCGAACGCGAGCCCGAGGCACCCGCACCACAGCCCGCGACTCCCGAGCGCGAGCCCGAGATGCCCGCACCACAGCCGTCGACCCCCGAGCGCGAGCCCGAGGCCGCCGGGGCGGGGCCCGAGGCTTCCGGGCCGGCGACCGTGGCGGGCGGGGCGGCGCAGGACGCTCCCGACGGCGTCTTCACGGTGCGGCTCGCCAACTTCGAGGGCCCCTTCGACCTGCTCCTCCAGCTGATCTCCAAGCACAAGCTGGACGTCACCGAGGTCGCTCTGTCCAAGGTCACCGACGAGTTCATGGCCCACATCCGGGCGATGGGACCCGACTGGGACCTGGACCAGACGACCGAGTTCCTCGTCGTGGCGGCCACCCTGCTCGACCTCAAGGCCGCCCGGCTGCTGCCCGCCGCCGAGGTGGAGGACGAGGCCGACCTCGCCCTGCTGGAGGCCCGGGACCTGCTGTTCGCGCGGCTGCTGCAGTACCGCGCGTACAAACAGATCGCCGACATCTTCGACCGGCGCCTGGACGACGAGGCCCGGCGCTTCCCCCGTACGGTCGGCCTCGAACCCGAGCACGCCGAGCTGCTGCCCGAGGTCGTCATCAGCATCGGCCCCGAGGGGTTCGCCCGGCTCGCGGTCAAGGCGATGCAGCCCAGACCGAAACCGCAGGTGTACGTCGACCACATCCACGCACCCCTGGTCAGCGTCCAGGAGCAGGCGGGGCTCGTGGTCGCGCGGCTGCGGGAGCTGGGTGAGGCGAGCTTCCGGGTGCTGATCGAGGACACCGAGGACACGCTCACCGTCGTGGCCCGGTTCCTCGCCCTGCTGGAGCTGTACCGGGAGAAGGCCGTCGCCCTGGACCAGGAGACCGCCCTCGGGGAGCTGACGGTGCGCTGGACCGGCGGCGACGCCGACACCGCGCCCAGGGTCACGGACGAGTTCGACCGGCCGCCCGAGAGGCGTGTGGAGGAGAAGAAGGCATGAGCGAGGAGAGCGCCCGGATCCCGGCCGGTCCGAGGACCGTGGCCGGCCTCGACCTCAAGCCCGCCCTGGAGGCGATGCTCATGGTCGTGGACGAGCCCGCCACGGAGGAACACCTGGCGAAGCTGCTGGAGCGGCCGAAACGGCAGGTCGCGGACGCGCTGCGCGAGCTGGCCGACGAGTACACCGTGCAGGGCCGGGGCTTCGAGCTGCGGTTCGTGGCCGGCGGCTGGCGCTTCTACACCCGCGCCGCCTACGCGCCCGCCGTCGAGCGGCTGGTGCTGGACGGCCAGACCGCCCGGCTCACCCAGGCGGCACTGGAGACCCTCGCGGTGGTCGCCTACCGCCAGCCGGTCAGCCGCAGCCGCGTCTCGGCCGTGCGCGGGGTGAACTGTGACGGCGTCATGCGCACCCTGCTCCAGCGCGGTCTGGTCGAGGAGGCGGGCGCGGAACCCGAAACAGGTGCGATCCTGTACAGGACGACGAACTACTTCCTGGAGCGGATAGGCCTGCGCGGCCTGGACGAGCTTCCGGAACTCGCGCCCTTCCTCCCCGAGGCGGAGGCGATCGAGGCCGAAACCCAGGAGGGGGTCCCGTCGTTCGACCCGGACGCGCCCGACGCGCCCGGCGGTCAGGACGCAGACGACTAAGACGGAAACCTTGATGCGAAGCAGCGGCAGCGGCAAGAGCGGCGGGCGCGGTAACTACCGCGGTGCCGGCAACGACAGGGACCAGAAGCAGGGGCAGGGACGTCCCCGCAAGCCCCGCCCCGAGGAGCGCCGCTACGACGTGGGCCCCGGGGCCACCAAGGACGGCCCGAAGGCCGGGCGCGGCGGCGCGGCCCGCGGCGGCGCCAAGGGCGGCCCGAAGCGGCCCCAGCAGGGCGGCCGTACCGAGCCGGCCCGCTCGCGCGAGTACGAGACGCGGGTCGAGGAGCGCAACCGGGAGCGGTACGCCGGCAAGAAGGACGTCAAGCTCCCCAAGACCTTCCCCGGCGCCGAGCAGGAGGGCGAGCGGCTGCAGAAGGTGCTCGCCCGCGCGGGCTACGGCTCCCGGCGGGCCTGCGAGGAGCTGATCGAGCAGGCCCGGGTCGAGATCAACGGCGAGATCGTGCTGGAGCAGGGCCGCCGGGTCGACCCCGAGAAGGACGAGGTCAAGGTCGACGGCCTGACGGTGGCGACGCAGTCGTACCAGTTCTTCTCGCTGAACAAGCCCGCCGGTGTCGTGTCGACCATGGAGGACCCGGAGGGGCGGCAGTGCCTCGGGGACTACGTCACCAACCGTGAGACGCGGCTGTTCCACGTCGGCCGGCTGGACACCGAGACCGAGGGTGTCATCCTGCTCACCAACCACGGCGAGCTGGCGCACCGCCTCACGCACCCGAAGTACGGCGTGAAGAAGACCTACCTCGCGGCCATCGTCGGCCCGATCCCGCGCGACCTCGGCAAGCGCCTGAAGGACGGCATCCAGCTGGAGGACGGCTACGCGCGCGCGGACCACTTCCGGGTGGTGGAGCAGACCGGGAAGAACTACCTGGTCGAGGTGACCCTGCACGAGGGCCGCAAGCACATCGTGCGCCGCATGCTCGCCGAGGCCGGCTTCCCCGTCGAGAAGCTGGTGCGCACCTCCTTCGGCCCGATCACCCTGGGCGACCAGAAGTCGGGCTGGCTGCGCCGCCTGTCGAACACCGAGGTCGGCATGCTGATGCAGGAAGTCGACCTCTAGAGCGCCTGGCCCGGGTCACCGTCCCCCGCGCCCGTCGGTGCGACGGCCGCAGGGGACGGTGACCGCAGGGCCGAGTCCCGGCGCACCCGGTGCAGGAAGCCGGCCACGCGCGCCTGGTCCGGCTCCGGCGGCAGCGGGCTGCCCCGCAGCGCCTCCTCGGCCTCGGCCGCCAGCCGCACCGTCCACGCCTCCACCCGCGCCCACGGGACCTCGCCGCGCTTCACGGCCAGCAGGGGCTCACGCTGCTCGCCGACGTCGATGCGCAGCTCGCCGGAGCGCAGCAGGTCCCGCGCCGACATCAGCAGCCGCAGCAGGTGCATCGCGTGCTTCCAGCGGGGGGCGCCGGTCGTGCGGACGTCGGCGTCCAGCTTCCTGCGCTGGCCGAGGGCATAGCGGCCGAAGGTGTCGTGGACCCGCCGGGACAGGAAGGCGCCGCGCAGGGACAGCAGCTCGCGGCCGGTGTCGTCCACGTGCTCCACCAGGGGGGAGTGCAGGCACTCCAGGATGTTCGGGTTGCCGCGCAGCGCCAGCTCGCAGAAGCGCTCCAGCTCCCAGGAGAAGCGCTCCTCGCCCGGTCCCTCCACATGCGTGGGCGGCTTCTCGAACCGCCAGTACAGTGCGGTGGGGGCGAGGAACACCCCGCGCCGGTCGGTGTCGCTGGCGTCCGTCGCCAGGCCGAAGGCGCGGGAGCCCATGACACAGGCGTAGACGGTGTGAGCGCGTACGAGGTCCTGCGGCTGCATTCCCGGAGCGTACGCGGCCAGCTCAGGCCAGGTGGATCGAATTTCCCGACACCGTGATCGACTCCTTGCCCAGGGGCCGGGTGGCGGGCCCGTGGGCCACCGAACCGTCGGCGATGTGGAACCTGCTGCCGTGGCACGGGCAGTCGATGGTGCCGTCAGCCACCCGGCTCACCGTGCAGCCCTGGTGCGTGCAGACGGCGGAGAACGCCTTGAAGTCACCCTTCTTCGGCTGGGTGACCACGATCTTCTGCTCGGCGAAGATCTTTCCGCCGCCCTCCGGGATGTCTCCGGTCCCCGCCAGCCGCTTTCCGGCCGGGGACGCGTCCTGCGCGGCGGGGGACGTCTCCATTCCGTCCATCCCCGCGTGGGACGTCTCCGTGCCGGTGGGGGACGCCGGCGCCGTGGTGCCGCCGTCCTTGCCGGCGCCGCACCCCACGCATCCCAGGGCGAGCGCGCCTGCGCCCGTGGTGAGGACCGTGCGCCGTGACGCGGACTGGGTCATGTCAAGACCTCCGTACAACCTGCTGGAAAGGGGAATACCGGACTTTCCGCATCGTCTCAGCGAGCGGGCGGCGCGCGCCCGTACCGCGCGGGCTGACTACGCTGGACGGACCAAGAACAGCAGCACATGTCAGCGAGGAGCAGCGCCGTGGCGGTACGAGCGGTCCGGGGGGCCGTCCAACTGGAGCGGGACGAGGCCGGTCACATGGACGAGCAGGTCGGAGCGCTGCTGACCGCCGTCCTGGAGCGGAACGGGCTGACCGCCGACGACCTGATCAGCATCTGGTTCACGGCCACCCCCGACCTGCACAGCGACTTCCCGGCCGCCGCCGCCCGCAAGCTGGGCATCGTGGACGTCCCCCTCATCTGCGCCCAGGAACTGGACATCGCGGGCGCCATGCCGCGGGTCGTGCGGATCCTCGCGCACATCGAGTCGGACCGGCAGCGCGCCGACATCCACCACGTCTACCTCGGCGCCGCCGCGGCCCTGCGCAAGGACATCGCCCAGTGAGAACCGCACTCGTCATCGGCACCGGCCTGATCGGCACCTCCGCCGCCCTCGCGCTCGCCGGGCGCGGGGTCACCGTCCACCTGGAGGACCACGACCCCGAGCAGGCCCGCACGGCCGCCGCGCTGGGCGCCGGCACCGACGAGGCCCCCGGGGGCCCGGTCGACCTGGCGCTCGTCGCCGCCCCGCCCGCCCACGTGGCCCGCGTCCTCGCCGACGCGATGCGCCGGGGCGTGGCCCGCGGCTACCTGGACGTCGCCAGCGTCAAGGGCGGTCCCCGCCGTGAGCTGGAGGCGCTCGGCCTGGACCTGTCCGCGTACCTCGGCACCCACCCCATGTCCGGCCGGGAGAAGTCCGGCCCGCTGGCCGCCACCGCCGACCTCTTCGAGGGGCGCCCCTGGGTGCTCACCCCGACCCGGGACACCGACACCGAGGTGCTGAACCTCGCCCTGGAGCTGGTCTCGCACTGCCGGGCCGTCCCGGTCGTCATGGACGCCGACGCCCACGACCGCGCCGTCGCCCTCGTCTCCCACATGCCCCACCTGGTGTCCAGCATGGTCGCCGCCCGCCTGGAGCACGCCGAGGAGGCAGCCGTACGGCTGTGCGGTCAGGGCGTCCGGGACGTGACCCGCATCGCCGCCTCCGACCCGCGCATGTGGATCGACATCCTGTCCGCGAACCCCGGCCCCGTCGCCGACCTGCTCTCCGACGTCGCCGGCGACCTGGACGAGACGGTCCGCGCGCTGCGCGCCCTGCAGTCCTCCGACGAGGTCGAGCGGAGCAAGGGCAGCGCCGGCATCGAGGACGTGCTGCGCCGCGGGAACGCCGGACAGGTGCGGGTACCCGGCAAGCACGGCAGCGCCCCGCGTGTGTACGAGACCGTCGTCGTCCTCATCGACGACCAGCCCGGCCAGCTGGCCCGCATCTTCGCCGACGCGGGCCGGGCCGGCGTCAACATCGAGGACGTCCGCATCGAGCACGCGACGGGACAGCAGGCCGGTCTGATGCAGCTCATGGTCGAGCCGAAGGCGGCGGCGTCGCTGCGGGAGGCACTGCGCGAGCGGGGCTGGGCACTGCGCCAGTGACGCCCGGCGAGGGCGCCTCCCGCGAGCCAGTAACCTTGTCCGGGGCGCCCTCGCGCCCCCGCCCCCGCTCACCACCCTTCACCAGGAAGGTGTCCTCCGTGGAAAACGGCGCCGCCCCGACCGCCAGGCCCGTGATCGTCGCGATCGACGGTCCCTCCGGCACGGGCAAGTCGAGCACGTCGAAGGCCGTGGCCGCCCAGCTCGGCCTCAGCTACCTGGACACCGGTGCCCAGTACCGGGCCATCACCTGGTGGATGGTGACCAACGGCATCGACCTGGACGACCCGACCGCCATCGCCGCCGTCGCCGGCAAGCCGGAGATCCTCTCCGGCACCGACCCGGCCGGCCCCACGATCACGGTCGACGGCGTGGACGTGTCCGGTCCGATCCGCACCCAGGAGGTCACCTCCCGGGTCAGCGCGGTCAGCGCGGTGCCCGAGGTGCGCGCGCGGATCACCGAGCTGCAGCGCTCGCTGGCCACCGGCGCCGAGCGGGGCATCGTGGTCGAGGGCCGGGACATCGGTACGACCGTCCTCCCCGACGCCGACCTGAAGATCTTCCTCACCGCCTCGCCGGAGGCCCGTGCGGCCCGCCGCAGCGGCGAGCTGAAGGGCGCCGACGTCGACGCCACCCGCGAGGCGCTGATCAAGCGCGACGCGGCCGACTCCAGCCGCAAGACCTCCCCGCTCGCCAAGGCCGACGACGCGGTCGAGGTCGACACCACCCTGCTCACCCTCGCCCAGGTCATCGAGTGCGTCGTCACCCTGGTCGAGGAGAAGCGAGCCGGGAAGTGAGCCTTCCACCGGTTCCCTCCGAGCGGGGGGCCGAGGTCGGCCGGAGAATCGGCGTCGGCCTCATGTACGGACTGTGGAAGCCGCGGGTGCTCGGCGCCTGGAAGGTGCCGGCCTGCGGCCCGGTCATCCTGGCCGTGAACCACTCCCACAACATCGACGGCCCGATGGTGATGGGCGTGGCACCCCGCCCCACCCACTTCCTGATCAAGAGGGAAGCCTTCATCGGCCCGCTGGACGCCTTTCTGACCGGCATCGGCCAGGTGAAGGTGGACCGCAACGCCGCCGACCGCACCGCCATCACCCAGGCCCTCGGCGTGCTGTCGGCCGGCGGGGTGCTGGGCATCTTCCCGGAGGGCACCCGGGGCCAGGGCGACTTCGCCGCGCTGCGCGCCGGGCTCGCCTACTTCGCCGTCCGCAGCGGGGCGCCGGTCGTGCCGGTGGCGGTGCTGGGAAGCTCCGGGCGCCCGGGCCGGCTGGTCAAGGCGCTGCCGCCGCTGCGCTCCGCCGTCGACGTCGTCTTCGGTGACCCCTTCGAGGCGGGCGACGGGTCCGGGCGGCGGACCCGCGCGGCGCTGGACGAGGCGACCGAACGCATCCAGAAGCAGCTCACCAGCCACCTGGAAAACGCCAGGCGCCTGACCGGGCGCTAGGCGACACTTGAGTAGTGGATCAGCCCACGAGGGGTGCTCCACCGATCACCACGATGAACAACGAGGTACGGACTTCATGAACGACGACATCCAGCCCGACGGCTCGGCCGAGCACGAGTACGAGCACGGGGCTCTCGGCGACGCCGAGTACGCGCAGTTCATGGAGCTCGCCGCGGAAGAGGGCTTCGACGTCGAGGACGTCGAGGGCGCCATCGAGGCGGCGGGCCACGGTCCGCTGCCCGTGCTCGCCGTCGTCGGCCGTCCCAATGTCGGCAAATCGACCCTGGTGAACCGGATGATCGGCCGCCGTGAGGCGGTCGTCGAGGACAAGCCGGGCGTCACCCGCGACCGCGTCACCTACGAGGCCGAGTGGGCCGGCCGCCGCTTCAAGGTCGTCGACACCGGCGGCTGGGAGCAGGACGTCCTCGGTATCGACGCCTCCGTCGCCGCGCAGGCCGAGTACGCGATCGAGGCGGCCGACGCGGTCGTCTTCGTGGTCGACGCCAAGGTCGGCGCGACCGACACCGACGAGGCGGTCGTACGGCTGCTGCGCAAGGCCGGCAAGCCGGTCGTGCTGTGCGCCAACAAGGTCGACGGTCCGAGCGGTGAGGCCGACGCGTCCTACCTGTGGAACCTGGGCCTCGGCGAGCCCCACCCGGTCTCGGCCCTGCACGGCCGGGGGACGGGCGACATGCTCGACGCCGTCCTGGAGGTCCTGCCGGACGCGCCCGAGCAGTCCTTCGGCACGGGCGTCGGCGGCCCCCGCCGCATCGCGCTCATCGGCCGTCCGAACGTCGGCAAGTCCTCCCTGCTGAACAAGGTCGCGGGCGAGGAGCGCGTCGTCGTCAACGAGCTGGCGGGCACCACCCGCGACCCGGTCGACGAGCTGATCGAACTCGGCGGGGTGACCTGGAAGTTCGTCGACACCGCCGGCATCCGCAAGCGCGTCCACCTCCAGCAGGGCGCCGACTACTACGCCTCCCTGCGCACGGCCGCCGCCGTGGAGAAGGCCGAGGTCGCCGTCATCCTGATCGACGCCTCCGAGAACATCTCGGTCCAGGACCAGCGCATCGTCACCATGGCCGTGGAGGCGGGCCGCGCGGTCGTCCTCGCCTTCAACAAGTGGGACACCCTGGACGAGGAGCGCCGCTACTACCTGGAGCGGGAGATCGAGACCGAGCTGGGCCAGGTGGCGTGGGCCCCGCGGGTGAACGTCTCCGCGCGCACCGGCCGCCACATGGAGAAGCTGGTCCCGGCGATCGAGACCGCCCTCGCCGGCTGGGAGACCCGCGTCCCCACCGGCCGGCTGAACGCCTTCCTCGGCGAGCTGGTCTCGGCCCACCCGCACCCCGTTCGGGGCGGCAAGCAGCCGCGCATCCTGTTCGGCACCCAGGCCGGCACCAAGCCGCCGCGGTTCGTGCTCTTCGCCTCCGGCTTCATCGAGGCGGGCTACCGGCGCTTCATCGAGCGCCGGCTGCGCGAGGAGTTCGGCTTCGAGGGCACCCCGATCCACATCTCGGTGCGGGTGCGCGAGAAGCGCGGCGCGAAGAAGAAGTAGAAGCGACGGTACGGCGTGAGGGGCGGCCCCCGGTTCTCCGGGGGCCGCCCCTCACGCCGTACGCGGGCCCGTCACACGCCGCGGCGGGGGCCCGGCGGCAGGGCGGCGGCCGGGACGTAACCCATCCCGGTCTCCTGCGGCCGTCCGAGCGTGCCGACCCGCTGCCACTGCGACTGCTGCCGGGCGCTGTAGGCCCCCGCGCTGTAGGCGCTGTAGGAGCTGCTGAACGACCCCGCCCGGTGGCCGCCGTACCCGCCCGAACCGTCGGGGAACTCCCCGAAGGCGCTGAACCTCAGCTCCTCCTCACCGCTGCGGTCGCCCGGCAGGGTGCGGAAGGTCTTGACCCACTCCGCGTAGAGCGTGTCGTAGATCGGCGTGGCCGACGGTCCGCCGGACGGCTCCTGCGCCGTCCTCGCGGAGGGGACGGAGGAGAAGGACGACCGGCGGGGAGAAGTGTCGTATGCGTGCACGTATGTCCAAACGACCGGGAATCGAAAGGGATGCGGTCGGACGGGCGGGCGGGGCTCAGGTGCCGGCGAGCGGCAGCGCCGCGGCGACCAGCTTCCCGCCCACGGCGGCCTTGTCCAGGGCGTCCCGCAGCAGGTCCTCACGCGGCTGGCGGCCGATCGACCCGACGGGCGCGGCGAACATCAGGACCTGCTGGTGCTTGTTGGCCGCCGCCCGCCAGCTGTCCGTGACCTGGAGCGGCTGGTGCGCCTGCCACCAGGCCACCGGCTGTCCACCGCTGTTCCCGGGCTGGAGCACCGCGTGCAGCTGGCCCATGGCCAGCAGGACGGACCAGCCGTGCAGTACGGGAGGGACGGTGGTCAGCTCGGTCACCGGCATGAAGCCCTGTTCGATGAGCAGGGGAAGGAAGTCGTCGCCGAGGCCGGTCGTGCCCGGGCGCACGATCGGGGAGGTCGGCTCGACGACGAGCGCGGGGTGCAGCTCGCCGTCGATCAGGACGAGTCCGCTGGTCACGCCGAGCACCGCCTGCTCGGGCACGGCCTTGTGCGGCGCACCGCCGGCCATGTCACCGTCGGCGGTGCCGATGGAGCGGACGGCGCCCCGCAACTGCTCCTCCGTCACCTGGACGACCTGCGAGGGCAGGCAGCCGGCGTGGGCGAAGGCGAGGACGGCGGTCTCGTCACCGACGAACAGGACGGTGCTGGTGCGCTCCTGCTCGGAGTCGCCCGGGGTGCGACAGGACGTGCAGTCGTAACTGCCCGGGGCGTTCTCTCCGGCGAGCAGCCGGTCGGCTTCTTCGTCGCCGATCTCGGCGCGTACGGCGTCGCTGACGTCGAGCATGCGCGGCACGGGTGGCTCCCTCGGGATGCGGTGCTGGGCGTCGGCCGGGTGGCTCCCGGCCGATGAGCCCCCGGGGTTGCGGGCTCATGAAGAAGACAACGGACGTCCTGTGGTGGGAGTCACGCCCCGAGGCGGACCGGTTCGAGCCGCCCACCGCGCAGGGTCACCTTTGGTCCGTATTCGGCCACACACCGTCAACTTCGCGCGACGTCAAGGAACTTGAACGGGTGAAGTGGGTCACAGATCGCTTCAGTGGGTGGTAGAAAAATCGGCACATCAGACGATGTAGTGGGTGACCGGAAATCGCCGATACCCTCGGTAACAGCCAACTGGCCTGGAGAGACGGCGAGTTGGTTGATTCCGGCTCCGTGCCCTCCATACATTCCTCCGCCGTGTGCAACGAGCACCGCTCGGGTACGTCCGCCGACCGGCACCAGGCAGAGCACGACCGCCGGCACCGGTCACGGCGGACGGGGCGGGCGCGAGGAACCGCGGCCATACGCGGCGAGGCGCGCTCCGCCTCGGTGGAGCCCGGGTACGTGGAGAGGGAACTACATGTCCGAGTGTGCCGATACCACCCGCAACACCGCCCGCGCCGAGGGTGCCCGCAAGGGGCGCACGACGGCCGCGCTCGCCGGAGCCGCCCTGCTCGCCCCGCTGGGCCTGCTGGCCGCGACCGGCAACGCCGCCGCGGCGGACAACGGGGTGTGGGACCGCATCGCCCGGTGCGAGAGCGGCGGCGACTGGCACATCAACACCGGCAACGGCTACTACGGCGGGCTCCAGTTCTCCGCCTCGACCTGGCGCGCGTACGGCGGCACCGCCTACGCCGCGACGGCCGACCAGGCGTCCAGGAGCGCGCAGATCGCCGTCGCCACCGACGTCCAGCAGGCCCAGGGCTGGGGTGCCTGGCCGGTCTGCTCGGGCCGGGCCGGAGCCTTCGGCGCCGCCCCGGCGGCGGACCGCACCGGCTCCTCCGGCACGCCGGCACCGACGGGCGGCGCGACAGCGCAGTCCGCCCCGTCGAAGTCCGTACGGCCGGAGTCGGCCCCGGCGACGACGCGCCCGGCGACCGCCACCGGCCGCAGCGCCTCCCGGGGTGACTACACCGTCCGCGAGGGCGACACCCTGAGCACCATCGCCGCCCGCCACGGCATCTCCTGGGAGCGGATCTTCACCGCCAACCAGGCCGTCATCGGCGACGACCCCGATCTGATCGTGCCCGGCCAGCGCCTCGCGCTCTGAGCGCCCGCCACGACGTGACCTGCGGCGGCCGCCCCGGGAGGGCGGCCGCCGCAGGCGCCGCCGGCCGGGCCGGCCGCCTGGTCAGGAGGCGCCGGCCTGGTGCTTCTTCGGCTCGGGCTGCGGGGTCCGGGCGGCGTGCTCCGGGTGGTGCAGGTCGAACGCCGGGGACTCCGAACGGATCCTGGGCAGGGTGACGAAGTTGTGCCGGGGCGGCGGGCAGGACGTCGCCCACTCCAGGGAGCGGCCGTAGCCCCAGGGGTCGTCGGTGCCGACCGGCTCGCCGTACCGCGCGGTCTTCCAGACGTTGTAGAGGAACGGCAGCGTCGACAGGCCCAGCAGGAACGCGCCGATCGACGAGACCGTGTTGAGCGCGGTGAAGCCGTCGGCCGCCAGATAGTCCGCGTACCGGCGCGGCATGCCCTCGGCGCCCAGCCAGTGCTGCACCAGGAAGGTGGTGTGGAAGCCCACGAACAGCGTCCAGAACTGGATCTTCCCCAGCCGCTCGTCCAGCATCTTGCCGGTGAACTTCGGCCACCAGAAGTAGAAACCGCCGAACACCGCGAAGACGACCGTGCCGAAGACCACGTAGTGGAAGTGCGCGACGACGAAGTACGAGTCCGTGACGTGTAAGTCCAGCGGCGGGGACGCCAGGATCACCCCGGTCAGGCCGCCGAACAGGAACGTCACCAGGAACCCCACCGACCACAGCATCGGCGTCTCGAAGGACAGCGAGCCCTTGATCATCGTGCCGGTCCAGTTGAAGAACTTCACCCCCGTCGGCACCGCGATCAGGAAGGACATGAAGGAGAAGTACGGCAGCAGCACCGCACCGGTCGCGAACATGTGGTGCGCCCACACCACGATCGACAGTCCGGTGATCGACATGGTCGCGCCGACCAGCGTCAGGTAGCCGAAGACCGGCTTGCGGCTGAAGACCGGGATGATCTCGGTGATGATCCCGAAGAACGGCAGCGCGATGATGTAGACCTCGGGATGGCCGAAGAACCAGAACAGGTGCTGCCACAGCAGCGCGCCGCCGTTGGCCGCCGCGAACACCTGGGAGCCGAACCTGCGGTCCGCCTCCAGCACCAGCAGCGCCGCCGCCAGCACCGGGAACGCCAGCAGGATCAGGATCGAGGTGAACAGGGTGTTCCAGGTGAAGATCGGCATCCGGAACATCGTCATGCCGGGCGCGCGCATCCCGACGATCGTGGTGACGAAGTTGACCGCGCCGAGGATCGTGCCGAATCCGGACAGCGCCAGCCCCATGATCCACAGGTCGGGGCCGACGCCGGGGGAGTGCGCGGTGTCGTTGAGCGGCGCGTAGGCGAACCAGCCGAAGGCGGCCGGCCCGTCCGGTACCAGCAGCGAGCCCAGCACGATCAGCCCGCCGAACGCGAACAGCCAGTACGACAGCATGTTCAGCCGGGGGAAGGCGACGTCCGGGGCGCCGATCTGCAACGGCATCAGCTCGTTGGCGAAGCCCGCGAAGCTCGGGGTCGCGAAGAGCAGCAGCATGATCGTGCCGTGCAGCGTGAAAAGCTGGTTGAACTGGTTGTTGTTCATGAGCTGCAGCCCCGGCCGGGCGAGTTCCGCGCGCATCAGCAGCGCCATGACACCGCCGGCGAGGAAGAACCCGAACGCCGTGATCAGGTACAGATGACCGATCTTCTTGTGGTCGGTGGTGGTGAGCCAGTCCACCACCAGCCGGCCGCCCCGGCCGCGCCCCACCGGTCGTGCCGCCGCTCTCACGGTCTCGGTCCCCATCGCTCGCTCGCCCCTTCGCATCGTCGCGCCCGGGCCCGCCCCGGGGCCGTGCCCCCGGCCCGCGGCACGCGTGCCCGCGAGCTGACGTCATGATGCTCGCCGGGCCACGGCTGCGACAGAGGGCGTCCGGCGGCGGTGTGGTGAATCCGTGAAATTCTCATGTGGTGTCAGCCTCGGTGACAGCCCGCCGGATTGCGCGGAATCGCGCCGAGGAGCCGCCCCCCGGTACCCGCCGCGATCCTTTCCGCAATAATTCACAGGGGGCCGTCGGCGCACCTGAATTTCGCTCGATTACCCCGGTGAGCCGTACGGAAACCCCCGTTCGTGTGACGGAGTTCGGGGCAAGCACGGTTCGGGAAGCTGTGACAGAAGTGTGACGGTGGCCGGATGCTTCTCTTACCCGGCCGTGCCCGACTAGCGTGGCGGCATGGCACCGATTCCCACTCCGCCAGCGGAGCCCCAGGACAGCCCGGACGGGTACGTCGGTCTCGACGCCGCGCACGCCGAGCGGCTCGCCCGGCAGCGCGGCTGGCCGACGGTACGGTCGCTGCCGCCGGGCGCGATCATCACCATGGAGTACCGGGCCGGACGGCTGAACTTCGAGGTACGGGACGGCCGGGTGGCCCGCGCCTGGAAGGGCTGACGGCCCGTCCGCACACCCGTACGGCGAAGGCCCCGCTCCCTCCTCGGGAGCGGGGCCTTCGCCGTGGCGCGGGGTGGTGGTGCGTACCGGACCCGTCGCCGTGGTCGCGTCGAGGGCGTCAGCCGCCTGTCAGGGGGCGGGCCGCCGGCTGGGACGCACCGCGCGGGACCCGGTCCGCGTGCGGCGGGCGGCGGCTGCCCGCCGGGGTGACCGGGCGTTCCGAACGGACCGTGTGCACTCCGGGCGCCAGGTGCGCCACGCCCCGGGAGGTCCGGGTGGAGGAGACCGGCTCGCGGACCGGCACCGGCTCCTCCGTGTGCGCGCCGCGGGGCAGGAGCACGACCGGCGTGACCGGGACGGCGGGCTCGGTGGCGGGCCGGCCGCGCCGGGCGCGCCAGAGGTCGCGCAGGTCGAAGAGCCACAGCTCCGTCCGGGCGATCAGCGGCTCGCACCAGGGCAGCGCGAGCAGGATCAGCAGACCCGCGGCCCAGCCCAGCAGCACGTCGCTCAGCCAGTGCGTGCCGAGGTAGACGGTGGTGAGGCCGACGCCGAGCGAGGTGACCGCGGAGAGGGCCGACAGCCAGCGGCGCGCTCTCGGAGTGGAGGCCAGGTACGCCAGGATGCCCCAGGTCACGACCGCGTTGGCGGTGTGGCCGCTGGGAAATATATCGCCGCCGAGACCCATCTCGTTCGAGCCGATGATGGTCGCGTAGTGCGGACCGAGGCGCCCCATCCCGAGCTTGGCGGCGCCGACCGTGATGTTCAGCAGCAGCAGGGAGGCGGCCAGCGTCAGCAGCGGGCGGATCGTGTGCTGCCGCCAGGAGCGCCAGCCGAGCCAGGCCGCGACCATCACCGCGGTGGGGCCGCGCTGGCCCAGCACCACGTAGTAGTCGAGGAAGGCGTGGATCTCGGGCCACTGCTGGTACGGCCGGAAGAACATGACCTGCCAGTCCAGCCGGACGAGCCAGGAGGTGGTCACCACGGCCCACACGATCGCCAGGTAGAAAGCCAGGGTCGCCGAGAACAGCACGACCCGGTGCCGGCTCATCCTCGGCACATCGATGTGGGCCGGTCGTTCCGGCTCACGGTCCAGTCTGGCGAACACCCGGTCCAGACGCCGGGTGAGGTTTCGTTCGGTACGCACCCAATCGACGTTACAGCGAGTGAGCTGTGTTCCCGGGCGAAACAGCGTCTTTGTGATGACGATGTGATGTGGGAAAGGTCTCAAGGGAGGGCCGAATTCCCCGGATTCCGCAATCCGATGAGAGTGCTCAGGTCAATTCCTTTGATCATGCCGGGTGTTGTTTATATGGCGCTTATGAATGCGTTAACCCGGTCCTGGCGTGGAATTCTCCGGGGCGTCATCGGGTGGACGCGTCGGTCACGGGGGACCGGAGCCGTTCAGCCAGAAAGCCCCGTAGGCCGCCGCCGCGACCGCCAAAGCGGCCGTGACCAGGGCCGATCGAAGGGTGCGCGGCCGGGCCAGGGCGCGGGCGAGCGGCAGCAGCACCGGGAAGGCCGGCATCAGCAGCCGCGGCTTGGAGCCGAAGTAGCTCGACGCACACAGGGCCAGGGCGAGTACGACGCCCGTGTACACCAGTAGCTCGACCGGCTGACGGTCGCGCACGCAGATGACGTACAGCCAGACGAGCAGGGCGACGCCGGCGATCAGCCCGAGGCCGGCCAGGGCGGACGGGAACGACGTGAACTTGTCGGCCACGAAGCGGGCGAAGGCATGACCGCCGTCGAAGCCGTTGCGCCACCCGGCCTGGACGTCCAGGTATCCGAGCGGGCCCGCCCCGGTGCGGTGGCCGACCCAGAGGACGTAACCGGCGGCACCGAGCGGAGCGAGCAGCATGCCGAGCGCTCGGCGCCACCGGGGGGCGTACGAAGGCAGGAGTGCGCCCGGCGTGCGTTTCGCACCACGCTCTCGCCCGAACGAGAGCACGCCTGCGGTCCACACCGCGGCGACCACCGCCACCCCCACCGGCCGGGTCAGCCCGGCCAGCGCCGCCAGTGCGCCCGCGCTCACCCACCGTCCGGTCAGCACCGCGTACAGCGACCAGGCCGCGAGTGCCGTGAACAGTGACTCGCTGTAGGCCATCGACTGCACGATCCCCACCGGCAGCACGGCCCACAGCAGCACGGCACAGACGCCGACGCGCGACCCGTGCACCAGCTCCGCGACCGCGTAGATCCCGGCCGCCGCGGCGAGCGAGGCCGCCAGGCTCACCGCGAACCCGGCGCCCCCGTACGACAGCGGGGTGAGCGCGTGCAGCAGCCGCTCCAGCCACGGCAGCAGCGGGAAGAACGCCAGATTGGAATGGACGTCGCCGTTCGGCAGCCGCACCTCGTAGCCGTAGCCCAGCTCGGCGACCCGCGCGTACCAGAGCGCGTCCCAGCGCGCGGTCAGCAGGGTGAACCCGCTCTTGCCGCGCGCGGCGCTCCACGCGAAGAGCACGGCCAGCCCCAGGGCGCGGACCCCCGCGTAGCCCAGGAGGGCCACGACGGCCCGGCGCGGGAGAGGGGCGCGGGGTGGGGCCACGCGCGTTTCAAGATCGGTCACGGGCTCGATTATCGACGGCGTGACGGACCGGGCCGGGCCCGGGGTCATGGTCAAGAGGAAGTGGCGTGGTGTACGCCACATGGGTTCCGTCGTGCGTGTGAGAGGTCCGCCACGTGACCGCGCGGTGAACTCGCGTACGCTGACGAGTCACCCGCGAGGGCCCCCGCGAGCCGGAGACACCGCTCGCTCCGGCCGTACGACAGGGCGTCCCCACCCCGTCGGTCCGCCCTGCGCGAGGGATCATCTGGGAGGTACGTACATGTCCGGGACGACCACGGCTGCCGTACGGCAGCGCCGTCGGGCGGACCAGACCGGTGCGAGCCGCTGGCTGGTTCTCGTCGTCCTCTGTGCCAGCCTGCTGCTCGTCGCGCTCGACGCGACCGTGCTGCACGTGGCGGTCCCCGCCGTCACCGAGGACCTCAGGCCCGGCGCCGTGGAACTGCTCTGGATCGTCGACGTCTACCCGCTGGTCTGCGCCTCGCTGCTGATCCTCTTCGGGACCCTCGGCGACCGGGTCGGCCGCCGGCGCGTCCTGCTGCTCGGCTACGGCCTCTTCGGCGTGGCCTCCGCCGTGGCCGCGTCCGCCCAGAGCGCCGAGACACTCATCCTCGCCCGCGCGCTGCTCGGCGTCGGCGGCGCGATGATCATGCCGGCGACCCTGTCGATCCTGCGTCAGGTCTTCCCCGACCGGCGCGAGCGCGCCCTCGCCATCGGCATTTGGAGCGCGGTCGCGGCGGTCGGCGCGGCGGTCGGGCCGCTGCTCGGCGGCTTCCTGCTGGAGCACTTCTGGTGGGGCTCGGTCTTCCTGATCAACATCCCGCTGATGCTGGTCAGCCTTCCGGTGGGCCGGATGCTGCTGCCCGAGTCGCGGGGCGAGCACGACGGCCCCTGGGACGTGACCGGTGCGCTGACGGCGGCGGCCGGACTCTTCGGCACCGTCCTCGGCGTGAAGCGGCTGGGCGGCGGGGAGGCGGCGAGCCCCTTCACCCTGCTGCCCCTGCTGGCCGGCGTGGCCCTCCTCCTCCTCTTCGTGCGGCGCCAGCGACGGCACCCCCATCCGCTGGTGGACCTGCGGATGTTCCGCCGACCCGCGTTCAGCACCTCGGTGGGCTGCATCGTGCTGGCCATGCTCGCGCTGGTCGGCCTGGAGCTGATCGCCGCCCAGTACCTGCAACTGGTGCTCGGCCTGTCGCCGCTGCAGACCGGCCTCAGGCTGCTGCCCCTGACCGTCGCCGCCATGGCGGCCGGCCTGGCGGGCGCGCGCATGCTGCGCCGCTTCGGCCCGCGCCGGATGGTGTGCGCCGGCTTCTGCCTGACGGCGGTCGCGGTGCTGACCCTGACGGCGATGGGCGGCGACGACGACGCGGCCCTGCTCCTGGCCGGCTTCGTGCTGCTCGGCTTCGGCCTGGAGACCACCCTCTTCGGTGCGTACGAGTCGATGCTCAGCGAGGCCCCGGCCGAGGGGGCCGGGGGCGCGGCGGCGATCGGCGAGACCTCCTACCAGCTCGGTGCCGGCATCGGCATCGCGCTGCTGGGCAGCGTGATGAACGCGGCCTACGCGCCGGGGCTGCGCGCGGTGCCCGGTGTGCCGCGGCCCGCGTCGGCCGCGGCCGGCCACTCGCTCGGCGAG
>NZ_WWJT01000163.1 GCF_009865385.1 Streptomyces sp. SID486 | reverse complement strand
GGCGGGGACGGCGGGGACGGCGGGCGCGGCGGGCGCGGCCGTGAAGCCGTGGACGTCCCGGCCGGAACGGCCGATCGCGGCGGCCGCGCCGTCGCCCGGGTGCGGAAGATCACCGGCGGCCCCTCCGTCGCCGGTGTGCGGGAGGTCCCCGAGGTGCGTGAGTTGCACGGCGTGCGGGCGTCCGCTGCGGGGCGGAACTTCCACGGTGTGCGGGTGTTCGCCGAGGGGCGGAAGTTCCACGGTGTGCGGGTGTTCGCCGAGGGGCGGAAGTCCCAGGGCCTGCCGGCGTTCCTCGGCGTACGGAAGCTCCCCGGCGCGCCGTAGCTCCCCGGTGAGGGAGCGCTCCCCAGCGTGCGAAAGCTCCCCGCTATGCGAGCGCTGCCCAGCGTGTGAAAGCTCCCCGCTATGCGAGCGCTCCCCAGCGTGTGAAAGCTCTCCGGCATGCGAGCGCTCTTCAGCGTGCGGAAGCTCTCCGGCACGCGAGCGCTCCGCAGCGTGCGGAAGCTCTCCGGCACGCGAGCGCTCCCCGGCGTGCGGTGGTGACGAATCCGAGGTTGCCGGGTCGTTCGCCAGCCACTCCCCCGACCGCGTGTCCCACGGAGCGGCGGTACTTGGCATCCCCGGCCGGTCCGCTCCGGCGGGCTCTCTCCGCAGCGGGCTCCCGTTCACGACACGCCCCGCTTCCCCCGCCGCTTCGACACCCGGCTCCCCCGCCACCCCGACGCCCGGCTCGAACCGCGCGCCCCGGTCCCAGGGCTCCACACCCGGCTCCCCCGCCACCCCG
>NZ_WWJT01000162.1 GCF_009865385.1 Streptomyces sp. SID486 | reverse complement strand
CAGCGGCAGACCGCCTCCGTCCAGCCGGAACAGCAGCCGACCGCCTTCGCTCGGCCCGAGACGCAGCCCGCGCCGCAGCCGTCGGTGACGACCACCGAGCAGCAGCCGGTGACGGCCTCCGGCCCGGTGCGCGGTGTGCCGACGTTCGCGGCGTTCGCCGGGCACGGCATCGACCAGGTGTGTTTCCCCGTCGACGCCGTGTACACCTGGGTCGACGGTGACGACCCGGTGCTGGCCGCCAAACGCCGCGCCCACCAGGCTGCGTCCGACAACGTCATCGCCCCGCGCGAGACCGGTGCCTCCCGCTACACCAGCCATGACGAGCTGAAGTACGCACTGCGCTCGCTGGAGATGTACGCCGGGTTCGTCCGGCACGTCTACCTGGTGACCGACTCCCAGACACCGGACTGGCTGGACCCGGACACGGCGGGCCTGACCGTGATCGACCACCGGGACATCCTCCCGGCGGACGCGCTGCCCGTCTTCAACTCGCACGCGATCGAGA
>NZ_WWJT01000161.1 GCF_009865385.1 Streptomyces sp. SID486 | reverse complement strand
GCCTACGTCATCTACACCTCCGGCTCCACCGGACGACCCAAAGGCGTCGTCATGCCCGCGGGGGCGCTGCTGAACCTGCTGGGGTGGCACCAGCGTGCGGTGGGCGGCGAACCGGGCACCAGGGTGGCGCAGTTCACGGCGACCAGTTTCGACGTGTCCGTGCAGGAGGTGCTGTCGGCGCTGGCTTTCGGCAAGACGCTGGTGATCCCGGACGAGGAGGTCCGCCGTGACGCGGCCCGGTTCGCCCGGTGGCTGGACGAGCAGCGGATCGAGGAGCTGTTCGCGCCGAACCTGGTGCTGGAGGCGCTCGCCGAGGCCGCCGTCGAGCAGGGCCGTACGCTGCCGTGCCTGCGGACCGTCGCGCAGGCGGGTGAGGCGCTGACACCGAGCGGTGCCGTCCGCGCGTTCCACCGGTCGGAGCCCGGCCGTGTCCTGCACAACCACTACGGCCCGACCGAGACGCACGTGGTCACGGCCCACACTCTGGACGGCGCCCCCGACGACTGGCCGCCGTCCGCTCCCATCGGCCGTCCGATCTCCCGTTCCCGGGCGTACGTCCTGGGCAGCGGGCTGCGGCTGGTCGCGCCCGGGGTGGTGGGCGAGCTGTACATAGGCGGAGCGGGGGTGGCCCGCGGGTATCTGGGCCGGCCGGGACTGACCGCCGAGCGGTTCGTCGCCGACCCCTACGCCCCCGAGCCCGGGGCCCGCATGTACCGCACCGGCGACCTCGTCCGCTGGAACGCCGACGGCGAGCTGGAGTTCGTCGGCCGCGCCGACCACCAGGTGAAGATCCGCGGGTTCCGCATCGAACCCGGCGAGATCGAACAGGTCCTCACCGACCACCCGGACATCGCGCAGGCCGCCGTCGTCGCCCGCGAGGACCAGCCCGGCACGACACGTCTGGTCGCCTACGTCGTGGC
>NZ_WWJT01000160.1 GCF_009865385.1 Streptomyces sp. SID486 | reverse complement strand
CGAGGCCGTGCGCCGTGTCCTGACCGAGGGCGGCGCCCCCGACGCCCTGGCCCCCCAGATCGCGGCGGTCCTCGGCGAGGGCGCGGACGGCGCGCTCCGGGAGGATCCCTGGCAGCTGCTCCGGGTCGCCGGTGTACGGCCGGAGCAGGCCGACGGCTTCGCGCGGGCACTGCTCGGTGCCGCCTGCGGGCCGGACGACGAGCGGCGGGGCCGTGCGGTGACCGTCTGGCTGCTGGAGCAGGCGGCCGTGGCCGGGCACACCGCTCTGGAACTGCCCGCGCTCGTCGCGGCGCTGGGCCGGCAGGGCGTGCCCGACCCGGACGCCGCGGTGCAAGGCACGCTCGCCGAAGGGGAGGCACTGGTCTTCCAGGACGCCCTGGACGAACCGGGTGCCCCGGCGCCCGAGGCCCCCGGGGACACCGGTGACGACACCGGTGACGGCGACGAGGAGCAGGAACGGCCGGTCCGGGTCCTCGTCGGCCTGGAGCGGTACGCACTGGCCGAGGAGAGTCTCGCCGACGGCCTGGCCCGGCTGGTCAACTCCCCGTCCGGGGAGACCGGGCAGGCATGGGAGGCGGCCGCCGCCGGACTCTCCGGCGGCGCGGCCGAGCTGGCCCGCGCGGTCGCCGGGCACGGCCTGGTGCTGCACACCGGCGGCGAGGCGGCCCGCGCCGAACCGGCCGCGCTGCTCGGTGCCGCCCGCGCCGCGGGCCTGCGGGCC
>NZ_WWJT01000018.1 GCF_009865385.1 Streptomyces sp. SID486 | reverse complement strand
CGGAGATGTCGTCCAGGATGTGCGACAGCGGCTCGTCGTCCTTGGCCTGGGTCGAGTTCTCGGCGCACTGCTGGTTCTGCGGCGCGGACAGGATCGGCACGTCCTGGGCGATGCCGACGTTGACCAGAGCCAGCACCGACTGGACGTTCGCCTTGGCCGGCAGCCCCACACACAGCTTGTTGAGCGAGCTCTGCACCAGGGTGGCCTGCGGGCTCATGTCGCCCCTGGTCACCGAGTTGCCGAACGCGTCGGTGGCTCCGTTGCCGCTGAGCGACGTGGTGCCGTGGTCGTTGCCGATGGCAAGCGCCTGGGGGGCTGCCGCCGCCGACACACCGACGAAGGACGCGGCGACCGCCGCCGCGGCCATTGCCTTCTTCAGCATTTCGCTTTTCCTTTCCTGGCTCCTCGCCAGACTCACCGTTCCTGCCCTGGCATCAACCGAGTCGCCGCCCATTGGTTGCGGGGCGTCACCCGATCGGATCGACCGGTGCCGTGGAACCCGCCCGATTCCCGGGCCGTCACGCGGGCGGCCGACGCCGCCGGGTGTAGGCCATCGGAGTGAAGGAGAGGAACTCCTCCGGGCTTGCGGAGTTGACCAGGGGGCTCCGGTGGACGGGGTTTCTCCAGAAGGGAATTACACGTGATCAAGAAGGTACTGGCCGCCGCCGCGGTCGCCACCTCCGTCGTCGGCGCCTCCGCTGCCGCCGCGTCGCCGGCCCTGGCCATCGGCAACGACACCGGCACCACGTCCTTCAGCGGCAACGGTGCTTCGCAGGCGTTCGGCAACTCCGCCACGTACGGCAACATGAGCCCGCAGATGGCGCTCATCCAGGGCTCGTTCAACAAGCCCTGCATCGGCCTGCCGGCGAAGCTCAACGCCCAGTCGCTGGTCGGTCTGGTCAACGTCGGCGTCCTGCAGGACGTGCCGATCCTCTCCGCGCCGCAGAACCAGCAGTGCGTGGAGAACTCCACCCAGGCCAAGGGCGACGAGCCGCTGTCGCACATCCTGGACGACATCTCCGCCCTGTCCGGCAACGGCGCGGCCAACCGCTGAGCCGACCCGGGCCCTGCCGGGCCCCCGACGGGCCGCCGAGCACATCGGCGGCCCGTTCGTCGTTTCCGGCCGCGAGCAGCGCGCGGCGCCGCCCGCGAGCGTGCGGTGCCACCCTCCCGCGCACGGTGCCCCCGGGAAGCGCACGGGAGCGAAGGGGGCGTTCATGCATTCATCGGACTGCGCTGGGCCGATCGGGGCAAACATCGCAACCCAGCCGGAGTTCCAGCCGTTGACGATCACGCAGCTCCTCCCCGGAGTCCGCCTTTCGAAAGGGAATGAACATGAAGAAGCTGTGGGCAACCGCGGCCGTCGCCGCCTCAGTCGCCGGTCTCGCCGGTGCGGCGGCCCCCCAGGCCCTCGCCATCGGTGACGACCACGGCACCACCTCGCTCAGCGGCAACGACGCGACGCAGGCGTTCGGCAACTCGGCCACCCTCGGTGACCAGAGCCCGCAGCTCTCGCTGGTCCAGGGCTCGCTGAACAAGCCCTGTGTCGGCCTGCCCGTGAAGGCGAACCTCCAGTCGCTGGTCGGTCTGGTCAACGTCGGCATCCTGCAGGACGTGCCGATCCTCTCCGCGCCGCAGAACCAGCAGTGCACCGAGAACTCGACCCAGGCCAAGGGCGACGAGCCGCTGTCGCACATCCTGGACGACATCTCCGCGCTGTCGGGCAACGGCGCCGGCAACAGCTGAGCACTCCCCCGCGCGGCGGGTCACCGGTCCGTCCGGTGGCCCGCCGCCGTGTTGTGCGCCGCCTGCGGGCCGGTCACGCCCGCTTGCGGTAGAGGGCGTCGATCTCGGCGGCGTACGCGTCCGTCACCGCGTGCCGCCTGACCTTCAGCGAGGGGGTCAGCAGCCCGTTCTCCTCGGTGAACTCCCCCTCGACGAGCGCGAAGGCGCGGATCGACTCGGCGCGCGAGACGGCCTCGTTGGCGTGGTCGACCGCCCTCTGCACCTCGGCGCGCAACCGCTCGTCACGGACCAGCTCGGACAGCGGGGTGTCCGGCGGCAGCTTCCGGACCGACAGCCAGTGCGCGACCGCCTCCGGGTCCAGGGTGACCAGGGCGGCGACGAAGGGCCGGTTGTCGCCGACGACCACGCACTGGCCGACCGGTGAGCGGCTGCGCAGCCGGTCCTCCAGGACGGCCGGTGAGACGTTCTTGCCGCCGGAGGTGACGAGGATGTCCTTCTTGCGGCCGGTGATGGTGAGATAGCCGTCGGCGTCCAGCGCTCCGAGGTCGCCGGTCGCGAACCAGCCGTCGCGCAGCACGGCGTCCGTGGCGGCCGGGTTGTTCCAGTACGACCCGAAGACCACATCGCCCGCGATCAGCACCTCGCCGTCGTCGGCGATGCGCACGGACACCCCCGGTACCGGCCGGCCGACCGTGCCGGGGCGGGGGCTGAGCGGGGGCACGAGCGTGGCGGCGGCGCTGGTCTCGGTCAGGCCGTAGCCCTCGTAGACGACGATGCCGGCCGCGTGGAAGAACAGGTTCAGGTTGCGGTCCAGGGGGGAGCCGCCGCTGATCGCGTACCGCATCCGGCCGCCCAGCTCCTTGCGGATGCGCCGGTAGACCAGCAGGTCGTACAGCGCCCGGGCGGCGTACAGGCCGACTCCCGGGCCCTTGCCGGTGCCCTTGCCGCTGCCCTTGCCGGGGCCGGGGAAGGTCCGCAGGTGGGCCTCGCCGAAGCGGACGGCCGTGCGCTCGGCCCGGTCGAAGGAGGCGGCGCGGCCGATCCTCTCGGCGGTGGCCCGCCCGGTGTCGTGGATCTTCTCGAAGAGGTACGGCACCCCGACCAGGAAGGTGGGCCGGAACTCTTTCAGCGCCGGGCGCAGTTCGTCGGGCCGGAGGCTCGGGAAGTGGCCGGTCTCGATGCGCGCCAGCAGACAGGCGAGCTGCAGGGTCCGGCCGAGGATGTGGGCGAGCGGCAGGAAGAGCAGGGTGGAGGCGGCCCGGCCGGTGGCGGCCTGGAAGACCGGGTGGAGCAGCTCGACGGTGTTGGCGGCCTCGGCGTGCAGGTTGGCGTGGGTGAGGACACAGCCCTTGGGCCGGCCGGTGGTGCCGGAGGTGTAGCAGATGGTGGCGACGGTGTCGGGGGTCAGCTCGGCGCGCCGCTTGTGCAGCTCGTCGTCGGGGAGGTCCCGGCCGAGGACGGCGAGGTCGGCGAGGGCGCCGGCGGGAGCGGTGGCGCCCGGGTCCTCCTGGAGCTGCCACAGGCGAGGGGGGCGGGCGTGGCCGGCCGTGGCGGTGGTGAGCGTGGCGGCGTTGGCGGCGGTCTCGGTGACGGCGAACCGGGCGCCGGAGTCACGGACGATCCACTCCACCTGCTCGGCCGAGGAGGTGGGGTAGACCGGGACGGACTGGCCCCCGGCCGCCCAGATCGCGAAGTCCAGGACGGTCCACTCGTAGCGGGTGCGGGACATCACGGCCACCCGGCCGCCCGGTTCGAGTCCGGCGGCGACCAGTCCCTTGGCCACGGCGGCCACCTCGGCGGCGAAGGCCGCCGCGCCGACCGGCCGCCAGCCGTCCCGTTCCCGGCGGCGCAGCAGCACGGCGTCCGGGGCCTCGGCCGCGTGCCGGAACGGCAGGTCGGCCAGGGAGCCGGCGGCGAGCGGGGGCGCCAGGGGTGCGGCCCGCACCTCGCGCACCGTTCCGGCGCTGTCCCGGACGATCTCCACCGGGGCGCGGTCCGCGAGAGCGGTGCGCTGCCGTGCCCGTTTCAGTTCCCTGCGTACGCCCATGACGGCTCCCGGTGGCGGTGCGGCCGACGCCCTTACCGACGGGTCAACTTACTCGGAAGTAAGAAAAGGTCAACGGGTCGTGCGGGGCAGGCGGGACTTCCGCCCGGGCGCTAGGAGACGACGTCCTTGCGGGCGAAGCCCCGGAAGGCCAGGGCGAACAGCACCAGCGCGTACGTCACGGAGATGACGGAGCCCTGGATCATGCCGGCCCACTCGGGATGCGGCTGGACCGCGTCGGCCCAGGCGAACTGCCAGTGCGCGGGCAGGAAGTCGCGCCAGTGGCCGAGCGCCGTCACGGCGTCCAGGACGTTGCCGACGATGGTGAGGCCGACCGCACCGCCGACCGCGCCCAGCGGCGCGTCCGTCCTGGTCGACAGCCAGAACGCCAGTCCGGCGGTGACGAGTTGGGACACGAAGACGTAGCCCACGGCCACCAGCAGGCGCTGCGCCGCCGTGCCGGTGTCCAGCGCGCCGCCGGTCGGGATCTCCAGCGGCCCCCAGCCGTAGGCGGCCGTGCCGACGGCGAGTGCCACGAGCGGCAGCAGCACCATGGCGGCGAGGCTCAGCCCGAGCGCGACGACGAGCTTGGACCACAGCAGCCGGGCCCGGGGCACGGGCGCGGCGAGCAGATAGCGCAGCGAGGACCAGCTCGCCTCCGAGGCGACGGTGTCCCCGCAGAACAGGGCGACCGGGATCACCAGCAGGAAGCCCGCCGAGACGAAGAGGTTGACGGCGGCGAAGTTGGCGCCGGAGGCGGTGGCCGTGTCCATCAGCGTGACCTGGTCGTTCCGGCCGCCCGGGTCGCCGCCGACCGCGAAGGCGATCAGCAGCACGAACGGCAGCAGCGCCAGGACCGCGCCCATGACCAGGGTGCGGCGCCGCTTGAGCTGGCGGACCAGCTCGACCCGCAGCGGCAGGGTGCGGCCCGCCCGGTAGCCGGAGGCGACCTCGGTGAGCGTGCTCATGCGGAACCTCCGATCAGGGTGAGGAAGGCGTCTTCCAGGCGGCGGTGCGGGCCGACCGAGGCGACCGGCACCTCCAGCCGGACCAGCTCCACGACGAGCTGCTCGGCCGTGCCGCCCGGGGCGAGCCGGACCAGCAGCCCGTCGTCCGTGCGCACGGCGGAGGCGATGCCGTCCAGCGCGGCCACCTTCTCCCGCACCGGCTCCGGCACGGGTGCGGCGGTGCCGACCAGCAGGGTGTCGCCGGAGCCGACGATCTCCCGGACCGGCCCGGCCTGTACGAGCCGGCCGCGGTCCATCACCACCAGGTGGGTGCAGGACTGCTCGACCTCGGCGAGGAGATGGCTGGAGACGATCACCGTGCGGCCGCCGGCCGCGTAGCGGATCATCACCTCGCGCATCTCGCGGATCTGGGGCGGGTCGAGCCCGTTGGTGGGCTCGTCCAGGATGAGCAGGTCGGGCAGGCCCAGCATGGCCTGGGCGATGGCGAGGCGCTGGCGCATGCCCTGTGAGTAGGTGCGCACCGCGCGGGCGAGTGCGTCGCCGAGCCCGGCGATCTCCAGGGCCTCGTCCAGGCGGGCGTCCTCGGGCGGGCGGCCGGTGGCCCGCCAGTACAGCTCCAGGTTCTCCCGGCCGGTCAGGTGCGGCAGGAAGCCCGCGCCCTCCACGAAGGCGCCGACGCGGGAGAGCACCGACGCGCCGGGCCGGACGGCGTGGCCGAAGACGCGGATCTCGCCTTCGTCGGGCCGGATCAGGCCCATCAGCATGCGCAGGGTGGTGGTCTTGCCCGCGCCGTTCGGTCCGAGCAGGCCGAGCACCTGGCCCTTGTCGACGCGGAAGGACAGCTCGCGCACCGCGTACCGGTCGGCGGACCTCGCGTACCGCTTGCTCAGGTCCCTGATCACCAGGGGCACGTCGGCCAGCTCCGGGTCGGGTGCGGGCGCGTCCGTCCGGCGGCGGGCGGTGAGCAGCAGGGCGAGCGCGGCGAGCGCACCGGCCGCGGGCAGCCACCACACCCAGGAGGGCAGGGGCGCGGCGGCGGTGGTGACCGAGGGGGCCGTCGGCACGCTCAGGTCTCCCCGCAGGGAGACGGTGTAGGTGGCCGGGGCCGCCGGGGAGGCGTAGCCGAGGTCGGTGGAGGCGAGGACCAGGCGGAGCCGGTGGCCCCGCTGCACCTCGTGGTCGATCGCCGGGAGGGTGAGGGTGACGTCCTTGCCGGCCTCGGCGCCGGTCACCCGGAAGGGCGTGACGAGCCCGCCGGGCAGTACCTGCCGGGTGCCGCGGGGGCCGACGTCGTAGACCTTGCCGAACAGGACGGCGTCGGCGCGGGTGGACGTGACGTGCACGGTGGCGGTCGGTGCCCCGGTGATCCGCAGGTCGCGGGTGAGCGGTGCCGAGTCGAACTTCGCGTACTGGCCGGGGAAGTCCAGGGAGACGCCGACGCCGAGCGCGGCGAGCCGGCCGAGGCCGCCGGAGCCGCCGATGCCGGGCAGCGCGGAGACTCCGGGCGGACTGGCGCCGGCCGGGTTGGCGACGTGCTGCCCGCCACCGGTGAGGGCGATGGCGCGCCGGTGGTCGTGCAGGCCCGGGTAGGTGCCGGCGCTCGCGCCGCGGAGCCGGGCGGCGCCGTCGGTGGAGTCGATGCCGCCGGTGCGGGTGACGCGGAAGGCCGGTCCGGTGTCGACGCCCTCGTCGCCCTTCAGGTACCGGTCGAACCAGGCTCGCGTGCGTTGCTCGACGCGGCCGGTCTCCATGTCGCCGCCGTCGTGTCCGCCGGCGATCCAGTCGACGTCGACGGGGGCGCCGTTCGCGCGGATCGCCTTCGCGGCCGCGTCGGCCTGGTCGAGGGTGAACAGCGAGTCCGTCTGGCCCTGCGTCAGCAGGGTGGGCACCTCGATGCGGTCGCCGACGGCGGACGGCGAGCGCTCCTGGAGCAGTTTCCGGGCGGCCGGGTCCGGGGTGCCGGACTCCGCGACCCGCTCGTACATCCGGCACAGCGCGGGCTCGAACTTCGCGCAGCCGCCGCCGGAGTTGACGAAGACGCCGGCCCACAGCTTCTTGAAGACGTCGCCGGGGAACAGGGCGTCGGCGAGGTTCCAGTAGGTGATCGCCGGGGCGATGGCGTCGATCCGGCGGTCGTGTCCGGCGGCGAGCAGGGAGACCGCGCCGCCGTAGGAGCCGCCGGCCATGCCCACGCGCGGGTCGCCGGGTCTGTCCAGCCGCACCTCGGGTTGCCCGGCGAGCCAGTCGACGAGCCGGGAGACGTCGGCGACCTCGCCCTTCGGGTCGTTGAGGCCGATCCGTCCGGTGGAGTCGCCGAAGCCGCGGGCGGACCAGGTCAGGACCGCGTACCCGTCCCGGGCGAGGTCCTCGGCCTGCCGGCGCATGTCGTCCTTGCTGCCGCCGAAGCCGTGGGCGAGCAGGAGGGCGGGGTGGCGGCCGGTGCCGGCCGGGGTGAAGTACGAGGTGTCCAGGCGCACGCCGTCGACCGCCATGACCCGGTCGCTGCGGTGCACGGCGGGCGGGTCGTCGGCGGCGACGGCCGCCGTCCACGTCCCGGCGCCGGCCAGCACCACGACGGCGGCCGCGGCGGCGAGGAGCCGGCGCGGCGCGCGGAGGCGTGCCCGCAGCCCACGGGGTCGAAGATCCATGCGTCAACGGTACGGGGCCGCGCCGACGGCCGCTGCGGCCGGCGGGCGGAGCCGCGGGCCCTCCCTGGGGCGTACGGGGAGGGGCCGGTGTACACCGGACGCGGTACGGCGATGGACGGGGTACGGCGACGGTACGGCTACCGGGCCCGGTACGGCCGCGGGGCCGGTACCGAAGCGGTGCCTGTACCGATACGGACCCTGTACCTGTACGGGCCCTTCACGGCTACGGACCCGGTCCGGTGCGTGGCCGGCCGGCTGCGGGTCCGTCGTGGCCGGGCGCGCAGTTCCCCGCGCCCCTGGACGCCCCTTCGGGGCGGTCCGGGGCGGGTCCCCGGGGCTCTGGACGCCCCCCCGGGGGGCTTGGGGGTCAGGGGTGGGT
>NZ_WWJT01000159.1 GCF_009865385.1 Streptomyces sp. SID486 | reverse complement strand
CCGGCCGGCCGCGGGCCGGTGTGCGGCGCCGGGCCGGTGTGCGGCGCCGGGCCGGTGTGCGGCGCCGGGCCGGTGTGCGGCGCCGGGCCGGTGTGGGCGCGCCGGAGCCCGACGGAGGCTGGGCGCGGGGTGCCCCGCTCCTCTTCCGGGGCGCCGCCCCAGGCGTACCCGACCCGTTCTCAACCTGTTCTGCGGATCAGGGCCAGGTACATCGCGTCCGTGCCGTGCAGGTGCGGCCACAGCTGCACATCCGGGCCCTCGCCCAGCGCGGGCACCCCGGGCAGCAGCGGACGGGCGTCGATCAGCTCGGTCTCCGGCCGCTCCTTGAGCACGTCGGCGACGACCGCCCGGGTCTCGGCCAGGTGCGGGGAGCACGTCGCGTACCCGACGACACCGCCGACCCGGACCGAGTCCAGCGCGGTGCGCAGCAGCCCGCGCTGGAGCGGCGCGAAGCTCTCCAGGTCCTCGGGGCGCCGCCGCCAGCGGGCCTCGGGACGCCGGCGCAGCGCGCCGAGCCCGGTGCACGGCACGTCCATCAGCACCCGGTCGAAGCTGCCGGGCCGCCACGGCGGCCTGGTCCCGTCGGCGGCGATCACCTGGTACGGCCCCGGATTGCCGTGCAGCGCCCTGGCCACGAGCCCGGCCCGGTGCGGCTGCTTCTCGGAGGCGAGCAGCGCGGCGCCACGCTCGGCGGCGAGAGCGGCCAGCAGCGCGGCCTTGCCGCCCGGCCCGGCACACCCGTCGAGCCACTTCCCGTCCGGCCCGTCCAGCGGGGCGTTCGCCAGCGCGAGGGCGACCAGCTGGCTGCCCTCGTCCTGCACCCCGGCCCGCCCCTCGCGCACGGCC
>NZ_WWJT01000158.1 GCF_009865385.1 Streptomyces sp. SID486 | reverse complement strand
GGGGCGGGCCGGCCGGACGGGGACGGGCCGCGGCCCGCGCTCGCGGGGCCGCGCGCCGGGTGAGGTGACGGTGGTTTCCGCAGTCACGAGTGGATGGACTCCCTGCACTCGGAGGGCACGGGCTGGGCCGTCGCGTCGCTCGCCGTCGGCGCACGGCCGAGGAGTTCGCGGTAGACGGCCGTGATCTGTTCGGCGGTGTGCCGCACGTCGTGCCGGGTCAGCACGTGCCGGCGCCCCTGGGCGCCCAGTGCCACGCGCAGCGGCCGATCGGACAGCAGTGCGGTGATCGCACCGGCCAGCGCCACCGGGTCCTCGGGCGGCACCAGACAGTGCGCGGCGAGTGCGGGCGGCAGGCTCTCGCGGGCGCCGTCGACGTCGGTGACCACGACGGGCCGTCCGCAGCCGAGCGCCTCCAGCGGGGCGAGCGCCATGCCCTCCCAGCGCGAGGGCAGCACCACCAGGTCGGCGGCCCGGTACCAGGGCACGACGTCGGCGACGGCGCCGGTGAACCGCACGGAGGGGGGCGCCTGCCGACGCAGCGCCGTGTCCTCCGGGCCGTCGCCGACCAGCACGAGACGTGCCCCCGGCAGCACGCCGAGGACGTCCTCCCAGGCACGCAGCAGCACGTCCTGGCCCTTCTGGCGGCACAGACGGCCCACGCAGACGACGAGCGGCCGGGCCGCCGCCCCGTCCCCGCTTCCCCCGGGGCCGGAATCCCCGCGTGGGCCCGGCGGAGTCCCTCTGGTGCCGGGCCCGGTGCCCGCGCGCGGCTCCGGCGGAGTTCCGCTGGTGCTGGTGCTGGTGCTGGTGCTGGTGC
>NZ_WWJT01000157.1 GCF_009865385.1 Streptomyces sp. SID486 | reverse complement strand
GTCCGCCCCGGGAACCCTCCGGTGTCATCGCGGCCTCCTCGCGAAGCTCCCCACCGCCAGTGCCGTCAGGGCGGCCGCGGCCACCGCCGCGTGCCGCCACATGCCGGGCAGGTCCCGGGTGGTGACCACCGGGTCCGGGGGCAGGCCGTAGACCTCCGGCTCGTCCAGCAGCAGGAAGAACGCGCCGGCGCCGCCCACCCCGTCGTCCGGGCTCTCGCCGTACAGGCGGGCGTCGGTCACCCCGGCGGCGTGCAGCTGCGCCACCCGCGCCCGCGCCCGCTCCCGCAGTTCCTCCAGCGGGCCGAACTGGATGGACTCCGTCGGGCACGACTTGGCGCAGGCCGGCTCCAGACCGGCGCCGAGCCGGTCGTAGCACAGGGTGCACTTCCACGCCCGGCCGTCGTCCTCGCGCTGGTCGATGACGCCGTACGGGCAGGCGGGCACGCAGTAGCCGCAGCCGTTGCAGACGTCCTGCTGGACGACGACCGTGCCGAACTCGGTGCGGAACAGTGCCCCCGTGGGGCACACGTCCAGGCAGGCGGCGTGGGTGCAGTGCTTGCACACGTCCGAGGACATCAGCCAGCGCAGTTCGGTCCTGCCCTCCGGGGAGACCGGGGAGATCCGCCCGGCGGGCGCCTGCACGGCCGCGGGGCCCGCGCGGGAGGCGTCGGTGCCGAGCCGGGAGGCGGCGGCGAACACGTCCACGGCCTCGTCCGCGCTCACGTGCGCGCCCTCGGGCACGGCGGTGTGCGCGACGCCGGCCTCCTGGCCGCCCAGCGGCTTGCGCTGCTCCACGAAGGCCACGTGGCGCCAGGTGTCGGCGCCCAGGCCGCGCGTGTTGTCGTAGGACATGCCGGTCAGTTCGAGGCCGTCCTCCGGGATCGCGTTCCACTCCTTGCAGGCCACCTCGCACGCCTTGCAGCCGATGCACACGGAGGTGTCGGTGAAGAAGCCCACCCGGGGCGGGGCGTCCGGGTAGCCCGAAGCGCCGGCCACGTCAGGCTGCGGACCGTACAGCGCGTTGCCGCGCTCGTTCCCGGCGTCGCTCATGCCGTCCTCCTCCGCCGAGGCCACCGCACGCACGCCGTCCGCCGGCGCGGGGCCCCGCACCGCCCCGGGTGCCCTCGTTCCGAGCCTGGCACGCGCGCCCGCACTCCGCGCGCCCGGCAGCGGCGGTGTGCCGCGGCC
>NZ_WWJT01000156.1 GCF_009865385.1 Streptomyces sp. SID486 | reverse complement strand
TGTGGTTTGACCGTGGGGGGGGGTGACCCTGTGGTCTGACCGTGCGGGGTGGCCCTGTGGTCCGACGTGCAGGGTGGCCCTGTGGTTCTGACCGGGCGGCGTGATCCTGTGGTCCGAGCGCCCACAATGGACGGGTGAACGCATCGATACCCGTCACCCGCACGACCGACCACGGCACCGCCAAGCTGATGCCCGACGTCGACCGTGAGCGGGCCTGGCTGCTCACGGTCGACGGGGCGCCGCAGTCGTATGTGGACCTGGACGACCCCGCCTACCTGGAGTTCGAGTACGCGAGGCGGCTGGGGTACGTGCTCGACACCGTGGGCGGGGCCGGGCACGCGCTGGACGTCGTGCACCTCGGGGGAGGTGCGCTCACGCTGCCCCGGTACGTGGCCGCCACCCGGCCCGGCTCCCGGCAGGACGTGGTCGAGGCGGACGGGCAGCTGCTGGAGCTGGTCACCGAGCAGTTGCCGTTGCCTGCGGGCTCGGGCGTCACGCTGCACGCCGCCGACGCGCGGGCCTGGCTGGAGGCCGCGCCGGACGACCACGCGGATGCGGTGGTCGCCGACGTGTTCGGCGGGTCCCGGGTGCCGGCCCACCTCACCACACTCGCCTACGTCCGCACGGCCGAGCGGGTGCTGCGACCCGGCGGGGTCTACCTGGCCAACCTCGCCGACGCGGCACCGTTCGGCTTTCTGCGCTCCCAACTGGCCAACCTGTCGGCGGTGTTCGAGGAGGTGGCGCTGATCGCCGAACCGGCGGTGCTGCGCGGGCGGCGGTTCGGCAACGCGGTGGTGGCCGCCTCGCACCGGCCCCTCGACACCGCCGCCCTGGCCCGCCGCACCGCGGCGGACGCCTTCCCCGCGCGGGTCGAACACGGCGCGGCGATCGCCGAGTTCACCGGAGCGGCGCGACCGGTCGAGGACGCCGACGCCGTCCCCTCACCCGAGCCCCCCGACGGAGCGTTCGGCATCGGCTGACGCGGACGGGGCGACCGCCGGCCCGGTCCGTCCGCGCCGGCACGGGTCAGCCGATGTGGATCACGACGGATCCGGGTGCCGGCGTGGTGATCGCGGGTGCGCCGGGGGCCTGCGCACCGCCCCCGGCCGGTTCCCCGCCCTCGCCGGCGGCACCGCCCGCGAGCGGGCCGGTGGTTTCGGGTGCCGGGGCCGGTGCCGGTGCCGTGCCCGGGGTCTGTGCCGGTGCCGTACCCGGGGTCTGTGCGGGTGTGGAGGACCACAGTTGGTCGACCCGTGAGCGCTCGGTGGCGTCCGGGTAGCGGCTGGTGCAGGACGGGCCGGCGCTGCCGCCCGACATCAGCTCGCTGCACGGGCCGCCGTAGTCGTCCGGCAGGCCCAGCACGTGCCCGGTCTCGTGGGTGACGACGCGGACCGAGTCGTACTGCTGGTTCTGGGTGTAGTCGAGGAAGACGTAGCCGCTTCCGTGGCCGTCGGTGGAGGTGTAGGAACCGCGCGGGTCGTTGCCCTCGCGGTAGGAGAAGTCGGCAGCACCGGTCGACGCCTCCTGGAGCTTCACGTCGGATTCGGAGCTGTTCCAGATCGAGGCCGCGCTCGTTATCTGCGAACGGAAACTCGGTGCCTGGGAGGCGTTGTAGTAGACGGTCACCGCCTGCGCGTTCGGCTGGGCGGCGGCACGCTTCTCGGCGACGGACTTGAGCACGGCCTCGAAGAACGCCTTGTTGTCCGTGGCCTCCTCGGCCGTCCCGGTGTACCGCGCCACGGAGGTACCGGTGGCCCCGGGCGGGGTGTCGGCCGTCCGCGCGCCGGCCGGCACCGCCGCGCCCAGCGTGCCGGCGGCCAGACCCAGGCCGAGGGCGAGCAGTCTCGCGGACGTTCGGGAGGTCTTCATGTGGGGGCTCCTACTCACTCGGTGGCGCCGAGCCCCCGATGAGCGGTCGGCTCTGGGTGAACACCGGTCGTGAACTGCGGCGACGTCCTGTGGGTCGTCATTCTTAGGACGGCTCGACAGGGAGCGCAACGGGTCCCGGCCACTACGTCGCCTCGTAGGTCCCGGGATCTCGCCGGGGCGGTGCAGGGGCGTCCGGTCCGCGCACGGCGGGCTGGAGTAAGAGCTGTCGCGGCGTCAGAAGCCTTGCGCCGCGGGGCGACGGGCGTGCGGGGCGCCCGGAGGGGAGCCGGGGGGAGCGGCAAGATCCACATCCAGCCCAAGAAGGGCAAATCCCCGGATGCCCGCCATATCGCCTCTACTAAGCGTGCCGGTCCGTCGGTGAAGTGCTGTGACCGACGCCATAGAACATGAGCTTCCGCTTCCGGGGTGTCCGCGGTCTTCGCGCACGCGCCCCGCCGGCCGGACCGCCCGGGCGGTCCCGGACCGCCGCAGCGTGGACCGGGACCGCGTGCGGGTCACTGCACCACCGGGTCGCCGTGCAGCCGTACCGAGCCGAGGATCTTGTCGATGGTCGCGTCCGACAGTTCGTCCTTGACGCCCTTGGCGCCGTACAGGCTCCACGACACGAAGCTGCCGGTGGAGTTCTTGAAGGCGAACGTGATGGCCTTGCCGTCGGTGTCGCACTTGTCCTTCTTCGGCACGCCGAGGACGTACGAGGTCGCGACACTGCCCTTGAGTCCCGACCGCGTCTGGAAGGACTTCGCCTTGCCGATCCGCAGGTACTTCTTGGCGGCCTCGGACTGGTCGGTGTAGCCGCCGAACGCGAAGGTGGCCGAGTCGCCCCGGGCGATGCTGGCGGTGTCCTTGGCGCCGTTCTCGCCCTTCGTGCCGCTGCCCGCGAGGGAGCTCGTCCCCTTCGTGCCGTTCACCACGGAGGTGCAGTAGTCCGGCTTCAGGAACGCGGGCCCCGAGAAGCCGATGTACGCCGAGCCGTCGCCCTTCTTCTTGTCCTCGAAGAAGGTGAAGACGCCCGGCTTTTCCACCTCCCAGTCGGCGGGGACGTCGAAGGCCGTGCCGTACTTGGGGTTGATCACGACCTTCCAGCCCGCGACGGTCGGCTTCTCCGTCTCGCCGGCCCGCGGGTTGTCGGTCGCGGACGAGGTGGGCGGCGCGGACGACGCGGTGGCCGTCGGCGTCGGGCTCGTGTGCTGCTGCTCCTTGCCGTCGTCCGCCTTGTCGTCCTTGGAGCCGCCCAGCACCAGGAAACCGGTCACGGCGGCGGTGACCACGACGGCCGCGGCCGCGATGATCGCGACCAGTTTCGTGCGGCCGCCGCCCTGCGGGGGCTGGGGGATGGGTGCGGTGGGCTGCCCCCACTGCGGCTGCTGACCGTACGGGCCCGGCTGCTGCTGTGCGTACTGGCCGTCCTGCGGCTGCTGTCCGTACTGGCCGGCTTGCGGATACTGCTGGTATCCGGGCTGCTGGTAGGGGTTCGGCTGCGGGTGTTCGGGCTGCTGGTACGGGTTCGGCTGCTGCTGACCCGGCTGCTGACCCGGCTGTTGTCCCGGCTGCTGGTACGGGTTGTGCTGCGGGTTCTGCGCGCCCCCTGGCGGCTGCTGATCTGGCCACATGGCCAGTAACCCTAGTGGGCTTCACTGGCCAGGTCCGGCTACTCGTGAGTAACATGCCGGTCATGACCGCAGACCAGATGTCGATCGGCGAGATGCTCGCCGCCACCGTGCCCATGGCCCGGACGCTGAACCTGGAGTTCCTGGAGACCACGCCCGAGAGGGCCGTGCTGTCCCTGCCGGACCAGAGCGAGTACCACAACCACGTGGGCGGCCCGCACGCCGGTGCGATGTTCACCCTCGGGGAGTCGGCGAGCGGCGCCATCGTGCTGGCCGCCTTCGGGGACCAGCTCTCGCGTGCCGTGCCGCTCGCCGTGCGGGCCGAGATCGCCTACAAGAAGCTGGCGATGGGTGCCGTCACCGCGACCGCGACGCTGGGCCGCCCGGCCGCGGACGTCATCGCGGAACTGGACGCGGGTCGGCGCCCCGAGTTCCCGGTGTCGATCGAGATCCGGCGCGCGGACGGTGCCGTCACGGGCGAGATGAGCGTCCTGTGGACGCTCCGGCCGGCCGACCAGGGGCAGTGAGCCGCAGCGGCTGAACGGCCTGACGCCCCGCCCCCGATGCCTCGCCAGGGCGGAGGGGGCGGGGCGTCGGCCGTTGCCCGGCCGGCGGGGCGACGCCGAGTGCGCCGGACCTTCGGCGAGCGGCGCCGGTCCCGCCGTCACCGAGCGGGGGAAGTGCGGGCCGTCACCGAGCGGCGGAAGTGCGGGCCGTCACCGAGCGGCGGAAGTGCGGGCCTTCATGGAACGCGGCTGTCCCGCCCCCGTCGTGCGGCGGAAGCGTGGCCCTTCATCGGGTGGTGGTGCGGGCCTTCACCGGGTGGTGGTGCGGGCCTTCATCGGACGACGATGACGTTGGTGGCCTTCGCGCCGACCACCTCGAAGGCCACCCGCTGGCCCTCGCGGGTGGTCTGCGTCTCCATGCCGGAGAAGGGGCGCCTCTCACCGGCCTCGTCGGTGATGATGCCCACGCCCTCCGTCTCGTTGTAGACGGCGATCCTTCCGAGCGGCATCGTCTGTCCCTCCGTGGATTGTTCGTGCCGGCCTGTGCTCCCCCGGTGAGCAGAGCATCACGCAACGTTCCCGGGTGAGAAAGGGTGCAGCGGTGCGTCGGCCAGGGTTTGACCGGATGTCGGCGGGACGTGCACGGCGTCGCCCCGGGCGGTCCGGCGGTGGCCGGCCGGCTCGGCCGCGGTGGCGGGCAGACCCGCGGCGAACTCCTTGAGCCAGTGGGTGAACCCGGGGCCGAGGTCCGGACGGGCGCAGGCCAGGCGCACCACCGTGCGCAGGTAGTCGGCCTTGTCGCCGGTGTCGTAGCGCAGGCCCGAGAAGACCACCCCGCGCACCGTGCCGCGCGCCGCCAGCTGCCGCAGGGCGTCGGTCAGCTGGATCTCGCCGCCGCGGCCCGGCGGAGTCCGCTCCAGGACGTCGAACACGGCCGGTTCGAGGACGTATCGGCCGATCACCGCGTAGCGGCTCGGCGCGGTCCCGGGGGCCGGCTTCTCCACCAGGTCGGTCACCCGGACCACGTCGTCGCCGCCCGCCGGCTCCACCGCCGCACAGCCGTAGAGGTGCGTCCGGGCCGGGTCGACCTCCATCAGCGCCACCACGCTGCCCGCGTACCGGTCGCGGACCTCCAGCATGCGGCTCAGCAGCGTCTCGCGCGGATCGATCAGGTCGTCGCCGAGCAGGACCGCGAAGGGCTCGTTCCCGACGTGGTGCCTGGCGCACAGCACGGCGTGGCCGAGGCCGAGCGGGTCGCCCTGGCGGATGTGGTGGATGTCGGCGAGCCGCGCCGGACCGCGTACGGCGTCCAGACGCGCGGTGTCTCCCTTCGCCACCAGTGCCTGCTCCAGTTCGAAGGCGTGGTCGAAGTGGTCCTCGATGGCCCGTTTGTGCCGGCCGGTGACCATGAGGACGTCGTCGAGACCGGCCGCGGCGGCCTCCTCGACGACGTACTGGATGGCCGGCTTGTCGACGACCGGCAGCATCTCCTTCGGCGTGGCCTTGGTCGCGGGCAGGAACCGGGTGCCGAGCCCGGCCGCCGGTACGACGGCTTTGCGAACGGTGCGGCGCGGGGCGGGAGTTGCCGAGGTCCGGGAAGCGATCAAGCGGTCCATGCTGGAGTGCTGGGGGGCGATCATGCGGCCCATGCTGGAGTACGCGGATGAGAGCGCGCCCGGAGGAATATGGGAAGGGGCTGTGGGTGACCCGGCCGAACGTGCCGGGAAGGCGGAGATCTCGTGTGCCATCCGCCTTTTGCGCGGGGACGGTCGGCCGGGAAGTCGGCCGGCGATCTGAGCCCCTCCTGAGGATACCGACGGTAACCCCCGGGCAATTCACCGACGTTGTCACCGGGGCCATTCCCGCTCCTTGTTTCCCGTGAGCCGACTGTGCCAAGGTGAGCCTCCCCGCGGGAGGGCAAAGGCGGACGCCGACGTCGAGCCGGCCCTTTAGGTATGCACCAATCAGGCACTGTTCTCCGCCAGGACGTCAGTGCGCATGCGGTCCTGCGGCTGGAAAGGAAACATTTCCGTGCAGTCCCCTCACCCCCCACGCCCGCCCTATCCGCCCTCCGTACCCGGCCCGGCCGGGGAGTCCGACCACACCCTCGTCGCGCGGCTGAACGGCCCGGAGGACGGCCACCACCACGCCGTCGCCCTGCTGCTCGCCCGGCACTGGCGGCCCACCCGCGACTACGCCGTGGTCTGCCTGGCCGCGGCCGGTTCCAGCGCCCAACTGGTGGCCACCGCCGCCTTCCACCAAGTGCTCGGCCGGATGGCGGGCGGGGTGACGGGCGGGGCCCTGCGTCCCCAGCTGCTCGTCGCCGTGCGCGACACCGTCCGCGCCTGGGCCGGGGACGACGCGGCCTGCGTCGCTCTGTCTGAATTGCGCAAAACCACCGGCGGTCGGGGGCTGCGCGCGACAAAGCCCGGACCGCCGGAAAGCAGGTGGCTCGCCGACCGCGCATTCCGTGCGCTTCCCGGCGCATCCCAATGTCTTCTCTGGCACGCCGAGGCCGAAGCCGAAGCCATAAACATACCCGCCGGTCTGCTGGGCATAGACGCCGCCACCGCGACGACCGCCCTGGCGCAGGCGCGTGAGCAATTCCGGGCCGGTTGCGTACGCGCCCACCGGGAACTCGCGCCGACCCCGGAATGCCGCTTCTACAACCGGCTCCTCGACGTCCCCATCCGCCGTGGCGGCGCCCTCCTGCCGGAGGTCCGCCGGCATCTGACGGTCTGCGCCCACTGCCGGTACGCCGCCGAACAACTGGGCCGGTTCGAGGACGGACTGCCCCTGCTGCTCGCCGAGACGGTGCTCGGCTGGGGCGCCCGCCGCTACCTCGACTCCCGGCCGGGGCGCGTCGCTCCCGAGGAGTGGCCGCCCGCGCCCCCACCCGGGTCGCAGCCGGGTGCCCCCGTCTCCGGAGGCCGGCACCGCACCGGACCCGAGCGTCGGCACCGCACCGGGCCCGAGCGCCGATATCGGACCGGCCCGGAGCGTCGGCACCGCACCGGACCCGAGCGCCGGCACCCGGTGGCGGTGGCCCTCGGTGTCGGACTCACCTCCCTCGCGCTGCTCGCCACCGTCCTCGTGGCCAGAAGCTGGTCCGATGACAACGCTGTCCCCGCCACCGGTGCCACCTGGGGCGCGCCCGTCGCAGGCACCGTGCGGCCGGGCGGCACCGCCACCGGCACCCGCCCCGCCACCGGCACCCGCCCCGCCACCGTGCCCGCCACCGCGCCCGTCGGCGCTCCCACCGAGGTAGGCCGGGGTGCCCTGCGCGGCCTCGCCTCCGGGCTGTGCCTGGACGTGCGCCTGGGCCGGCTCGCGGCGACCGCGGGCGTCCGGCTCGCACCGTGCTCGACGGCCGCCTCGCAGCAGTGGTCGTACCGGGACGACGGCCTGCTGCGCAGCGCCGCCGACCCCGCCCTCTGCCTCGCCGCGGACCCGGGGTCGAGGCGCGTGGCCCTGGCCGACTGCGTGGCCGCCGCCGGGGAGGTGTCGTACGACTTCACGGTGCGCGGTGAGATCCTGCTCCGCCTGCACCACGGTCTCGCCCTTGCGGCGGGTTCCGGTCGGCCGGGCGTCTCCGGCCGTTCCGGCAGCGCGGTCGGCGTCATGGCCCGCGACGGTTCGCGGAAGCAGCGGTGGGCGCTGGGGCCGAGCGTGCCGGACGTGCGGGGAACGCCCGACGCGTCCGGGCCGCCCGGCGGTGGCACGGGGGCCGCGGCCGGTCCGTGTGGGCCGGACCCGCTCGCACGCTGAGGAGATGTGACGGTCTCACGCCGTCGTGTCCGTATCCCGTCGGCCCGGTTCGAGCCACCGGGCCGACGTCACGGGGAATTTACAGACTCCGGCCGGATGTCCCGGCACATGGCGCGCGGGTGGGTCCCCGGTGAAGCGCGCGCTCGGTTTGACGGACTTGTGCCGGTGTGGCACACGTGGCCCTACGGTCCTGTCGCCCCACCCGTGCAGACAATTGCAGGAGTTTGCTCCTCTTGCGCGGGATTCGGTGGACTGGCCGAATCGGCGCCACCGCGCGGACAAAGGTCGCGGCGTTATTGACCCGTGAGTAGCACCTCGCTAGTTTCCGGTGCCCTCGCACCAGAGCGTCTCGCCGCACATACCCCCCACCGTGCTGTCTCGCCGATCGTGCCGGAGCATCATGACCTCCCCTGTGCGTGCCCATGACCTGATCCTGTGCCTCACCCCCTTCGGGGAACCGGACGCCGCCCTGGCCGCCGCCGCATCGGCCGCGGGCGCGCTCGGCATCCTGGACCTGGGCACCGGCGACCGAAGATCCCGTGACCAGCTGTCCCGGCTGAGAGGGGCGGCGCCGGGCCCCTTCGGCATACGGGTGACCGGGCGCTGCGCCCTCACCCCGGCGGACCTCGGTGGCGCCGTGGACACCGTGGTCCTCACCCCGGACGCACGGTGGACGGCGGCCGAACTGCCGCCGGACCAAAGGGTGCTGGCCGAGGTCACCGACCTCGGACAGGCCCGCGCCGCCATCCGCGCGGGTGCGCGGGGGCTGATCGCCCGAGGAAGCGAGAGCGGTGGCCGGGTCGGTGAACTGAGCACGTTCGTCCTGCTGCAACAGCTGCTGCCCGAAGCGGACCCGGCCGGCATCCCGGTGTGGGCCTGCGGCGGCATCGGCCCGCGTACGGCTGCCGCCGCCGTCGCGGGTGGTGCGGCCGGAGTCGTCCTGGACTCCCAACTCGCCCTGCTGCCCGAGTCGGAGCTTCCCGAAGGGGTGCGGGCGGTGCTGCGGTCCCTGGACGGTTCGGAGACCGTGCTCCTTGGCGGACACCGGGTGCTGCGGCGCCGCGGTCCGGGCGCCGCGCGACCGCCCGCCGACGACCCCGAAGCGGTCGCGGCCCTGCTGGGGGCCCGTGAGCCGCGCGGCCGGCTGCTCCCGGTGGGCCAGGACGGTTTCCTCGCCGCCCGGTTCGCCGAGCTGTGGCGGGATGTGCGGGGAGTCGTGCGGGGCCTGTCGGCGGCCGTGGGGGAGGCGGTCGGCGGGGCCGCCGCGCCCACCCCGTCGCCGGACACCGCCCTGCGGCCCGGGTCGGCCATGAGCCGTGCGCTGGGCACCCCGCTGCCGATCGCGCAGGGGCCCATGACCCGGGTCAGCGACCAGGCGGGGTTCGCCGCAGCCGTGGCCGAGGGCGGGGCACTGCCGTTCCTCGCGCTGGCCCTGGCCGACGCGGCGCGGACCCGGGAGATGCTCACCGAGGCGCGTGCCGTGCTGGACGGCCGGCCCTGGGGCGTGGGCGTGCTCGGCTTCGCCCCCGAGGACATCAGGAACGCGCAGCTGGAGGCCGTACGGGAGCTGCGGCCCACGCACGCGGTCATCGCGGGCGGCCGGCCCGCCCAGGCCGAGGCGCTGGAGCGGGCCGGGATCCGTACCTTCCTGCACGTGCCCTCGCCCGGACTGCTGCGCCAGTACCTCGCCGCCGGCGTGCGCAGGTTCGTCTTCGAGGGGTCGGAGTGCGGCGGTCACGTCGGACCGCGGGCCTCCTTCCCGCTCTGGGAGGCCCAGCTCGCCGTCCTGGAGGACTTCCTGGCCGAAGCCGAAGCCGAAGCCGAAGCCGACGCCGACGCCGACGCCGTCACCCACGCCGAAGCGGGTGCGGGGGCGGGCGGCGGAGCGGCGGGCCGGCTGGAGGTGTTCTTCGCGGGAGGCATCCACGACGAACGGTCCGCGGCGATGGTCGCCGCGCTGGCCGCACCGCTCACCGCCCGGGGTGCCGCCGTCGGCCTGCTCATGGGCACCGCCTACCTGTTCACCGAGGAGGCGGTCGCCCGAGGTGCCGTCCGGCCGGTGTTCCAGCGACAGGTGCTGGACGCCACCGCGACCGCGCTGCTGGAGACCGCGCCCGGCCACGCCACCCGCTGCGTGCCGAGCCCCTTCACCCGCGACTACCGCGCGCGGGAGGCCGAGCTGTGTGCGCGGGGTGTGCCCGACCGGGAGGTCTGGGAGCGGCTGGAGCGGCTCAACGTCGGGCGGCTGCGCATCGCCAGCAAGGGCCTGACCCGCGCCGAGGACGGCGAGTTGCGGCACGTCGACGAGGAAGGGCAGCTGGAGTCAGGGCTGTTCATGGCCGGTCAGGTCGCCGTCCTGCGCTCGACACCCACCACCGTGCCGGCCCTCCACCACGCGGTGACCGGGGGCGCCGCCGACTTCCTGACCGCCCGGGCCGCGGAGGCTGCGCGGGCCGCGGAGGCTGCGTGGGCCGCGGAGGCTGCACGCGTCGTACGGGCCGCACGTGCGCCGGGTGCCGTGGGTGCCGGCGGAGCCATGGGTGCCACGGGAGCTGTCGATGCCGTGGGAGCTGTCGGTGCCGTGGGAGTGGTGGAGGGGGCCGACGTCGCCGGGGCCGCCCGTGCCGGGGCGCGGGGCCGCGCCCGCTCCCGCCCGCAGCCGTCGGCGCCCCCGCCGCTCGACATCGCGATCGTCGGCATGGCCTGTATGTTCCCGCAGGCCCCCGACCTCGCCACCTTCTGGGCGAACGTCGTGGCCGGACGCGACGCCGTGACCGAGGTCCCGCCCGACCGCTGGGACCCGGCCGTGCACCACACCGCCGGCAGCACCACTTCGAAGTGGGGCGGCTTCCTGCCTCCCGTACCCTTCGATCCGCTGTCCTACGGCATCCCGCCCGCCTCCCTCGGCAGCATCGAACCCGTCCAGCTGCTGTCCCTCGAAGCGGCCCGCAGAGCGCTGGACGACGCCGGATACGGTGACCGAGGACGGGAGTTCGACCGCTCGCGCACCTCCGTCGTCTTCGGTGCCGAGGCGGGCAGCGACCTGTCCAACGCCGCCACCCTGCGCGCCGTCCTCCCGTCCTACTACGGCACGGTCCCCGACGGACTAGAGCAGCAGCTGCCCCGACTCACCGAGGACTCGTTCCCCGGAATGCTGGCCAACGTCATCTCCGGCCGGATCGCCAACCGGCTGGACCTCGGCGGCGCCAACTACACGGTCGACGCGGCCTGCGCCTCCTCGCTCGCCGCCCTGGACGTGGCCTGCAAGGAACTCGTCTGCGGCACCAGCGACGTCGTCCTGTGCGGTGGCGCCGACCTCCACAACGGCATCAACGACTACGTCCTGTTCTCCTCCGTCCACGCCCTCTCCCCGACCGGCCGGTCCCGTGCCTTCGACGCCTCCGCCGACGGCATCGCCCTCGGTGAGGGCGTGGCCTGTGTGGTCCTCAAACGGCTCGCGGACGCCGAACGCGACGGCGACCGTGTCTACGGCGTGGTCAAGGGACTCGGATCCGCCAGCGACGGCCGCTCCCTCGGCCTGACCGCGCCACGCCCCGAAGGCCAGCGGGCCGCGCTGGAGCGGGCGTACCGCAATGCCGGTGTGCCGCCGGCCGCGGTCGGTCTGCTGGAGGCGCACGGCACCGGGACCGTCGTCGGTGACCGCACCGAACTCTCCGTGCTCGGCGAGGTGTTCTCCGAAGCGGGCGCCGCGACCGGAGGCTGTGCTGTGGGCTCGGTGAAATCGCAGATCGGGCATACCAAGTGTGCCGCCGGACTCGCCGGGCTGATCAAGACCACCCTGGCGCTGTACACCGGGGTCAAGCCGCCGACCCTGCACCTGGAGCGGCCCAACCCCGCCTGGGACGAGGCGGACAGCCCTTTCGTCTTCCACACGAGTGCCCGCCCCTGGGCCGCGCCGGCCGCCGAACGCTTCGCCGGTGTCAGCGCGTTCGGGTTCGGCGGCACCAACTTCCACGCGGTGCTGGCGGCACACGGAGACGCCCCGCCACCGCGGCAGGCCCTGGACGCCTGGCCCGCCGAACTGTTCCTCTTCCGGGGCCGGGACATGGCGGCGGCCCGCCGGGCGGCCGAGGAGCTGCTCCGGGCCGCCGAGTCGGAGGGCAGTCCCTGGCGGCTGCGCGATCTCGCCCTGGCGGCGGCCCGGCTCGCCGACACCTCGAACGATCCGGTGCGGGCGGCGACCGTGGCCCGCGACACCGGGGAGCTGATCGGACAGCTCCGGCGCATCGTGGCGGGAGACCTGGACGCGGACGCCGGCGCGGACGCCGGGATCCACTTCGCGGACTCAGGCGGGGGTGTCCGCCTCGCGGACCCCGAAGGCGGCATTCACGTCGCGGACCCCGACAGGGGTGTTCACTTCGCGGAGCTCCGCGGTGGGGACGGCCACGCGGGCCCGGCTGCCGGAGCCGACCACGTGGGCTCGTCCGGCGGAGCCGATCAGGTGGTTTCGGCTGCCGGAGCCGACCGTATGGGCTCGGCAGGCGGGACGGCCCGCCTGGACCCGGCTGCCGGGGCCGGGGCCGGGGCCGGCCGTGCGGACGCCGCCGTCGGTCAGGTCGCCTTCCTCTTCCCGGGGCAGGGCAGCCAGCGCACCGGCATGCTCGGTGAACTCCTCGTAGCGCTGCCCGAGCTGCGGCACTATCTGCACCTCGGCCGCGCCCACGCCGACCGCCTCTTCCCGCCCGCCGCCTTCGACGACACCGCCCGTGAGCGCCACCGGGCCGCCCTCACCGACACCCGTACGGCGCAGCCCGCCCTCGGCATCACGGGCCTCGCCGCACACGCCTTCCTCACCTCGGCCGGCATCCACCCCGACCTGGCCGCCGGGCACAGCTACGGGGAGCTGGTCGCCCTCGCCGTAGCCGGCGCCCTCGATCCGGAGACCCTGCTGGAGCTGAGCACCGAGCGGGCCGCGGCGATCCTGGCGGTGGCCGGCGACGACCCCGGCACCATGGCCGCCGTGGGCGCCCCCGGCGAGGACGTCGAACGCGCCCTGCGCAGGGCCGGTGCGCCCCCGTCCGTCGTCGTCGCCAACCTCAACTCGCCCGAGCAGACGGTGATCTCCGGTCCCACGGCCGACGTCGACACCGCCGTACGGGCCCTGCGCGCGGACGGGTTCGGTGCGCGCCGCATCCCCGTGGCGTGTGCCTTCCACAGCCCGCTGGTGGCCGCGGCGGGGGAGAGGTTCGCCAAGGTGCTCGCGGACAAGCCGGTCCGGGCACCCGAGTTCCCCGTCTGGGCCAACCGCACCGCGACGCCGTACCCGCCCGACCCGGACGCCGTACGCGCCGGACTGGCCGCCCAGATCGGGGCCCCGGTGGCGTTCGCCGCCCAGATCGAGGCGATGTACGAGGCAGGGGCACGGATCTTCGTCGAGGCGGGCCCGGGCACGGTCCTCACCCGGCTCGTCGGCCGGATCCTCGGCGACCGCCCGCATCGCACGGTCGCCTGCGAGCCGCGGCCCGACAGCGGCCTGGCCGGCTGGCTCGACGCGCTCGCCCGGCTCGCCGTCGCCGGGCAGCCGGTGCGCACCGCGTGGCTCCTGCGTGGCCGTGACGCCGTCGACGCGCTGCGCGGCCCGGCGCCGAAGCGGCCCGGCTGGACGGTCGACGGACACCTCGTCCGTACGGCCGACGGAGCACTCCTGCCCGGTGCCCTCGCGCCGGCCCGACGCGTAGTGGAGGCGACTGTGACGTCCGACCAGCCGAACGGCGGCCCGGCCGACCGGGACGCGCTGATCTCCGAATTCCTGCGCACCAGCCGCGAGATGATCGCCGCCCAGCGGGACGTGCTGCTCACGTACTTCGGCGCACCGGCACCCGGCGCACCGGCCGCCCCCGTGGCACCGGCCGCGCAGGCAGCGGTTTTGGAGACCACCGATGCCGGGCGCCCCTGGCCGGCGGAGACGGCATCGGACCCTGCGGCTCAGGTGACGCCGGTGCCGGTGGTGCCGGTGGTGCCGACGGTGACGGCGACGGACGACGTGGCACGGGTCGTGCGCGAGGTCATCAGCGAGCGCACCGGATACCCGGTCGACATGATCGAGCCCGGCCTCGACCTGGAGGCCGACCTGAGCATCGACTCGATCAAGCGGGCCGAGATCGCGGGCGAACTGGCCCAGCGCCTGGGCATCGCCGGCGGCGCCGAGCTGCTGGGCGACACGGAGCTGGAAGAACTGGCCAAAGCGCGTACCGCGGCGGCGGTGACGCAATGGCTGACGGCGCGGACCGGTGCGGCCGAAGACGGCGGCGGCGGCCAAGCTCCCGCCGACCAAAAGGAGTTGGGAGCGGAGACCTACGCGCCGCCGGGGCCCGGTCCGGTACCGGGAGTGTCCCCGGGGTCCGGTCTGGTGTCGGGTGTGTCGCCGGGGTCGAGGCCGGTATCGGACGTGCCGCTGTCCGGTCCGGTATCGGATGTGCCGCTGTCCGGTCCGGTATCGGATGTGCCGCTGTCCGGTCCGGTGCCGGAAGTGCGGCCGGTGCCGGGTCCTGAAGCCGGCACCGCGCCGGAGGTCCCCCTCGGCGTCGCACCCCAGCGCTGCGAGCTGCGGCCCGTCCCGCTGCCCGAGCCGGACCCGGCCACCGACCTGAAGGGCCGCCGGTTCGTCCTCCTCGGTGACGGAATCGGAGACGACGGCGGAACCGGAGCCAGTGGCCGAACCGCAGACGACGGCGGAACCGGAGACGGCGACGGCGGCGGCGAGGGTGGTGTCGGCGGTGGCGACGGCGGTGTCGGCGGTGTCGGTGGTGGCGTGGTGGCCGAGATCGTGGCGCGGCTCAGCCGGTGCGGCGCCGAAGCCGTGATCCGGTCCGAGGACCACCTCCTCGGACCGGCCGACGGACCCGTCCACGGCGTCCTGTACCTCGGCGCGCTCCCCGGCCCGCTGCCTGGTGCGCTCGCCGGCCCGCTGCCCGGTGCGCTCCCGGGGCCGGAGCACCCCGTGCTGCCGGACGCCTTCCCGGTGCTCCGCGCGGCCCTCGCCCACGGCCCCCGCCTGCTCCTCGCCGTACGCGCCGCCGACGGCGCCGGGGCACTGCGCGCGGCCGGCCTGGACGGGCTGATCCGCAGCGCCGGCCGCGAGTACCCGGACCTCATCGCCCGGGTGCTGGCGGTGGAGAACACCCGCCCGGCGGCCGTCGCCGACGCGGTGCTCGCCGAGCTGTGCGCACCGCAGCCCGCTCCCGTCGTACTGCGCACGACCTCCGGACACCGCAGGGGCCTGGACCTGGTGCCGGTGCCCCTCGGCCCGCTCGGCGCCACCGGCGCCGGACCCGCCGGTGACGGCGCGGCCGAGGCCGCCGCGCTCGGACTCGACCGGGACTCCGTGGTGCTGCTGGCCGGTGGCGCCCGGGGTATCACGGCGAGGTTCGCGGCCACGCTGGCCGGCGCCTGCCGGTGCCGGATCGAACTGCTCGGCCGTACCCCCGCGCCCACCGCCCCCGAGGCCCCGCACATCGCCGCGGCCCGCACCCCCGTCGAGCTGCGGGCCGCGATCGCCGCGGGACCCGGCGCACCACGGCCCGCCGAGATCAACCGCACCGCGGAACTGGTCCTCGCCCAGCGGGAGATCACCGCAACGCTCGCCGAACTCACCGCCCTGGGCAGCCGGGCCCGGTACCGCTCCGTCGACTTCCGCGAACGGGACGCCGTCCTGCGGGCCGTCAAGGAGATCCACGCCGAACACGGCCGGCTTGACGGCGTGGTCTTCGCCGCCGGCGTGATCGAGGACCGGCTGATCGCCGAGAAGAGCCCCGAGTCCTTCCAACGGGTCTACGGGACGAAGACGGCCGGGGCTGCCGCGCTGTTCGCCGCGCTGGACGACCTCCCCGTCACACCGGCGTTCACCGTGCTGTTCGGCAGCATCGCGGCCGTCCTCGGCAACCGGGGCCAGGCCGACTACGCCGCCGCGAACGACGCGATGGCGACGCTCGGCGCGGACCGTGCCGTCCGCACCGGGGGGCGCGTGCTGACCGTCCACTGGGGGCCCTGGGCGCCGGCCGGCGCCCACCCCGGCATGGTCGGCCCGGAACTCGGCCGCGAGTACGCCCGGCGCGGGGTCGCGCTGATCGACCCGGACGAGGGCACCGCGGCCCTGCTGCGCGAACTCGCCTGGGGAGACCCGGCGGTCCGTACCGTCGTCCACACCGCCTCGGGCTGGTGACATGACGTCACGTCAGGCACCCGTCGCCATCGTCGGGATGGCGGTGCTGCTGCCCGGTGCCCCCGCTCTGGACGCCTACTGGGCCAATCTGCGGGACGGCACCGACGCCATCAGCGAGGTCCCGGCGAACCGCTGGGACGCCGACTACTACCGCCCCGGCACGGCCGCCGGCCCCGCCGTCGCCGGCCAGGTGTACTGCCGGCGCGGCGGCTTCGTGGACGGCCTGGCCGAGGTGGAGGTCACCCGCCACGGCATCATGCCCGCCTCCGTGCCCGGCACCGAGCCCGACCAGCTCATCGCCCTGGACGTGGCCGCCGCCGCGCTCACCGACGCGGGCGGCCCGGGGCGGCTGCCCGAACGGCACCGCGTCGGGGTCGTCCTCGGCCGCGGCGGCTACCTCACCCCCGGCCTGGCCCGGCTGGACCAACGGGTGCGTACCGCCCACCAGCTCACCCGCACACTGGGCGAGCTGTTACCCGACCTGGACCCCGGCCAACTCGACCGCATCCGCACGGCGTTCACCGACCGGCTCGGTCCCGACAGCCCCGATGCCGCGATCGGTCTGGTGCCCAACCTCGCCGCCTCCCGCATCGCCAACCGCCTCGATCTGCGCGGCCCCGCCTACACCGTGGACGCGGCCTGTGCCTCCTCCCTCGTCGCGGTCGACCAGGCGGTCACCGCGCTCACCACCGACCGCTGCGACCTGATGCTGGCCGGGGGAGTGCACCACTGCCACGACATCACCCTGTGGAGCGTCTTCTCCCAGCTGCGCGCCCTGTCGCCGTCGGAGCGCATCCGTCCCTTCCACCGCGACGCCGACGGCATCCTCATCGGTGAGGGCACCGGGGTCGTCGTACTGAAACGCCTCGCGGACGCCGAACGCGACGGCGACCGCGTGTACGCGGTGATCCGCGGCACGGGCGTGGCCGGTGACGGCCGTACGGCAGGGCTGGTCACCCCCGACCCGGGCGGGCAGAGCCGGGCCGTGCGCCAGGCATGGCGGGCCGCCGGGCTCGACCCCGCCGCCGCGGACTCGGTCGGCCTGCTGGAGGCGCACGGCACGGCCACCCCCGCCGGTGACTCCGCCGAACTCACCACGCTGACGGAGGTGTTCGGGCCGGGCGCGGACCGGGACGCGGACCGGCGGCCGGTGCTCGGCTCGGTGAAGTCGATGATCGGCCACACCATGCCGGCGGCGGGCGTCGCCGGCCTGGTCAAGGCCGCGCTCGCCCTGCACCACCGCACCCTCCTGCCCACCCTCCACTGCGACGACCCGCACCCCGCGCTCGCCGCCACCCGTTTCCGGACCCTGGACCGGGCCCGCCCCTGGGAGACCGGCCCGGGGCAGCCGCCCCGGCGGGCCGCGGTGAACGCGTTCGGGTTCGGCGGGATCAACGCGCACGTGGTGCTGGAGGAGGCGCCCTACGGGCGTTCCGGCGCCGTGACCGGTCCCGGACTCGGCCTCGGCCGCTCGGCGGGCACCGCCCGTCCGGTGCCGGTACCGGTGCCGGTGTCGGTACCGGTACCGATGACGGCGCCACGCCCGGAGCCGGAACCGGTGCCGGAACCGGTGCCGGTGCCGACGGAAGCCCGACACGGAATCTCCGAGTCCACGCCCGTGCTTGAGCCTTCGCCCCCGCCTGAGCCCGCGTCCGCGCCTGAGCCCAGCCCGACGCCCCTGCCCACGTCCGCGTCCGCGCCTGAGTCCAGCCCGACGCCCCTGCCCGCGTCCGCGCCCATACCTGAGCCCGCGCCCGCGCCCACGCCTGAGCCCGCTCCCGCGCCCCTGCCCACGTCTACCGCCACGCCTGAGCCCACGACTACCGCCACGCCTGAGCCCACGGCGGCGTCCGCGCCCACCCCCGCGCCCGCGTCCGTGCGGGTCGCCGAGCCCGAGCGGGTCCTGCTGCTCTCGGCCGGTGACGTGGACGGCCTCGCCACCCTCCTCGGCCACGAC
>NZ_WWJT01000155.1 GCF_009865385.1 Streptomyces sp. SID486 | reverse complement strand
CCCGCGACCCGGCCGCGTCCCCCGCCGTCCACCGCACCGCGTCCCCCGCCGAACAGACCCTGTGCGCCCTGTACGCCGAGGTCCTCGGCGCCCGACCCGCCGACGTGGACGCGGACGCGGACTTCTTCCGGCTCGGCGGCGACAGCATCATGGCCATCCAGCTCGCCGCCCGGGCCGCCGCGGCCGGCCTCCTCCTCGCCCCCAGGGACGTCTTCACCGCCCGCACCCCGGCCCGCCTGGCCGTGACGGCGCGCCCGGCCGCCCCCGAGCAGCCGGCCGGGCCCGACCTGGCCGAGGGCCGCCTCCCGCTCACCCCGATCATGCACTGGTGGCGTGAACAGGGCGCCCCCCTGCGCACGTTCATCCAGTCCATGGTGTTCCCCGTCCCGCACGGCGTCGGCCGGGACCGCATCGGCGCGGCCGTCTCGGCGCTGGCCGAGCGGCACGCGGCCCTGCGCATGCGGCTCGTACGGCACGACGAGAGGACCGACTGGGAACTGGAGGCGGGCCCCGCCACCGTACGCACGGAGCGGGTCGCCGTCCCCGCCGGCGACGACCCGGCCGGCCTGGCGCAGGACACGGCACGCTCCGCCGAACTCGACCCGGAACAGGGCGAGATGCTCCGGGCGGTCTGGTTCGACGCCGGACCCGGCCGGCCCGGTCTGCTGCTGCTCCTCGTGCACCACCTCGCCGTCGACGGCGTGTCCTGGCGGGTGCTGGGGCAGGAGCTGGCGCGGCTGCTGGAGGACGGCGGCGGCCTCCCCGCCGACCCGGGCGCCTCGTTCGCACGCTGGGCGCGGCTGCTGCCCGCCGAGGCGGACCGGGCGACGGGTGAACTCGACTGGTGGACCGGCCGGCTGGCCACCGCCGACGAGGCCCGGCTGACGGCCGGGCCGGACGGCTGGACGAACCGGTCGGCCGCGTCCGCCACCGCCCACCGCCGGGCCGCCGTCACCGTCGAGCTGGACGCCGCACTGACCCGGTCCGCCCTGGTCACCCTCCCCGGCGCCTTCCACTGCGGCACCGACGCCGTCCTGCTCACCGCCCTGGTGCGGGCGGCCGCCCGCCGGCGCGGCACCGGCACGGCCCTCCTGCTGCACCTGGAGGGGCACGGGCGCGAGGCGCTGTCGGCACCCGTCGACATCTCCCGCACCGTCGGCTGGTTCGTCACCCAGTACCCGGTCCTCCTCGACCCCGGCCCGGACACCGGCGCCGCGGCGCTCAAGCAGGTCAAGGAGCAGCTGCGGGCGGTACCCTCCGCCGGTCTCGGCTGGGGCCTGCTGCGCTACCTCCACCCCGAGGCCGGCCCCACCCTGGCCGCGCTGCCCGCCCCCGACGTCCGCTTCGCCTACCTGGGGCGCTTCGCCGGGGACGACGCGGCCGGCGGCCGGTTCCTGGACTCGGGGCCGCAGGCCGTGCCGGTCGCCCACGCCCTGGAGATCGACGCCCTGGCCCGGGGCGAGGAGGACGGACCGCGGCTGGAGGCGACGTTCTCCTACGCGCGGGGCGTGCTCACCGAGGACGAGGTGCGCGAGCTGGCCCGGCTGTGGACCGAGGAACTCACCGCTCTCGTCGCGGACACGGCCGACGGCTCCGTCGCCGGTCACACCCCGTCCGACTTCCCGCTGGTCGACCTGACCGTCGACCAGCTCATGGAGTACGAGGACGACCTGGACTTCGAGGAGGACGCCGACGGCTTCGGCGACCTCGACGGAGCCGGAGACCTCGACGGCCTCGACGGCGGGGTGAACGCCCGGTGAGCGCCAACGTCCAGGACGTCCTGCCGCTGTCCCCGGCCCAGGAGGGACTCCTCTTCCACACCCTGCGGGACACCACCGGACCCGACCCCTACCTGGTCCAGGCCCGTTTCCGGATCGACCCCGGCACCGACCCGGGGCGGATCCGGGCGGCGGTGACGGAACTGCTGCGGCGCCACCCGAACCTGCGCGCCTGCTTCCGCCACGAACGCCTCGACCGGCCCGTGCAGATCGTCCCGCGCGCGGTGAAGGTGCCGTGGCGGGAGGCCGACCTCACCGGCCTCGGCCCCGACGAGACGGCCGTACGGATGCGGCGGCTGCGCGAGACGGACGCGGCCCGCCGGTTCGACCCCGCACGGCCGCCCCTGGTCCGGGCCACCCTCGCCCGCCACGACACCGGCGCCGAACTGCTGCTGTCCTTCCACCACATCCTGCTCGACGGCTGGTCCATGCCGATCCTGGAGGCGGACCTGGCCGCCCTGGTCGCGGGCCGCCCGCTGCCGCCCGCCGCGCCCTACCGCGACTATCTGGCGTGGCTGGCGCGGCAGGACCGGGAGAAGGCGGAGACGGCCTGGGCACAGGCGCTGGAGGGCCTCGAACCGGCCCCGCCGCTCGCGCCGCCGGCCGGAGCCGACGACGGCTCCTGCGACCGCGCCGCGGTCCGCCTGCCCGCCGGCCTGACCACCGCACTGGGCCGCCGCGCCGCCGAGGCCGGCGTCACCCTCAACACCCTCGTGCAGGCGGCCTGGGCGCTGGTCCTGGCCCGGACCACCGGCGGCCGGGACGTGGTCTTCGGCGCGGTCGTCTCCGGCCGCCCGCACGACCTGCCCGGCGTCGAGGGCATGGTCGGCATGTTCGTCAACACGCTCCCGGTGCGGGTACGGCTGCGCGCCGGCGAGACCACGGCCGAACTGCTGGGCCGCCTCCAGGACGAACAGTCCCGGCTCGTCGCCCACCAGCACGCGCGCCTCGCCGACGTGCAGCGGGCCGCCGGCGCGGGGGAGTTGTTCGACTCCGTCCTCGCCTTCGAGAACTTCCCGCAGCGCGGGGAGGACGACGCCGGCCCGGACGAGACGGCCCTGCTGGAGGTCACGGACGCCACCCACTACCCGGTGACGCTGGCAATCAGCGCCGGCGAGCGGCTGTGGCTGTCGGTCGGCTGCCGCCGGGGCCTGTCGGCGTCCGCGGTGGCCGGCCGCATGGCCCACGCCCTGGGGCGGCTTGCGGAGGGCCTCGACGGGCCGGCGGAAGACGTCGACGTCCTGCCGCCCGCGGAGCACCTGGGGCTGATCGGCCTCGCCGCCGGCCCGGCCCGCCCCGAGGCCCGGCCCGCCACCGTCACCGCCCGGTTCGCCGCGCAGGCCGCCCGGACCCCCGGCGCCCCGGCCGTCGAGTCGGACGGCACCACCCTCACCTACGCCGAACTGGACGCCGCGTCCGACGCCCTGGCCGCCCGCCTGGTCGGGGCGGGCGCCGCCCCCGGCGACACGGTGGCCCTCCTGGCGGCCCGTTCCCCGGCCGTCGTCGTGGCCCAGCTGGCCGTCCTCAAGGCGGGTGCCTGCTGGCTGCCGCTCGACCCGGCCCAGCCGGCCGGCCGGCTGGCCCGGCTGGCCCGGGAGGCCGGGGTGCGGCTGGCGCTGACCGGCACGGGGGCCGAACCGCCCGGCGGCGTACGGAGCGTGTCCATCGACGAGCCCGGACCACCCCCCGCCTCGCCCCTCCCGCGACCCCACCCGGGCTCACCCGCGTGCGTCCTCCACACCTCCGGCTCCACCGGGGAACCCAAGGGGGTCGTCGTCCCGCACCGCGCCGTCGTCGAACTCGCCGCCGACGCCCGCTTCCAGGGCGGCGGTCACCGCCGGGTGCTGGCGCACGCCCCCTACACCTTCGACTCGGCGACGTACGAGGTGTGGGTCCCGCTCCTGAACGGCGGGACGGTCGTCATCGCCCCGCCCGGCCCCGTCACCCCCGACGTCCTGCGCCGCGTGATCCCCGAGCGGGGCGTCACCGCGCTGTTCCTCACGCCCGAACTCCTGCGCACGGTCGCGGAGATCGCGCCGGACGCGGCGGCCGGGCTGACGGAGATCTGGGCGGGCGGCGACGTCCTCGACCCCGGGACCGTCACCCGGCTGCGGGCGCACTGCCCGGGCACCACCGTCGTCAACGGGTACGGCCCCACGGAGGCGACCGTCTTCGCCACCGCCCACACCGCCGACGGCGGACCGGACGCGATCCCCATCGGCCGTCCGCTGGACAACACCCGCGCCTACGTCCTGGACGGCCTGCTGCGCCCGGTGCCCGAGGGCACCACCGGCGAGCTGTACCTGGCCGGGACCGGACTGGCGCACGGCTACCTCGCCAGGCCCGCGCAGACGGCGGAGCGGTTCGTCGCCGACCCGTACGGGCCGCCGGGCAGCCGCATGTACCGCACCGGCGACCTGGCCCGCTGGA
>NZ_WWJT01000154.1 GCF_009865385.1 Streptomyces sp. SID486 | reverse complement strand
CCGGAGGCGGCCCGGCGGCGGGCCGGGCGCCGGGCCGAACGGGTCACGGCGGGCGCGACCGAGCTGGAGCAGCGCCTGGCGGACCTGCTGCGCGGCGGCCTGGCCACGGCCGAGCAGGCGGGATACGGGATGTGGGAGGAGACGGCGGCCCGCATGGTCGACGCCCAGGCACCCGGGCTGGCCGCGCGCGTGCGGGAGTTGGGGGCGATCCCGGCCTCCGGAGCGGGCTGGCCGGCCCGGCTGCTGGAGGAGTGCGCGCTGCTGCACCTGCTCGACCAGGGCTGGCTGCGCCGCGACCTGCTGCCGGACGCCCTCGCCGCCACGGTCCGCTCCCGGCTCGGCCTGCCCGCCGCACCGGACGGGCCGCCGGTACGCGACCACTGGCTGGTCCTCGCCCAGTACGACACGGTGGACCCGAAGCTGACGACGCGCCGGATATGGCTGCACGGCGCCGCGTCCGGCCGGACCCGGCTGTTGCTGTCCTACGGCGCGGCGGGCCGGGCACCGGAGCTGTCCCTGCCGGTCGGCCTGGCGCTGGAGGCCGAGCTGTCGGCGTATCCGGGCGCCGGCCAGCCCCGGTCCGCCCTGGGCGAGCGGTTCGCCACCCCGGCCCCGGCCGCGTTCCGCCCGCCGGGCGTGACCACCGCCGAGGCGGCGGCCGGGTACGGCGAGGCGCTGCGCGAGGACCCCTGGCTGGAGTCGGTCCCGGTCACCCTCGGCCGGGTGACACCGGTGCCCGACGGCGACCGGTGGCAGCTGGCCGACGCCGGCACGGACGCGGCCCTGCCGCTGACGGGTACCGCCCGCTCCCGGTCCGGCCTGTGGCGGCTGGTCGCCCTGTCCGGCGGCGCACCCGTCACGGTCTTCGGCGAGTGCGGCCACCGCGGCTTCACCCCGCTCACCGCCTGGCCGGAGGGCGTGGGCGAGGCGGTACCCCTGTGCTGACCCCGCCGCACCGACCACACCCGGGCGAGCGAAGAGCACGGGCGAGGCGGGCCCACCGCACCGACCGACCACGCGGCCCGCACACACGGCGGCCCGCACAGACAGGCGAAAGGAGCACAGGCGCGGCGAGCCCACTGCCAGGACCCGCCACGCGAACCGCACACGCAGACAGACGCAGGCAGGCGCAGAGCACAGGCGAGGCGGCCCCACCGTGTTGACCCGCCGCACGGGCCGCACACAGGCGGACAAGAGCGCGGGCGAGGCGGTGCCGGGCAGCGCGACCAGCCGCGCGGACCGCACGCACAGGCAGGTGGAGGGAAAACGATGAAGGGGGCGGCACGATGAACGGGACACATGCCGACGGGGGCACCACGACGTCGGAGAGCACCTGGGAAGAGCTGGTCACCACCGCCCTCCTCGGCACCGACCGGCGGTCACCGGCGCACGCCCCGTCCGACCGCCCGGCGCCCCTCGCGCTGCTCGACGCCGCCGCCGTGGCGACCGTGCGGCGGCGGGCCGGTCTGCGGCCCG
>NZ_WWJT01000153.1 GCF_009865385.1 Streptomyces sp. SID486 | reverse complement strand
GTCGGCCGCGCCGGTCACCCCGGCCGCCCGCGCCCGCCGGCACAGCGTCCGCTCGCTCAACTCCGCCTGGAGGCAGCCGGTACGGCCGCACGCGCACGGCTCGGTGCCGCCCGGCACCGGCAGATGGGCGATGGCCCCGGCCGCGGAACGGGGCCCGTAGTGCACCTCGTCGTGGGTGGCGAAGGCGGAGTCCACCATGTTCCCCACGAACAGGTGCAGCACGCTCCGGCTGCCCCGGGCCCGGCCGAACAGCCGCTCCCCGTGCACCAGCGCCCGCGCGTGGCCGTCGACCCGGACCGGCAGACCGGTGCGGGCACCGAGCAGCTCCCGCACCGGCACCTCCCGCCAGCCCAGCAGCTCGTGCTCGACCACCGTGCCCGTCTCCCGGTCCACCCAGCCGCCCACCGCCACCCCCACGCCCAGCGGGCGCCGGCCCGGCACCTCGGCGAGCAGCCCCGCGAGAGCCTCGGCGGCCCGCGCCAGCACCCTCGCCGGCTCGGTCCGCTCGTGCCGCAGCTCACGCCGGGCCACCACCCGGCCGCGCAGGTCCAGCAGCGCCACCGTGGTGTACGGCACGGCCACGTGCACGCCGGCGACCAGGAAGCGGCGGTCGTCCAGGTCCACCGGGACGTGCGGGCGGCCCATCCCGTTCGAGCGGCGCGGTGCGGCGGACTCCCGGATCAGACCCCGCTCGGTGAGCCGGGCACAGTGCTCGGTCACCGACGCGGGCGACAGCCCGGTCAGCCGGGCGACGGTGCTGCGGGCCACCGGCCCGTGCTCCAGCACGGACCGCAGCACGACGCTGGCACTGGTGCGCCGCCGGTCGCTGTCCGCGGCGCGCGGGACGGGGGAGGCAGGGGCGGGAACCGCGGTGCGGGGCATGGAGGACCGTCCTCGGGAGCGGGGTCGACACGTCTCGGAAAGGCTCGCGAGCGGGCGAGGCGCGTCGAGGAGCCCGCCCTACACCGGACGGCGACAGGTGGCCGTGCCCTGGCGTCGCAGGTCGACATAGCGACGCGAGGTGAGGTACCGGGACTGGGCGACCATGGCTGGAAGGGTAGGCCAGGAAGGGGGAGTCCGGCCAGACGGCCGGCGCCCGTTTGGAGAGACCGCACAGTCCTCCCGGCGCCCGCACGGCGTGAGGGAAACGTCCCTGCCTCAGTGATCGGCGTCACGCCGGGACCGGTGTAACCGGCGCTTTTTGTCCGGAGCCAACGAAGCCCTCGTTCCGCCCTTTGTCGAGCGCTGACGGTGATCGGCCCGAGTCGCCTGGGATAGCGTCACCGTGTCCCAGCATGTCCCCGTCACCCGCGGAGTCCCCATGAGCACCGCCACCGCCGTCGCCCGCCCCGGCTCAGTCCTCGCCGACCTGCTGCCGTCCTCCCGCGTCCGCGATGCCGCCCTCGTCGTCGGCGGCGCCGCGCTCACCGGCCTCGCCGCCCAGCTGTCCGTTCCGGTCCCCGGCTCGCCGGTGCCGGTGACCGGCCAGACCTTCGCCGCGCTGCTCGTCGGCACCACCCTCGGTGCCCGCCGCGGCTTCCTCTCCCTCGCCCTGTACGCGGTCGCCGGCGTGGCCGGCATGCCCTGGTTCGCGAACGGCGACTCCGGTGCGGGCATGGTCTCCTTCGGCTACATCCTCGGCATGCTGCTCGCCTCCGCCCTCGTCGGCGCCCTGGCCCGCCGCGGCGCCGACCGCTCCCCGCTGCGCATGGCCGGCACGATGATCCTCGGCGAGGCCGTCATCTACGCGGTCGGCGTCCCCTACCTGGCCCTGGCGGCGCACCTGTCCGCGTCCCAGGCGATCGCGGCCGGCCTCACCCCGTTCTTGATCGGTGACGCCCTCAAGGCCGCCCTGGCGATGGGCGCCCTGCCCGCCGCCTGGAAGCTGGCCGGCGAGCGCTAGGCACCACGCCGTGGTCCGAGCGGTTCCCGCGGGTCGCCCGGGGGAACCGCGGTCATGGCCCGAGGGGTTCGCCGGCCGCGGTCGTCCGCGGCTGGCGAACCCCTTTCGCGTCCCGGTTCCGGGGCCGTAGGCCGCGCGGAACGCGC
>NZ_WWJT01000152.1 GCF_009865385.1 Streptomyces sp. SID486 | reverse complement strand
CGGGGGGCAGGGCGGGAGGGCGGCCGTACCGCCGGTGGCCGCGGCGAAGGCGGGGGAGCGGGCCGGCGCCGGGGTGGCGGGCCGGGCAGGCCCGTCGACGGCACCGGCACCCTCATCGGCACCGGCTTCGGCTTCGACACCGGCGTCGGCTTCGGAAGCGGTCGGGGCGGACGGGACGGACGCGGCCGCGCACACCGACGGGCCGCCGGCCTTCGCGGAAGGAACAGTGGACGGGGCAGCGGACGGGGCGGGAGACCCGGCGGACGCGGCGGGCCCGGCGGACCCGGCGGGCGGGGCCGGTGGAGCCGCCGGGGGTGACGGCGGTGACGGGGGCGACGGGGGCGACGCGGGCCCCGACGGGACCGGGCTCTGGGCCAGAGCCAAGGGCGCGGGCAAGGGTGCGGGCGCGGGTAAGGGTGCGGGCAAGGCGAAGGAAGACCGCAAGGGTCGTACGCCGGCGCCCGCGCGCCCGGTGGGCTCCGCAGGCGCTGCCGAGGTCGCGGAGGAGGATCTGTACGACTTCGTCCCCGCCGAGGATCCGTTCCCGACGCTCACCCCGCTCCACGAGGAATGGCACGACGACGGCGCCCGCGCCTCCCGCTGGGCGGCCCTGAAGGAGGCCGCCTCCCAGGACACCGCCGACCCCACCCCCTGGCCACCTGCCGGACCCCGCCCGGGAGCCCGGGTCGAGCCCCGCCCCGGCACCAACGGGACGCCTCGGCCGGAACCGGACCGTGCGGCGGGGTCACAGACGGAGGGGGAGGCCGAGGATGACGGGGAGGGCCGGCCGTGATCCTGACACGCGGGCCGGAGTCTCGCTCCGGCCGCGTGTCACCCCGTGTGCCCCACCTGATCCGCCCACCGCGTACCGGCCCTGCCGGGCTCCGCCGGGCGCGTGGTCTCAGCCGTCCTGGTTGCCGAGGACGCCGCGCAGTTCCCGCGGCAGGAGGGTCTCGCAGGACTGCTTGGCCTCGTGGGTGAGGGCGTCGCCGACGCAGGTGTAGTAGTCGCGGTAGACCAGCTGGACGGTGAAGGTCGAGGCCACCAGGACCAGGGCCAGGGAGGCGGTGACCAGACCGGTGACGGCCGCTGTCCTCTGAGGCCGGCCGGCCTGCGCCGGCGGGGCCGGCGGAGCCCCGGGGGGCACCGGGTTCGCCCCGTTCGCGGGGTTCCCAGCGTTCAGGGGGTTCGCCGAGTTCGCGGAGTGCGCGGAGTTCGCGGGGCTGTCCGGGGACGGGCGGCGCGGCTTGGCCCGTAGCGCGCTGGTGCCCCAGTACAGGGCCAGGGCGCCGAGGAGCAGCGCTACGTACGGCCAGCTGAAGAGGACGAAGAAGACCGACCACATGCCCGAGAGCAGTGCGTACCGCGCGCGGCGCTGCGCCGGGTCCGTCGGGTCCCAGCGCATGCCGGAGCCGGTCGGTCCGCCGGGCCCCTGCGGGCCGCCGCCGGGACGCTCGCCGAAGCCGCCGGGGGAGCGGCCGGGCTGCCGGTCGCTCCACTGACCGCCCCAGGGCGAATGGCCGTCGGGCCCTTGACCGCCGGTGGGTCCCTGAGCGCCCCCGGGGGCCTGCCCCTGGCCCGCGCCGCCCCAGCCTGAACCGTGCCCGTGACCAGGGCCGTGCCCTGACGCTCCACCGGGATGACGCGGCTGCCACGGCTGGTCCGGCGTGCCCTCCGGCGGTGGCGCGAACGGATTGTCGTCCTGCCGCCCGCCGTCCCGCCCGGAACCGCCCTGCCCTGACCCGCCCTGTCCGGAGCCGCCCTGTCCGGGACCGCCGTGCCCGGAGCCGTCCGCCCCGGAGCCGCCCTGTCCGGGACCGCCGTGCCCGGAGCCGTCCGCCCCGGAGCCGCCGTGCCCGGAGCCGCCCTGGTTCGCGCCGCCTCGGCCGGAGCCGTCCTGTCCGGAGCCTTCGGGGCCGCCTCGCGGAGTCTGTGCCGGGGGCCAGGTCGGACGCTCCCGCAGCAGGGCGGCGCCACCCTCGCCTCCCTGGGCCGGGCGCGGCGGGAACGTGAGGAGTCGCAGGCTGCGATCGGGCATCAAAAGAGCGTCTTCCCCTAGGTGACTACGGCAGTCCGACGTGAGCTTCCACCCCGTGAACGCACCGCACGACGACCGCGTTCCCGGGGTTGCTCTTTCGTGATCCTTGCGAACGCTACCTTCCGGCGGACCACCCGTCCCGAGGGGCCCTTCCTGAGTGCCGGTATCGTTGCTGGCGGTCGGCCGCTTCGTAGACTTCCCCGTATACCGGGGCGCGAAGCATTCGTAGGACCGTACAAACCGGCCGTACACGGATCGCAACCCGAGAAAGGGCCCCATCGTGGCCGCCACCTCCGCCGGCCCGGCAGTCAAGCGCCTCGTCGTGCTGGTCTCCGGCTCCGGCACCAATCTGCAGGCGCTGCTGGACGGGATCGCCGCCCTCGGCGCCGAGGCGTACGGCGCCCGCGTCGTGGCCGTCGGCGCCGACCGTACTGGTGTCGAGGGGCTGGCCCGCGCCGAGCGCGCCGGGATCCCCACCTTCGTGTGCAGGGTGAAGGACCACGGCTCCCGCGAGGAGTGGGACGCCGCGCTCACCGCGGCCGTGGCCGCACACGAGCCGGACCTCGTCGTCTCCGCCGGGTTCATGAAGATCGTGGGCAAGGAGTTCCTGGCCCGGTTCGGCGGACGGTTCGTCAACACCCACCCCGCCCTGCTCCCCAGTTTTCCCGGCGCCCACGGCGTCCGTGACGCGCTCGCGTACGGCGCCAGGGTCACCGGCTGCACCGTCCACTTCGTCGACGACGGCGTCGACACCGGCCCGATCATCGCCCAGGGCGTGGTCGAGATCCGGGACGAGGACGACGAGAGCGCGCTGCACGAGCGCATCAAGGAAGTCGAGCGAAGGCTGCTCGTCGAGGTCGTGGGGCGGCTCGCCCGCAACGGCTATCGCATCGAGGGACGAAAGGTAGTTATCCAGTGACCGCCGAGAGCAACAAGCGGGCCATCCGTCGCGCGCTCGTCAGCGTCTACGACAAGACCGGTCTGGAGGAGCTGGCCCGCGGGCTGCACGAGGCCGGCGTGGAGCTGGTCTCCACCGGGTCCACGGCCGGCCGGATCGCCGCCGCCGGCGTCCCCGTCACCAAGGTCGAGGAGCTGACCGGCTTCCCCGAGTGCCTGGACGGCCGGGTCAAGACCCTGCACCCGAAGGTGCACGCGGGCATCCTCGCCGACCTGCGGCTGGACAGTCACCGCGAGCAGCTCGCCGAGTTGGGCGTGGAGCCGTTCGACCTCGTCGTGGTCAACCTCTACCCGTTCCGGGAGACCGTCGCCTCCGGCGCCTCGCCCGACGAGTGCGTCGAGCAGATCGACATCGGCGGCCCCTCGATGGTCCGCGCCGCCGCCAAGAACCACCCGTCCGTGGCCGTGGTGACCAGCCCGCAGCGGTACGCCGACGTCCTGGCCGCGGTGCAGGACGGCGGCTTCGACCTCGCCGCCCGCAAGCGGCTGGCCGGCGAGGCGTTCCGGCACACCGCCGAGTACGACATCGCGGTCGCCTCCTGGTTCGCCTCCGCCTACGCGCCCGCGGACGACTCGGCCTTCCCCGGGTTCATCGGCACCACCCTGGAGCGCGCGCACACCCTGCGCTACGGCGAGAACCCGCACCAGCCCGCCGCCCTCTACACCTCCGGCGAGGGCGGGCTCGCGGCGGCCGAGCAGCTGCACGGCAAGGAGATGTCGTACAACAACTACACGGACACGGACGCCGCCCGCCGTGCCGCGTACGACCACGACGAGCCCTGCGTGGCGATCATCAAGCACGCCAACCCCTGCGGCATCGCGATCGGCGCGGACGTCGCCGAGGCGCACCGCAAGGCGCACGCCTGCGACCCGGTCTCGGCGTACGGCGGTGTGATCGCCGTGAACCGTCCGGTCAGCAAGGAGATGGCCGAGCAGGTCGCGGACATCTTCACCGAGGTCATCGTGGCGCCCGGCTACGAGGAGGGCGCGCTGGAGGCCCTCACCAAGAAGAAGAACATCCGCGTGCTGCGCTGCCCCGACGCCCCGGCCCACCCGGTCGAGGTCAAGCCGATCGACGGCGGCGCGCTGCTCCAGGCCGCCGACCGGCTCCAGGCCGAGGGTGACGACCCGGCGGCCTGGACGCTCGCCAGCGGTGAGGCGCTCTCCCCGGAGGAGCTGCGGGAGCTGGCCTTCGCGTGGAAGGCGTGCCGTGCGGTGAAGTCCAACGCGATCCTGCTCGCCAAGGACGGCGCCTCGGTCGGTGTCGGCATGGGCCAGGTCAACCGCGTCGACTCCTGCAAGCTGGCCGTCGAGCGGGCCGGCGAGGAGCGCGCCCGGGGTTCCTACGCGGCCTCCGACGCCTTCTTCCCCTTCCCCGACGGTCCGGAGATCCTGATCGGCGCCGGTGTCCGGGCGATCGTCCAGCCGGGCGGCTCGATCCGGGACGAGCAGGTCGTGGAGGCCGCCAAGAAGGCGGGCGTGACGATGTACTTCACGGGCACGCGCCACTTCTTCCACTGAGCCGCGGACCGCGCGCGACGCCGCCGTGCCGAGCCGCGGACCGCGCGTCACGAGACGCCGCCGTGCTGAGCCGTCGGCCAGGTGTGGCGCCCGCCGTGCCGAGCCGTCGGCCGTGCGTGGCGCCCGCCGTGCCAAGCCGTCGGCCGTGCGTGGCGCCCGCCGTGCCGAGCGCGCTGAGCCGTCGGCCCCGCTGAGGCGCCCGCCGCCGGGAGCGGTCCGGTCCCGCCCGTCCCTCGACGGGCGGGACCACGCATGCCCGGGCCGGTCGCCCGCTCCGGCCGCCGTCGCCCCGGGCCGCCGCCCCGGCTCCGGTGCCTGACCTGGCTCCGGCGTCTGACCGACTCCGGCATCTGATCTGGCTCCGGCGTCTGACCGACTCCGGCATCTGATCTGGCTCCGGCGTCTGACCGACTCCGGCATCTGATCTGGCTCCGGCGTCTGACCGGCCCCGGTGCCCGGTCGGCCCCGCCCCCGGCCCGGCCCCGGCACCGATGCGCTACCGCCCGCGTCCGGCTGCCCGTGACCGTGACGCCGCCCCCCCAGAGGGGAGTTATCTCCACCGCGTTCCCCGCCCCCGCGCCACCACAATGAGTGGCGGAGCCCGGTCCCGCACGGAGGGACGGCACCGGCGCCGCGCACGGCGGCGCACGAACGGGAAAAACAGGGGGAGCGAGTCGCATGGACGACCGCATGACGAGGCCGGGCGGAGTCCGCCCGCCGGAGACGATCAGAGGTTTCTCGGTGTCCGCCGGGGTGACGGGACTGAGGCGGGCGTCGGCGCTGTGCTGGATGTCGACGGCGGCCCTCGGCCGGTCGCTCGCCGTGTCCGGCGCGATCAGCCTGGTCGGACCGGGCCTCGGCCTGGTGCCGCGAGCCATGGAGGGGGTACGCGGCCTGGCCGTACGACAGCGTGAACTCGCCCGGCGCTGGGCCGGGGTGGAGATCCCGGGGCCGCCCGGACCGCTGCCGCCCGAGCCCGCCGGTGCCTCCGGTCCCGTCGCCCGCTACCGCTGGATCATGAGCGATCCGCAGACCCGGCGGGAGTACGTCTGGGCGCTCACCGACCCGATCGCGGGCGCGTTCCTGGCCTTCCTCCCGCTCGCGCTGGTCCTCAGCGGCGTCTGGGGTGTCTTCCTGGCACTCTTCGGTGTTCCGCTGTCCGCCGAGTGGGACGGCCTGTGGTACCAGTTCATCCCGATCGAGGGCCGGGCCACGGCGGTGCTCGCCGGTGTCCTCGGGGCGCTCCAGCTGGCGCTGGCCCTGTGGGCGGCCCCGCGTGCCGTCCGCGTACACGCCCTGTACACCAGGGCGATGCTGGCGCCGGGCGAGAGCGAGCTGATGGCCGGCCGGATCCGGCATCTGGCCGCCACCCGGTCCGACGCGGTGGACACGCAGATGGCGGAGATCCGCCGGATCGAGCGCGATCTGCACGACGGCGCCCAGGCCCGTCTGGTGGCCATGGGCATGACGCTGGACGCGGCGGAGCAGCTGCTGGAGTCCGACCCCGGGGCCGTGCGCGGCCTGCTGAACGAGGCCCGGCAGTCCTCCTCGGCGGCGCTGGAGGAGCTGCGCAACCTGGTCCGCGGCATCCATCCACCGGTCCTCGCCGACCGCGGACTCGCCGACGCGGTCGAGGCGTTGGCCCTCACCTGCCCGGTGCGCACCGACGTCCGGGCCGAGCTGCCGGGCCGTCCCGCGATGCCCGTGGAGTCCGCCGCCTACTTCGCCGTCTCGGAGGTCCTGACCAACGCCGCGAAGCACGCGGGCGCCCACCGGGCCCGAGTCGAACTCCGTTACGATCCCGGGTTGCTCCGCATCACCGTCACCGACGACGGACGCGGCGGCGCCGACGCCTCCCGCGGCACCGGCCTGCGGGGTGTCGAGCGCCGGCTCGCCACCTTCGACGGCGTGCTGACCGTGAGCAGCCCGGCGGGTGGCCCGACGATCGTGACCATGGAGATCCCGTGCGTATTGTCCTCGCCGAAGACCACTTCCTCCTGAGGGACGGGCTGATCCGCCTGCTCGGGGCCTACGGCCACGACGTGGTGGCAGCCGTGGACAACGGCGCCGATCTGCTCCGGGCCCTCGGCCGGGAACGGCCGGACGTCGCGGTCGTCGACGTCCGGCTCCCGCCGGACTTCACGGACGAGGGGCTCCGTGCCGTCCTGGCCGCGCGCGAGCAGGACCCCGGCCTGCCGGTGCTGCTGCTCTCCCAGTACGTCGAACCCCTCTACGCCCGTGAACTGCTGGCCGGCGGCGGCCGGGGCGTCGGCTACCTGCTCAAGGACCGCGTCACCGACGGCGCCCGGTTCCTGGAGTCCATCCGGCGGGTGGCAGCGGGCGGCACCGCGATGGACCCCGAGGTCGTCTCCCGGCTGCTGGTCCGCAAGGAGCGCGACGCGTCCGTCGGCAGTCTCACCGCGCGGGAACGCGAGGTCCTCGAACTCATCGCCCAGGGCCGCTCCAACGCGGGCGTGGCCCAGGCCCTGTTCATCACCGAGAAGGCCGTCGCCAAGCACATCGGCAACATCTTCACCAAGCTCGGTCTCCACCAGGCGGACTCCGACAACCGCCGGGTGCTGGCCGTGCTGGCCTACCTGGACCAGTGAGGGCCCGGGGCGGGTGCGGGGGCGGATGCGGGGGCGTGCGGAACACCGCCGCCGGTCCCGCCCCGCGGAACACTGCCGCCGGTCCCGCCCCGCGGAGAACCGAGGCCCGTCCCCGGGTCTGCGGAACACCGCCGCCCGTCCCCGGGTCCGCGGAACACCGCCGCCAGGCCCCGGGTCCGCGGAGCACCGATGCCCGCCCCCGGCCCGTGAAACGCCGCCGGGCTGTGGCTTCCCCTCCTCGCGAGGAGGGGAAGCCACAGCCCGGCGGGCGGTCGGACCCGCGCGCTCAGTAGCGCGGACGGTTGAACCAGGCGGTACCGCTCGGGACGACCGGCGCGGCGGTGATCACGGCCGCGAACACCACCCAGATCAGCGGGAAGATCACCGCGGAGGCGAGACCGGAGTCCATGCCGACGAAGAGCATGAGCAGACCGACGACGCCGCCGAGCGCGCCGTAGACCACCGTGGTGATGCGCACGCCCTGGGCGCCGCGGCCGAACTTCACGCCCAGGGTGATGGACAGCGCGGCCAGGCCCAGCGCGATCAGCGCGATGAACACGATCAGCCCCGCGGCCATGTGCCCGCCGTCGCCGATCGAGTCGAACGGGTTGTCGTCGGACGAGCTGCCCAGGTCGTCCGCCGTGTTGGAGACGTCGTTGACGAAGGCGGCGACGTACAGCCAGATCAGGCCGGCGATGATCTGGACCGCGGAGATGAGGTACAGGAACACCCGTGCCGTCACGAGCAGACCCGGCATCGACTGCGGCATCGCGTTGGCGCCCGGGTAACCGGGGTAGGCGGCCTGCTGCGGGTAGCCGTAGCCCTGCGGCGGGACGCCCGGCTGCTGCGGGTAGCCGTAGCCGGGCGCGGCCGGGGGCTGCTGGGGCGGGGCGCCGTAGGGATTGTTCGGGTCGCCAAAGCTCATGGCGGTCTTCCTCCGTTTGCGTTGCTCAAGTGCGGGGACGACACGCGGCACGGTTCGGAGGAGAGTTCTACAGATGCGGTCCGTCCCCCCGGCACTGCCCGCGGCACTGTGTGCCCATCGTTCTTTAACACGCTCTTACTTGTCCAGCCGGATACGTCAGGTGTTGTGCAAGTGCAACATCACTGATCATGCTGTGACACCCGGATTGGAACCGGGACCGGGTCATCCGCGAGGATGGGGACATGACCGCCCAGATTCTCGATGGCAAGGCCACCGCAGCAGCGATCAAGTCCGATCTGACCGCCCGCGTGGCGGCGCTGAAGGAGAAGGGCGTCACGCCCGGCCTCGGCACGATCCTGGTCGGGGACGACCCCGGCAGTCAGAAGTACGTCGCCGGCAAGCACCGCGACTGCGCCCAGGTGGGCATCGCCTCCATCCAGCGCGAGCTGCCGGCCACGGCCACCCAAGAGGAGATCGAGGCGGTCGTCCGGGAGCTGAACGAGGACCCGGCCTGCACCGGCTACATCGTCCAGCTGCCGCTGCCCAAGGGCATCGACGAGAACCGCATCCTGGAGCTGATGGACCCGGACAAGGACGCCGACGGCCTGCACCCGATGAACCTCGGCCGCCTGGTCCTGAACGAGCCGGCTCCGCTGCCCTGCACCCCCAACGGCATCCTCAGCCTGCTGCGGGCGCACGGCGTGGAGATCAAGGGCGCCGAGGTCGTGGTCGTCGGCCGCGGCGTCACCATCGGCCGCCCGATGCCGCTGCTGCTCACCCGGCGCAGCGAGAACGCCACCGTCACCCAGTGCCACACCGGCACCCGCGACCTGCCCGCCCACCTGAGGCGGGCCGACATCATCGTCGCGGCGGCCGGCTCCCCGCACCTGATCCGCGCCGAGGACGTCAAGGAGGGCGCGGCCGTCCTGGACGTCGGCGTCTCCCGCAACGCCGAGGGCAGGATCGTCGGTGACGTCCACCCGGACGTCACCGAGGTGGCCGGCTGGATCTCCCCCAACCCCGGCGGTGTGGGCCCGATGACCCGGGCGCAGCTGCTGGTCAACGTGGTCGAGGCGGCGGAGCGCAGTGCCGGCTGACGACTCCCGCTCCCACGGGCCCGCGGAACCGACCGTGCGCGACGCCGTCAGCGCACCCGACGCCGAGGGGCGTCCGCGCCGCACCACCCGCCGCTTCCCGCTGTTCACCAGAGACACCGCGCGGCCCGAGGGCGGCGGACGGGCCGCCGCCGGCGACGCCCCGGCGCCCGCCCGGCAGTGGCCGCTGCTCGCCGTCACCGGGCTGGTGGCGGTCGGCCTGCTGGTGACCGCGCTGGACGCGTTCCGGCCGGGGACCGTGCTCATCGGCGTGGCGCTGCTGGGCGGCGCGGTGCTGCGCTGGCTGCTGCCGGACGTCGGCATGCTCGCCGTGCGCTCCCGCTTCACGGACATCGTCACGTACGGCGTCCTCGGCCTGGCGATCACCCTGCTGGCGCTGATGATCCAGCCCGACCCGCTGCTGAAGCTGCCGTTCCTCAAGGACATCCTGCACTTCACGCTCGCCAAGTAGCGCGCCAGGACAGGTGGCCCGCGCCTCCCCCGGGGGCGCGGGCCACCTGTCGTGTCCCCGGCCCCGACGCTACGGCCGCCCGCCGCGTACCGCGTCGACCCCCGGGCCGAACCGCCGTACCACCCCGTGCGGCAGCCGCCCGGCGTCTGCAACTTCCGCGGTACCGCGTCCGGTTGACTCCGGCCGTCACCCGTGCGGGTTACCCTGCGGCGATGCGACCGAGGACCCACCGCCCGCTCGTCGTGGACACGTTGATCGCGGCGGCCATGGCCGTGGTGGCCGTCCTGCTCGGGCGGGAGTCCCGGTCGCAGGGATGGCCGGAACTCGACGCCCGCGCCTACGTTCTCGTCGCCCTCGCCCACCTGCCGGTCGCCCTGCGCGGCCGGCGTCCCCTCGCCGTCTTCGCCGTCGCCGAAACCGCGGCGGCCGGTTACGTCAGCCTCGGCTACTGGCCGGTGGTGTGCACCTTCGGCCCCATGCTCGCCCTGTACACCGTGGCCTCGGTCCGCTCGCTGCGCGCCGCCCTGGTCTGCGCCGGCTGCCTGGCCGCGTTCTGGGTGTACGCCGGTGTGGTCAGCCACAGCCCCTCCATGGCCTCCGTGTGCGGCCAGGCGCTGCTGTACTGCTCGGTGCTGGTCTGGTTCGGGTACCTGGCGCGCCGCTCCGCCGAGCTGACCCGGCGGCTGCGCGCCGAACAGGCCGAGCGGGCCAGGCGCGCGGTCGCCGAGGAACGCGGCCGGATCGCCCGCGAACTGCACGACGTCGTCGCCCACCACATGTCGGTCATCTCCGTGCAGGCCGGCCTCGCCCGGTTCGTGTTCGACTCCGACCCCGGCAAGGCGCGCGGCGCGCTCGGCACCATCGCGGACACCAGCGGCGAGGCCCTGGAGGAGCTGCGCCGCATGCTCCAGGTGCTGCGCGAGGAGGACCCCGAGGCCCCCGAGCGGGCGCCCATGCCCACCCTGGCCAGGCTCGGCGAACTCCTCGACCGGGTCAGGGCCGGTGGTCTGCCCGTGGATCTCGCCGTCGAGGGCACCGCACGCGCACTGCCGCCCGGCGTCGAACTGTGCGCCTACCGCGTCGTCCAGGAGGCCCTCACCAACGCCATCAAGCACGCCGGTCCCGCACGCGCGCGCGTGGAACTCTGCTACGGCGCCCACGAGCTGACCGTCCGCGTCACCGACGACGGGGAGGGGGCGGATCCGGCCAGAGTGCCGGCGGGCACCGGACACGGCTTGATCGGCATGCGGGAGCGGGCCAAGCTCTACGGCGGGACGATCACAGTCGGCCCACGCTCCCAGGGCGGTTACGAGGTACGGCTGACCGTGCCGACCTCGGCCGCCGGACCCGGCCGCGGGGACACGGCGCGGGCGGAGCGGTGACGCGCGGCGCACGGCGGGGGGCGACCGTACGGAATGACCAGAGTGCTCGTCGTGGACGACCAGTTCCTCATCCGCGCCGGTCTCGTCGGCCTGCTGGAGGCGGCGCCCGGCTTCGAGGTGGTGGGCGAGGCGGGGGACGGCGAGGAGGCGGTGCGGCTCGCCGCCGAGACCCGCCCCGACGTGGTCCTGATGGACATCCGGATGCCCGGCGTCAACGGCATCGAGGCGACCGGACGGATCCTCGCCCAGGCCGCCGACCGCCCGCCCCGGGTCCTGGTGCTGACCACCTTCGACCTGGACGAGTACGTCTACGGGGCGTTGCGCGCCGGTGCCTCCGGGTTCCTGCTGAAGGACTCCGGGCCCGAGCGGCTGCTCGCGGCGGTCACCGCGGTCGAGGGCGGCGACGCGCTCTTCGCGCCCAGCGTCACCCGGCGCCTGGTGGAGGCGTTCGCCCGGCAGCAGGCCCCCGCCGGGGCCGAACCCCCGCCCGGACTCGACGTGCTGACCGCCCGCGAGGTGGAGGTCCTCACGCTCACCGCACGCGGTCTGTCCAACCTGGAGATCGCCGACCGCCTCCACATCAGCGAGGCCACCGTCAAGACCCACCTCAACCGCACGATGACCAAGCTCGACCTGGGCAGCCGGGCGCAGGCGGTGGTGCTGGCGTACGAGACGGGACTGGTGACCCCCGGCGGCTGACCGCCCGACGCCCGGCCACCCCCCCCACGCGTGCACTGCCCCGGCGCCCGCACCCCCCGCACGCGTGCACCGCGCCCCGGGACCTGGGATCCTTGGTCAGCGCATCCCTGTGGGCGGCCCGGGGGCCTCGCGCGAGATCGACAGCACGACCGGGGGAAGAGGGGGAAACCCATGCCTCGTTGGAAAGCCCTGCCGGAGGAACTGGACCCGCAGATCGCGGAGTTCACCGGCCGGCTACGGCAGCTCGTGGACCGTGGCGGTCTGAGCGTCGCGGCCCTGGCCGACCGGACGGGCTACAGCAAGACGTCCTGGGAGCGGTACCTGGGCGGGGAACTCCTCGCGCCCAAGGGGGCGGTCATCGCGCTCGCCGAGGCGACCGGCACTCACACCGGCCATCTGACCACCCTGTGGGAGCTGGCCGAACGGGCCTGGAGCCGGGCGGAGCTGCGGCACGACACCACCATGGACGCACTGCGCGTCTCGCGGGCGCGAGCCGCGCTCGGCGACGCGGGGGCGGCCCCGGAGAAGGGCACCGGGACGGCCGCCCGGCGCGGTGGCGGGTCCGCCGCCGTGCCCGGGATCGCGGGACCCGCCGGTGTCTCGCCGACGATCCCCGCCCAGCCGGAGGGCCCGGAGACCGGCGCCGGTGACCGTGCCGGCGGCGCCGCCGGCGGGCCCGAGGACGTCGGCGGCTCGTTGCCCGTCAAGAACTCCTGGGGGCTTGCCGGCTACCGCGGCCCGTCGCAGGCGAGCGCCCGCCCGGGCGCCCGCCCCCC
>NZ_WWJT01000151.1 GCF_009865385.1 Streptomyces sp. SID486 | reverse complement strand
CGCCCCCTCCGCCCGATGCCGTCCCGCCCCGCCCGCTCCCTCCGCCCGGTGTCCGCGGTGCTCGCCGCCCTCTGTCTGCTGGGCGGTGCGGCGGGGTGCGCGGACCGCCCCGCCCGGATCGAACTGTCCGCGGACGACACGATCAAGGCCGCGCAACGCGCCCTCACCGACCAGTGCCTCGCCCGCCGGGGACTGACACCACCCGGTTCCGGTGCCGGACCGCGCGGCGAGGCCGAGCAACGGCGGGTCAGCCAGGCGCTGTTCGGCACCGGGCCCGCGGAGCTGTCCCTCTCCCTGCCCACCGGCTACCGGGTACGCGCTCACACCGACGGCTGTCTCGCCGCCGCACAGCGCACCCTGTACGGCGACCAGCGGGCCTGGTTCCACGCCTCGACGATCGTCAACAACCTCGGACCCGAAGCCGCCTACCGCGGGGGCGACCTGGCCTCCGTCCGCCGTACGCACCGCACCGAGCTGGCCGACTGGCGGCGGATGCGCTCCCGGGCCCTCGAACGGGCCCGTGCCTTGCTGAACCGCGCACCCGACCAGCGGGCGGCCCGGACACCACGAGGGTGACCGGCCGTGCGGTGACCGGGCGCCCCTCGTCCATGCTCTGAGGCTCCTCAAGTGGCTTGGTCCGCAGTGATCACGGGAGTCATAGTGATCCCCATGAAAGCGATCGCGGGATTCACCAGGAAGTACGAAGCCGTGCTGCTCGTCCGGGACACCGAACTCGTCGCCGAGGCCCTGCGGCAGGCGCTTGAGGAAGCCGGGCCCGAGGAACGCCCGGGTCTGGAACGCGCCGTCGCCCTGCTCGCCTCGACGTCGGCCGACAGCGACGGGCAGCTGCGCGCCCGGTGGGTGCGCTCCCGGCTGGCCGCCGTCGGTTTCACCGGGGACATCGCATCGATAGCGGCACTGAAGGCGCTACGGCAGGCGGAGCCGCGGCTGAGCCTGATATCGGCCGTGGAGCTCCAGAAGGACGCGGTCGCCCATCCGGAGTGAACGGACCCGCCGGAGGGACGAGTTCGGCCGCCGGTCGGCCGGCCGTCATGGAGCCGGTCGGTCGGCCGTCACGGAGCCGGTCGGTCGGCCGGCGGGGCGCCGGGGTGGCTCCGGTGGCCGGCCGTGCCCGGAGCCGGTCAGGGTCACGGGTGCTCGTCCGACGGGAGATTCCCGACCGGGTCGTAGGCCGGCAGCTGCGTATGCCCTTCGGACCAGTGGTTGACCCACCCGCAGTTCCCGCACGCGTAGCGGCCGTTGACCCCCGAGATCTCCGTACCGCAGCGTCCGCAGCCCGTCGTCGTGATCTCCTGGCCCTCCAGGAACGCCGCCGCGGAGGCCGCGGTCCTGGCGTCCGTCGCCGGCGGGGTGTGCTCTCGTGTGACCGTCACGGTGCCGAGCCTAGCGGCGGGACGCCGGGGGACGAGAGACCCTCCCGGCACCGGCACCGGCACCGGACGCGGGCGGAGGGGTGGAACGACGTACGGACCGCGGGTCGGCGCCCTGACCGGGTGGCCGGCCGGGCCGCGGTCCGTACCGTGGGGACGGGCTGTGTCGTGGGGAGGTCAGCCCGCCTCGGTCACCGGCGTCAGCCCGCCTTGTTCAGCTGCGCGACGGCCTTGGCGAGTCCGTTGACCCACAGCTGGTTGACCCGGGAGCGCTCGGCGCTGTTCGGGTACCGGTTGGTGCAGGACGGACCGGGGCCGCCGCCGGACATCAGTTCGCTGCACGGACCGCTGTAGTGGTCGGGCAGGCCGAGCACATGGCCGGTCTCGTGGGCGGCGACTCGAACCGAGTCGTACTGCTGGTTCTGCGCGTAGTCCAGGAAGATGTAGCCGCGGCCGTGGCCGTTGGTGGAGGCGTAGGATCCGCTCGGGTCGCTGCCCTCGTAGTAGGCGAAGTCGCCGCTACCCGAGGTCGCCTGGAGCTTGACGTTCGACACCGAGGCGTTCCATATGGAGGCCGCGTTCGATATCTGGGAGCGGAAGCTCGGGGCCTGCGCGGCGTTGTAGTAGACGGTCACCACCTTCAGGGAGGGCTGTGCGGCCTGCCGTTGGGCGACCGACTTCAGGACGGCGTCGAAGAACGCCTTGTTGCCGGTGTTCTCGGCCGCACCCACGTAGGCGGCGGCGGTGTGGGTGGGGGCCGTGCCGGTGTTCTGGGCGGTCGCCGGGCTCGCGGTGCCGAGTGCGGCGGTGGCCAGACCGAGGCCGAGCGCGACGGCCAGGAGTCTTCTGCCGCTCTTCGAGCCGGTGTTCCTGCGGAACGACGCCATGGGGGAGCTCCTTCTCGTCCTGTGGGGTGGAACGATCGGTTGCCAGTGAGTCTGGGGCAGGCCGACGAGCTTGCGGATGATGGCATTCGGGGATAGCACCGGGCTATCGGCGGACAACCCGGTTCAAGCACACGTCATGTGGGCGGTGCCGCTGCGACACCCGCTGTACCGAGGCGCCCCACCGCCCGGACGCGGCGCGGGCGCGGCCCGGCAGAGCAGCCGGGCCGCGCCCGCGGACGGACCTCAGGGGTATGCCGTCACCGTGGACGGAGTCGTGGACGTCCCCGACGTCGGCGATCCCGTGTCGTTGATCACGTGCTCGAACTGGCCGTTGCCGCCCAGGGAGACCACCAGCAGGTCGTGGAACTTCACGCCCGGACGGTTCGGCGCGGCGAAGCCGTGGTGCTGCACGATGGACGGGGCGACGTTGTAGTAGCAGTAGCTGCCCAGGCCCCAGCCCTCGTGGGCGGTGACGTTGTCGCCGACCTTGTAGGCCGCGTAGCCCTTCACGGAGCCGTTCTGGATGGCGGCCTGGTTCGGGGCGTCGTACGCCTTCTCGTTCTGGAAGAAGATCGTGCGGCCTCGCTGGCCGTTCCACTGGACGTCGTACTTGTTGAAGTGCTCCACGAACAGGCCCGTGCAGAGCACGTCGTCGCCGTTGACCACGATGCCGTAGTCGGCGCGGTTCGTCTCCCAGCCGACGCCGGTGCCGTGGTCGGCGCGCCAGACCCAGGTGTGGTCGACGATGGTGTGGCGGCTGTTGATCACCATGCTGGTGGTGGCCTTGCCGGCACCCGCGCCGCCGATCCGGACGAAGACGTCCTGCACGGTGGTCGGGTTGGCCGAGTGGTCCGCCGAGGCGCCCGCCGGGCCGACCTCCAGCAGCGTCGCCGAGTTCACGGGACCGGCGTCGACGAGGAAGCCGGCGAGCCGGACCCCGTCGACGTCGGCGACCTTCAGGACCGTGGTCCCGTTGTCCGGCACGAGCGTCGCGTAGCCCAGGCCCAGCACCACGGTGCCCGCACGGTTGACCTGTATGGGCTGGTCCACGTGGTAGATGCCCGGCGTCAGCAGCAGGTGAAGTCCCTGTGCCAGGGCCTGGTTGAGGGTCGCCGCGCTGACGCCCGGCCTGGCGACGTAGAACTGCGACAGCGGCAGTGACGTGCCCCGCGGTGTGCCGCTGCCCCAGGTGACACCGCGGGCACCCGTCCGCTTCTCCGGCAGGAAGACGCGGAACTCGCTGCCGCTGACGTACAGGAACGGCTTCTCGCGGGAGACGGGTGTGGTGTCGAGCGTGGTGTACGGCGGGTTGGGGAAGCTCTGCGCGGGGGCACCCTGGACGCCCGAGAAGACCATGTTCCACACCCCGTTGAGCCAGCCGCCGATCACGCTGTCCCGGGTGTACCACTGCTGCTGGGAATAGGGGCCGACCTGGCCGTCGACACGGCTGTCCGCGATGTAGCCGCCGCTCGCCCAACCGTAGCCGGACGGAGCGAGGTTGAGGCCGCCGCGTACGTGCATCCGGCGGAACGGGGCCGCCTGCGCCACCGCCCACCGGTTGGTGCCGCTGACGGGGACCAGGGCGAGGTTCTCCGCCGACCGCCAGAAGTTCTGGGTGGCATTGCCGTTGAACCAGCCGGCGTCGACCGTGACGTCACCGTTGATCGTGGTGTCGTCGGGGGAGAGGCCGAGGCCCGCGATGGAGGTGTAGAAGCCGATCTGGGCGTTCAGCCCGCTGTAGGTGCCCGGTTTGAAGAACAGGGCGTAGCGGCCGGTGCCGAACTGCGCCGACTCCTGCTGGTGGAAGACCTGGTCCAGCTTGGCCTGGATGCCCGGCGTGGACGGGTCGAACACGATGACGTTCGGGCCGAGGTCGCCGCCGCCGGGCAGGGCGGCGGGCGCCGTGCGGGTCGCGCCGGCCGCCCGGGCGGGCGTGGACACGC
>NZ_WWJT01000150.1 GCF_009865385.1 Streptomyces sp. SID486 | reverse complement strand
GCGGGCGCCCCGGGACGGCGGTACGAGAAGCAGCGGGCGCCCGAAGGGGGCGCCCGGTGGGAAGCGGGGGCGCCCGGTGTCGTACCGGGCGCCCGCCGCATTCGTCTGCGTCAGGCCGACGCGGCGTCCGCCGCCTGGGCCTTCAGCGCGCGCTCGATGCCCGAGCGGGACTCCGAGACGAGACGGCGCAGGGCCGGGCTCGGCTCGGCGGCGGCCAGCCAGGCGTCCGTCTTGGCCAGCGTCTCCGCGGAGATCTGGACCGACGGGTACAGGCCGACGGCGATCTGCTGAGCCATCTCGTGCGAACGGGACTCCCAGACACCCTTGAGGACCTCGAAGTAGGCGTCGGTGTAGGACGCGAGCAGCTCCCGCTGGTCGGTCTGCACGAAGCCGCTGATCACGGCCTCCTGCACGGCGTTGGGCAGGGTGTCGGACTCGACGACCGAGGCCCACGCCTCCGCCTTCGCCTCCGGCGTCGGCCGGGACGCGCGCGCGGTGGCCGCGTGCCGCTCACCGGCCGCCGTCCGGTCCCGCTCGTACTCGGCCGCGATGTCCGCCTCGTCGTACTGCCCGACGGCCACCAGCCGCTCCACGAACGCCCAGCGCAGCTCCGTGTCGACGGCCAGGCCCTCGATGGTCGTCGCGCCGTCCAGCAGGGCCTCCAGCAGGTCCACCTGCTCCGGCGTCCGGGCCGTCGCCGCGAAGGCGCGGGCCCAGGCCAGCTGGTGGTCGCTGCCCGGCTCGGCCGCCCGCAGGTGGGCCAGCGTGGCGTCCGTCCAGCGGGTCAGCAGGGCGTCCCGGGTGGCCGGGTCGGCGTACAGGTCGATGGCCAGCTTGACCTGGCGGTGCAGCGACTGCACGACGCCGATGTCGGACTCCTTGCCGATGCCGGACAGCACCAGCGAGAGGTAGTCACGGGTGGCCAGTTCGGCGTCCCGCGTCATGTCCCAGGCCGACGCCCAGCACAGGGCACGCGGCAGGGACGACTCGAAGTCGCCGAGGCGCTCGGTGACGGTCCGCAGCGACTCCTCGTCCAGCCGGACCTTGGCGTAGGACAGGTCGTCGTCGTTGAGCAGGACGACCGCCGGGCGGCGCCGGCCGGCCAGCTGCGGTACGGCCGTCAGCTCGCCGTCCACGTCCAGCTCGATCCGGTCGGTGCGCACCAGCTTGCCGCTCGCCTCGTCGGTCTCGTACAGGCCGACCGCGATGCGGTGCGGGCGCAGGGTCGGCTCCCCCTGGGCGCCTGCGGGCAGCGCCGGGGCCTCCTGGCGGACGGCGAAGGAGGTGATGACCCCGTCGGCGTCGGTGGTGATCTCCGGCCGCAGGATGTTGATGCCGGCGGTCTCCAGCCACTTCTTCGACCAGGTCTTCAGGTCGCGGCCGGAGGTCTCCTCCAGGGCGCCCAGCAGGTCGGCCAGGCGGGTGTTGCCGTACGCGTGCCGCTTGAAGTAGCCCTGGACGCCCTTGAAGAACTCGTCCTCGCCGACGTACGCCACCAGCTGCTTGAGGACGCTCGCGCCCTTGGCGTAGGTGATGCCGTCGAAGTTGACGAGCACGTCGTCCAGGTCGCGGATCTCCGCCATGATCGGGTGCGTGGACGGCAGCTGGTCCTGCCGGTACGCCCAGGTCTTCATCGAGTTCGCGAACGTGGTCCACGACTGCGGCCACTTCGAGCCGGGCGCGGCGGCCTGGCAGGCGACCTCGGCGTAGGTGGCGAACGACTCGTTCAGCCACAGGTCGTTCCACCACTCCATGGTGACCAGGTCACCGAACCACATGTGGGCCAGCTCGTGCAGGATCGTGGCGGCCCGCACCTCGTACGCCGCGTCGGTCACCTTGGACCGGAAGACGTACTGGTCACGGATGGTGACCGCGCCCGCGTTCTCCATGGCGCCCGCGTTGAACTCGGGCACGAAGAGCTGGTCGTACTTCTCGAAGGGGTAGGCGTAGTCGAACTTCTCCTGGAACCAGTCGAAGCCCTGCCGGGTCACGTCGAAGATCGCGTCCGAGTCGAGGAACTCGGCGAGCGAGGGCCGGCAGTAGATGCCGAGCGGGACGGTCCGGCCGTCCTTCTCGTACACGCTGTGCACGGAGTGGTACGGGCCGACGATCAGCGCCGTGACGTACGTCGACAGGCGCGGGGTCGGCTCGAAGACCCAGACGTTGTCCTTCGGCTCCGGGGTCGGCGAGTTGGAGACGACCGTCCAGCCCTCGGGGGCCTTCACGGTGAACTGGAAGGTGGCCTTCAGGTCCGGCTGCTCGAAGGAGGCGAAGACGCGGCGGGCGTCCGGCACCTCGAACTGCGTGTACAGGTACGCCTGCTCGTCCACCGGGTCGACGAAGCGGTGCAGGCCCTCGCCCGTGTTGGTGTAGGCGCAGTCCGCGGTGACCCGCAGGACGTTGCGGCCCTCCAGCAGTCCCGGCAGGGCGATCCGCGAGTCCCCGAAGACCTCGGACGGGTCCAGCCGGTCGCCGTTGAGGACCACCTCGTGGACGGCCGGGGCCACCAGGTCGATGAAGGACTCGGCACCGCCGCGGGCCACGTCGAAGCGCACCGTGGTCACGGACCGGTAGGTACCGCCCTCCTGCGCGCCGGAGAGGTCGAGATCGATCTCGTACGAGTCCACGGAGAGCAGCTCGGCCCGCTGCCGTGCCTCGTCGCGAGTCAGGTTTGTGCCAGGCACCCGGTCATCTCCTCGTTCTGTGTCGGTCGCGCCATCCTTCCATGGGATCCACACGGAACGCGATGTCCATATCCCGCCGGTGGGTGCGGCGGCCCGGCGGGACGCTGGGGGCATGACGACGCACATCGCACGCCCCATCACCCCCGGGGTCCTGGAGGAACTGCGCACCGCCGACGACGCCGGCCGGCCCGTGGCGCCGTTCACCGACGAGGAGGGCGGCGCGCCGCTGCGCTGCTGTCTGCGCCACGGCGAGCCCGGGGAGCGGATCGCCCTCGTCTCGTACGCGCCGCTGCGCCGCTGGGCCGCGCGGACGGGCGCCGACCCGGGGGCCTACGACGAGCAGGGCCCGGTCTTCATCCACGCCGAGGACTGCGCCGGCCCGTCCGGCGAGGCCCTGCCGTTCACCGACGCCCACCGCACACTGCGCCGCTACTCGGCCGACGGCCGGATCCTCGGCGGCCGGCTGGTGACGGACGCGGAGGCGTTCCGGCCCGCCCTCGCGGCGGCCTTCGACGACCCGGAGGTGGCCCTGGTCCATGTCCGGGCGGTGGAGTACGGGTGCTTCCTGTACGAGGTCCGCAGGCCCTGAGCCGGCCCGGGCGCCGGGCCCGCGGCATGCCGGAGCCGGACGGGCGAGGGCCCGTCCGGCTCCGGTCCGGTCGTTGCGGACGCGGTGTCCGCCACCGCGATCAGCCCACGACGACGACCACGACACCGGTACCGACGAGGCCGTTGCGGAATCCGTTGCCGAAGAAGTTGTACCCGTAGCCGTAACCGCCGCAGGGTCCGTACCAGCCGCAGCCGCGGTTGGTGGTGACCTGGTGCGGGGTCGCGGCCGAGGCCGTACCGGCCACGCTGATCGTGGCGCCGCCGGCCAGGAGAACGCCGGCCGCGGAGACCGCGAGGAGACGCCTCACTCGTTGTGCTTTCATGGGCCTACCTTCCTTCCACGCCCTCGTCGGGGTTTCCGGGGTTTCCGGTACGGGGCGATGGCCGCTGCCGCGGTGCGGACGGGCACTGCGCGGTCGTGTACGGTCGCGGGGCGACAGGCACGGCCTGTCGACGTCGGGGCTGCCGGCCCCGGTGATCAGGGCACTCACCGCCTGGCGGGGTACACCGCCCGATCGCGGCCCTCCTCCAACACGCTAGCCGCCCCCCGATCGCTCGGCATCTCGAACGGCCCGCGGCCGACGCCCGCCCCGAGGGGCCGGGCACGCGAGCGGCTCCGGTGGCACCGGCCGCCGTCACCGGCCCGGTGCTCGCCCCGGACCGGTCGGTCTTGCCGCACCGGCCGCCGTCACCGGCCCGGAAACCGACCCGGTGACCGGCCCGGACCGGTCAGTCGGGCCGCCAGGTCCAGCATCGTCCGCACGTGCAGGGCCGTCTGCGCGGACACCGGAACCCAGCGCAGCTCGTACGTCTTGCCGAGTTCCCGGCACCACTCGCCCACCAGGGCCGTGAGCGTGTCGGCGGTCACGGGATCGGTGCCGGCCAGGGCCCGGCGCGCCATGGCCGCCGCGCGCAGCGGGATGCGCCGGGCGGCCACGTCGAGGGTCGCGAAGTGCCCCCGGGAGCCGCCGCGCTCCCGCGTCCAGCCGGCGGCGACGGACGGGGCCACGGCGAGCAGCTCGCGGGCGGCGGTGTGCAGGGGCAGCAGGTCTTCGGGGACGCCGCCGGCCGGGGCGCTCCCGAGCAGTGCCCGCAGCTCGCCGGTGCGGGCCAGCAGCAGCTCCGCCGCCCGCGCACCCTCCCGCCGCGGGTCGGGG
>NZ_WWJT01000017.1 GCF_009865385.1 Streptomyces sp. SID486 | reverse complement strand
CGTCCCCGCCTCCGACGTCCCCGCATCCGACGTCCCCGCCTCCGACGTCCCCGCCTCCGACGTCCCCGCATCCGACGTCCCCGCCTCCGACGTCCCCGCCTCCGACGTCCCCGCATCCGACGTCCCCGCCTCCGACGTCCCCGCCTCCGACGTCCCCGCATCCGACGTCCCCGCCTCCGACGTCCCCGCCTCCGACGTCCCCGCATCCGACGTCCCCGCCTCCGACGTCCCCGCCTCCGACGTCCCCGCATCCGACGTCCCCGCCTCCGACGTCCCCGCCTCCGACGTCCCCGCATCCGACGTCCCCGCCTCCGACGTCCCCGCCTCCGACGTCCCCGCATCCGACGTCCCCGCCTCCGACGTCCCCGCCTCCGACGTCCCCGCATCCGACGTCCCCGCCTCCGACGTCCCCGCCTCCGACGTCCCCGCATCCGACGTCCCCGCCTCCGACGTCCCCGCCTCCGACGGCTCCGCCTCCGACGTCCCCGCCCCCGGCGGCCCCCTCGCCGGCGGCCCGGCCTCCCCGGGCGCCCCGGCCTCCCCGGGCGCCCCGGCCACCCCCGACGGCACCGGTGCACCCGACGGCACCGGCACGCTCACGGACGCGATCGCCGGGACGGACGCGCTCGCCGGGACGGACGCGCTCGCCGGGACGGACGCGCTCGCCGGTCCCGACGTGATCACCGACTCCCTCAAGGACGAGGACGGCCGCCCCAGGAAGTTCGCGTACCCGCCCCAGCTCGTGGTGGTCGACGGCGGCCAGCCACAGGTCGCGGCGGCCAAGCGCGCCCTGGACGAGCTGGGCATCGACGACATCGCCGTCTGCGGCCTCGCCAAGCGCCTGGAGGAGGTCTGGGTGCCGGGCGAGGACGACCCTGTGGTCCTGCCCCGCTCCAGCGAGGGCCTCTACCTGCTCCAGCGGGTCCGTGACGAGGCCCACCGCTTCGCGATCACCTACCAGCGCACGAAGCGCTCCAAGCGCTTCCGCGCGGGCCCGCTGGACGACGTCCCCGGCCTCGGCGAGACCCGTAAACAAGCGCTCATCAAGCATTTCGGTTCGGTGAAGAAGCTGCGGTCCGCCACAATCGAACAGATCCAGGAAGTGCCCGGTATAGGCCGCAAGACGGCCGAGACCATCGCCGTGGCCCTCGCCCAGGCGGCCCCGGCCGCGCCGGCCGTGAACACGGCGACCGGAGAGATCATTGAGGACGAGGAACCCGATACGACGGGCGGGTCCTCAGGGGAGCCCGTGACCGCGGGCGTCCCGGACGAACGACGGGGGCAGGAGACATGACCGAGCACGAAGAACACCCCACAGCACGGCGAGATCAGGCGCACGGCGGTACGGGCGACGACGTCGTCCGGCAGGACACCGACGCCGGCCGGGACACCGGCCAGGACAACGGAGCACAGGTGAGTACGGGCAACGAGACAGCCGGGGGCCCCGAGGCGGCCATCCCCGAGCTGGTGATCATCTCCGGCATGTCCGGAGCGGGACGGTCCACGGCCGCGAAGTGTCTGGAGGACCTCGGCTGGTTCGTCGTGGACAACCTGCCGCCCGCCCTCATCCCCACCATGGTGGAGCTGGGTGCCCGCTCGCAGGGCAACGTGGCGCGGATCGCGGTCGTCGTCGACGTGCGCGGCCGGCGCTTCTTCGACAACCTGCGCGAATCCCTCGCGGACCTGGACACCCGGGGCGTCACCCGGCGGATCGTCTTCCTGGAGTCCTCCGACGAGGCCCTGGTGCGCCGCTTCGAGTCGGTGCGCCGCCCGCACCCGCTCCAGGGTGACGGCCGCATCGTCGACGGCATCGCCGCCGAGCGGGAGCTGCTGCGCGAGCTGCGCGGCGACGCCGACCTGGTGATCGACACCTCCAGCCTCAACGTGCACGAGCTGCGCGCCAAGATGGACGCCCAGTTCGCCGGCGAGGAGGAGCCCGAGCTGCGGGCCACCGTGATGTCCTTCGGCTTCAAGTACGGCCTCCCGGTCGACGCCGACCTGGTCGCGGACATGCGGTTCCTGCCCAACCCGCACTGGGTCCCGGAGCTGCGGCCCTACACCGGGCTCAACGAGGAGGTCGGCGCCTACGTCTTCAACCAGCCCGGTGCGAAGGAGTTCCTCGACCGGTACGCCGAACTGCTCCGGCTCATCGCGGCCGGCTACCGGCGCGAGGGCAAGCGGTACGTGACCATCGCCATCGGCTGTACCGGCGGCAAGCACCGCTCGGTGGCGATGTCGGAGAAGCTCGCCGCGCGCCTCGCGGCCGAGGGCGTGGAGACGGTGGTCGTGCACCGGGACATGGGACGGGAATGACGGAACGTACACGGCGGCTGAGCAGGCTGCGCCGGGTGGTGCCCGACGCGCGCGCCGGCCGCCCGGCCGAGGCCCGCGGGGC
>NZ_WWJT01000149.1 GCF_009865385.1 Streptomyces sp. SID486 | reverse complement strand
AGCCCGCCGCCCGGCCCTCCGTCAGCGGCAGCAGCAGCGCGCACAGGGCCGCCGCCAGCAGCGCCGTACCGGCGAGGTCCGCCCGCCCCGGCCGCTCCGCCTGGCTGTCCGGCACCGACCGCAGCGCACAGCCGAACGCCACCGCGGCCACCGGCACGTTCACCAGGAACACCGCGCGCCAGCCGGTGCCCGCCAGGTCGGCGGCGACCAGCACCCCGCCCAGCACCTGCCCCAGCACGACGGACACGCCGCCCACCGAGCCGTACAGCGCGACCGCGCGGGCCCGTCGCTCGCCGGACGTCGTCGCGTGGAGGGTCGCCAGCACCTGCGGCAGCAGCGCCGCCGACGCCGCACCCTGCGCCGCCCGCGCGGCCACCAGCCACCACGCACCGGGCGCCAGCCCGCAGGCCAGGGAGGTCGCCCCGAAACCGGCCACACCCCACAGGAACAGCCGCCGCCGGCCGAAGCAGTCCCCGAGCCGGCCACCGAGGACGAGCAGCACGGCGTACGCCACCGCGTATCCGGCCACCACCATCTCCAGGGTGGCCGGCGGCGCGTGCAGGTCACGGGCGACCGCCGGCAGCGCCACGTTCACGACGAAGAAGTCGATCATAGGCAGCGCCGTGCCCAGGAGCAGGGTGAGCAGGCCGAGCGGGCTGAGGGCCGCCCGGTGCGGGGCGGCGGACACGGATGAGGTCGTCGTGGTCACGCCCCGACCCTGCGCCCGCGCCCAGCGGGGTACCAGGCGGCGCTCATCCGGGTACCGGCACCACCTGGAACACGGCTGCGCTCTGACGGCACCCTGGTGTCATGACCACCGCAGTGCCCGAGCAGACCCAGCACATCCGGCGCCGGGAACTGGCCGCCTTCCTGCGCAGCCGGCGCGAGCGGATCACGCCGGAACAGGTGGGCCTGCCCCGCGGCACCCGCCGCCGCACGCCCGGACTGCGCCGCGAGGAGGTCGCCCAGCTCTCCGCGGTCGGCATCACCTGGTACACCTGGATCGAGCAGGCCCGGGCCGCGCACGTGTCCGCGCAGGTGCTGGACGCCGTCGCCCGGGCCCTGCTCATGGACCCCACCGAGCGCGCCCACCTGTTCGCCCTCGCCGGGACCACCGACCCGCGCACCGAGGCCGAGTGCCCGGCCGCGTCGAAGACCGCGCTGAAGGTCGTCGAACGGCTCGCCCCCTACCCCGCCTCCCTCCAGAACGCCCGCTACGACGTCCTCGCCGCCAACCGCCCCTTCGCCCGGCTCTTCGGCGACCCCGCCGAGCTGCCCCCGGCCGACCGGAACTGCCTGTGGCTGCTGACCACCAGCGAGCGCTGGAAGCGGGACTTCCTGGACCGGGACGAGATGCTGCGGGACCTGATCGCCAAGTACCGGGCGGGCATGGCCGAGCACGTCGCCGAGCCCGTCTGGAAGGAGCAGCTGGGCCGGCTGCTGCGGGCCTCCGCCGAGTTCCGCGAGCTGTGGCAGCGGCACGAGGTCGCGCCGATGTCCCCGCACGTCAAGCGGTACCGGCACCCCCGGGTCGGGCTGATCCGCCTGGAGCACCGGAACATGTGGCTCGCCCCACAGGCCCCGGCCCACCGCGTGGTCGCCTACCTGCCCGCCGACGAGGAGAGCGAGGAGCGGCTGGAGCGCCTGGCGGAACTGCCGGACGAGCAGCCGGCCGGGTGAGGGACAATGGTTGCTCGCCCCGTGTCCCTGTGCCGTCCATCCGTTCCGGAGCCCTGACGATGACCCACCCGCTCTCCATCGGCCCGCACGCCGTGACGCCGCCCGTCGTGCTCGCACCCATGGCGGGGATCACCAACGCGCCCTTCCGCACCCTGTGCCGGGAGTTCAGCGGCGGCAAGGGCCTGTTCGTCAGCGAGATGATCACGACCCGGGCGCTGGTCGAGCGCAACGAGAAGACCATGCAGCTGATCAGGTTCGACGCGAGCGAGCGCCCGCGGTCGATCCAGCTGTACGGCGTCGACCCGGCGACCGTCGGCAAGGCCGTCCGCATGATCGCGGAGGAGGACCTGGCCGACCACATCGACCTGAACTTCGGCTGCCCGGTGCCGAAGGTGACGCGTAAGGGCGGCGGGTCCGCGCTGCCGTACAAGCGGAACCTGCTGCGGGCGATCCTGCGCGAGGCCGTCTCCGGAGCCGGGGACCTGCCGGTGACCATGAAGATGCGCAAGGGCATCGACGACGATCACATCACCTTCCTGGACGCCGGCCGTATCGCCGTGGAGGAGGGTGTGACGGCGATCGCCCTGCACGGCCGCACCGCCGCGCAGCACTACGGCGGCACCGCCGACTGGGACGCCATCGCCCGGCTGAAGGAACACGTGCCGGAGATCCCCGTGCTCGGCAACGGTGACATCTGGTCGGCCGAGGACGCGCTGCGGATGGTGCGGGAGACCGGCTGCGACGGGGTCGTCGTGGGCCGCGGGTGCCTGGGCCGGCCGTGGCTGTTCGCGGACCTGGTCGCCGCGTTCGAGGGGCGGCTGGACGAGGTCGCCCGGCCGACGCTGCGGGTGGTGGCCGACGTCATGGTCCGCCATGCCGGGCTGCTCGGTGAGTGGATCGGTGACGAGTCCAAGGGCGTGGTCGACTTCCGCAAGCACGTCGCCTGGTACCTGAAGGGTTTCGCCGTCGGGTCCGAGATGCGCAAGCGGCTCGCGATCACCTCGTCGCTGGAGGAGCTGCGGGCCGGGCTGGACGAGCTGGACCTGGACCAGGCGTGGCCGGTGGGGGCGGAGGGGCCGCGCGGCCGTACGTCCGGCAACAACCGGGTGGTGCTGCCGGACGGGTGGCTGAAGGATCCGTACGACTGTGCCGGCGTGAGTGAGGATGCGGAACTCGACACGTCGGGTGGCTGAGCCGACGTTCCCTGTGCTGACGGGGGCCGGCTCGGTCGGCTCTTTCCGGTGAGCGTCGCGGGGCTCCGCCCCGCACCCCGCCAGGGGCTCCGCCCCTGGACCCCGCCTCGCCCACCCACCACCCGACTCGGTGGGCTGAAGGGTGGGGGTTGGCGGCTCGGTGGGCTGAAGGGTGGGCGTCGGCGGCTCGGTGGGCTGATGGGTGGGGGTCGGCGG
>NZ_WWJT01000148.1 GCF_009865385.1 Streptomyces sp. SID486 | reverse complement strand
ACTCGAGGACCGGGACCGGCAGATCATCCACATGCGCTTCGTGGAGGAACTCACCCAGGCCCAGATCGGCGAACGCCTGGGCGTCTCCCAGATGCACGTCTCCCGCCTGCTGTCGCGCACCCTGGCCCGGCTGCGCGAAGGCATGCTCACCACGGACTGAGACCCGCCCGCCGCACGAAGCCCGCCGCACCCGCGGCGGGCTTCACCCGTCCCCCGGCACAGGACCCACCGGACGTCGCTCCGCCGCCGGGCAGGGGCCGTGGAGACCGTCCGGCCGCCTGCCGACGCCGGTCGACCAGGCATCCACGAGCGCGCGTACGGTCTCCAGCTCGGGCCGGCCACCGACCGGATCACCCTGGGCGGAGGAGGCGGCACGGACATGCGCGTCGGCATCGGGTCGGCGCTCACGACGCCACCGCGCCCGCTGCCACCGCTCCTGCTGCCACCGCCACCGCCACCGCCACCGCGGCGAGCGGCTCAGCGTTTCCGCCAGAGGGTGAGCTTGGTGGCGTAGTCGGGCAGGTCGCCGTCCGAGGCCGTGGTGATGTCGGTGACCTCCAGCATGGCCAGCCGGCCGTCGGTGGTGACCGTGCACAGCCGTGTGCCCACCGGGACGGTGCTGCGCAGGTCGGCCGCGTCGATCTCGGTCGGCAGCACATCGGACCGGGCGCCCGTCAGGCACTGGGCGGCCGTCGTACCGGCGCTCTTGCCCATCGGTGTGGAGAACTCCCAGTGCCCGCCCGAGACCTCGATCAGCTGGAACTCGCGGCCGGGGGAGTCCTGTACGACCTCGGGGACGTCGAGGTCGACCGCGACGACGTTGGCCTCCCCGGGTGACCGCAGGGCGAACGGCCGGTCCTCGAAGACCACGGTGTACCCGGAACTGTCGTCGGGCGAGGAGGACACGGCCGGTGCGGAGTGGCTCGGCCCGGCGGACTGCGACTGCCCGTCGCCCGGCTGTGACTGCCCGCCGGCCGACTGCGACTGCCCGTCGCCCGGCTGTGACTGCTTCCCGTCGCCGCGCCCTTCGTCCGACGCGCCGCCCGCCCGGGCCAGCGTCCACGTCACCACGACCGCGAGGACCACGGCCACCGCCGCTCCCGCGACGACGAGCGCCGTCGGCGTACGGCGCACCGGAGCCGCGGCCGACGGCGCGTGGGCCGGCGGGGGCATGGTCGGGGCGGCGGCGAAGGCGGGAGCATGGGGCGGGGGCGGACCGGCGGGGGAGGTGGTGGCGGCGCCGGAGCTCGCGGCGCTCGGCCCGCCCGGTCCGGCGTCGGTGACCGTCGGTTCCGGAGGCGGCGCGAGGACCGCCCGTTCCCGTGCGGTGAGGTCCTCGGTGAGCGGCTCGGGCAGCCAGCCGGTGAATCGGTTCAGGGAACGCCCCAGTGCCCGCTCGCACAGCTCGCTCAGCTCCTCCGTGCCGGCGCGCCGGTCCGGGTCGGCGGCCAGGCAGCGTTCGAGCAGTGGCCGGAGCCGGTCGTCGTAGCCGTCCAGACGGGGCGGTCGCTGGGCGGAGTTGGCGATCTGCGCGGCAAGCGTGAGGGCACCGCCGTCGCCGTAGGGGTGGCGGCCGGTCGCGGCCACGGCGGCGATCAGGCCCAGCGAGAAGACGTCCGTAGCCGGTCCGACCGGTTCACCGAGGGCGTGCTCGGGGGACATGAACTGCGGGGTGCCGATGACCCCGCCGGACAGGGTGAGCTGGGTGGCGTCCGCGGCGCGGGCGATGCCGAAGTCGATGACGAACGGCCCCTGGGGGCCCAACAGGACGTTGCTGGGCTTCAGATCACGGTGCACGATGCCGGCGGAGTGGATCGCCGTCAGCGCCTTCGCCGTGCAGCCGACGAGTTGCACCACGCTGTCCGGCGGCAGCGGACCGTGCGCCGCGAGGGCCTGGTGCAGGGGCAGGCCGGGTATGAACACGGAAGCCAGCCAGGGCTGTTCGCCGGTGGTGTCATGGTCGACGACCGGGACGACGTGGTAGCCCTGGACCCGGCGGGCCGCCTGGACCTCCTGCTCGAAACGGCGGCGGAAGTCGGCGTCGCCTCCGTACTCGCGCCGGATCACCTTCAGCGCCACCGGCTGGCCGCCGCGGGTGCGGGAGAGGTAGACGGTGCCCATGCCGCCCTCGCCGATGCGGGCCAGCAGCCGGTACCCGGCGATCTCCCGCGGATCCTCGGCCCGCAGCCGTTCTCCTGTCATGCCCGCAGCCATGCCGACCACGCCCCCGTCCTTGATCGTCGCGTGCGGTGAGCGTAGCGGAGGGCCGCCCGGCCCGCCCGCCCGGCGGCCGGGGCCGCGGCACACGAAAGATCCTTCCGCCCCCTACGCTTCTCGTGCCCGCCGGGCCCACCCCGACCGGGAACCGGTTCCAGTGCCGCACCGAAGGCCGGTGCCGGCCGACATCGACGAGGTGGTCAGGCCCGGACAGGTCCGTGCGGCTCAACTCCTGCTCCGCACCATGGCTCTGACGGGACCGGCCGTCGGTCTGGGTCTGGCCGGGCGGTCGACGCCGTACCGGCTCGGCGTGCTGATGGGGCCCTGGCTGCTGGTGTGGGTGTGCGCGCTGCTCGCCCTGACCCACGGCGGCCCCGCCCGCAACGGTGTGCGGCTCGCCACCGTCACCCTCATGGTGATGGTCGTACTGCCGTCCGTCAGCACCTAGTCGGAGGCGGTGACGACCGCGGAGCTGCTGGGCACCGCCGCGCGCGTCGCTCTCGGGACACCGGTCCTCGTCCTGCTGTTCCTGCCGAGGACCACGGCTTGGTTCGACCGGGAGAGGTGACGCTCCGTTCCGGCCGTGACCGGGCACGACGTCCCGTGGACGCGGTCCGGACGACGGGGGCTGTCGGCCCGGTGTCGGCGGCTGTCGGCCCGGTGCAGGCGCCCACTGGGACTCTTCCGGAACGGGCCGGGTGCCGTCCGGCCGTGGTTCGGGAAGAGAGGGGATTCCTCGTGCATGACGTGATGATCGTGGGCGCAGGCCCGGTCGGTCTGTTCCTCGCCTGCGAGCTCGGCCTCGCGGGCTGCTCGGTCCTGGTGCTCGAACGGGAGCCGGAGCCCGGCTCCCCGTGGCGGGCCGAACCGCTCGGTATGCGGGGCCTGTCCGTCGCCTCCGTCGAGGCGTTCTACCGCCGGGGTCTGCTGCCCCCGCTGCTGGCCGCGTCGGGCGTCCACGACGGTTCCGGCCCGAACCCCGGCGCGGACGAGCGGTGGACCCCCCGTCGCGGCGGCCACTTCGCCGGCATGGTGCTCGACCCGGACAAGGTGGACGTCGCCGCGCTGCCGGTACGGCTCGCCGGCCCGGCGGCCGAGGGCCTGCTGACGAACCTCGCGGCGGTCGAGGCGCTGCTGTCCGAGCACGCGGCCAAGCTGGGCGTGGAGATCAGGCGCGGCGCCGCGGTCACCGCCGTCGCCCAGGACGGTGGGCGCGTGGTCGCACGAGCCGGCGGGCACGAGTACGCGGCCCGCTGGCTCGTCGGCTGCGACGGCGGCCGCAGCGCGGTGCGCAAGCTGGCGGGCTTCGAATTCGTGGGCACCGAGCCGCAGTTCACCGGTTACGCCATGCACGTCACCATCGCCGACCCCGAGAAGCTGGGGCCCGGGTTCAACCTCACTCCGAACGGCGTCTACGTCCAGATGCCCACGCGAGGGCACATCGGGATGATGGACTTCGACGGGGGCGCGTTCGACCGCTCGCAGCAGCCGACGCGGGACCACCTGCAGACGGTGCTGCGCCGGGTGTCCGGCACCGACGTGACCCTGAGCGACGTCCGGATCGCCTCCAGCTTCACCGACCGGGCGATGCAGACGACGACCTACCGGCGAGGGCGCGTCCTGCTCGCGGGCGACGCCGCCCACATCCACTCCCCCCTCGGCGGACAGGGACTCAACACCGGCATCGGTGACGCCGTGAACCTGGGCTGGAAACTCGCGGCGACCGTGCACGGCCACGCGCCCGAGGGGCTGCTCGACACCTACACCCGCGAGCGCCACCCGGTCGGCGCGCGGGTGCTCGACTGGTCCCGCGCCCAGGTGGCGGTGATGAGGCCGGACCCGCACTCCCAGGCGATCCAGGCGGTGGTCCGCGAGCTGATCGGGACCCGCGACGGGGCGACCTACGTGTTCGGGCAGGTGTCGGGCTCGTCGATCCGGCACGACCTCGGCTGCGAACACCCGTTGGCCGGCCGCAGCGCCCCGGACGTCCGTCTCGAGGACGGCACGCGGCTCGGCGACCTGATGCAGGACGGACGCGGCGTGGCGCTCGACTTCAGCGCCGACCGGCGTCTGCGCCGTCCGGCGGCGGCCTGGCGGAGCCGGATACGTTACGCGGCGGGGCCCGCGACGAACGACCTCGGAGCGGGAGCCGTGCTCGTCCGGCCGGACGGCGTCGTCGCCTGGGCGGACGAACGCCTCCCCGACCGTGAGCGGTTCGAGCGGGCGGCCGGCCTCTGGTTCGGCCGTCCGGCGAGCTGAGGGGGCCGGCCTCTAGTTGGGTCGCCCGGCGAGGTGAGGGGGGCCTCTGACTCGGCCGTCCGGCGAGCTGCCCGAGCCGGCCTCTGGCTCGGCCGTCCGGCGAGCTGAGGGGGCCGGCCTCTGGCTGGGCCGCCCGGCGAGGTGAGGGGGCCGGGGGAGTCACTGCCGCGAGCGTTCACCCGGCGGGCGGGGCGGCGGTGCGACCCGAGTGGTCCGCATAGTCCGCGAGCAGGCGGCCGGCCGTCCACCCCCGGGACCGCGCCCTGGACACGTCCAGCACGACCGAGGCCGCGAGCTGGTCGACCGCGTACGGGGTGAGGACCGGCTCCCTGCCCGGCAGCGGCCGGGCCAGGACCTGGGCCGCCCGCGCCACGGCACGGGCGGCCGGTGCCGCGACGTGGCGTATGCGCGCCCGGACGCCGTGGGCCCGCAGGACGGACCGGACGGCCTGGTCGCGGTCGTACGGAACCGGGTCGGCGATGTTGTAGGCGCCCGGCGGCCAGCCCGCGGCGGTGAGGCAGGCGTCCGTCAGGTTCTCCACGGCCGTGAGGCTGAGGCGGACGCTGGGGCCGGGCAATACGAGGACGCCACGCCGGACACGGGACAGCAGCCGGGGCACCAGATGCGGATCACCGGGTCCGTAGACCGCCCGGGGCCGCAGCACCACGGCCCCGCCGGAGAGAGCCAGGGCCTCCCCGGCGGCCTTGGTGCGGCCGTAGGCGTTCAACTGGCCGCGGACCGGATGGTCCTCGGTGATCCAGGACCGGCCGGGGCCGGGCTCGTAGACGCTGGCGCTGCTCACCCACACCACCGGCCGCCCGCCGGCCGCCGCCATCAGCCGCGCGGTCCCGCCGACGTTGACGGCACGCATCGCGGCCTCGGCGCGGGAGCCGGGTAACGGATCGCCGACCGCCGCCGCGCAGTGCACGACGAGGTCGGCGCCGGACAGGTCCGGCACCTCCCGGGCCGCGTCCCACGGGATGTGCCTGCCGACCGGTCCGGGGCGCCGTCCGACACACAGCACCTCGGCCCCGCGCGCGGCGGCGGTGACGGCGACGTGGGAACCGCAGAAGCCGCTCGCGCCGGTGACGGCGATCG
>NZ_WWJT01000147.1 GCF_009865385.1 Streptomyces sp. SID486 | reverse complement strand
GTTCTGCCTCGACATGCACACCAAGGACGCCGCCGCGGCCGGCGAGAGCGCCACGCGGCTGCACCTGGTGGCGGTCTGGCGCGAGGCCACCGTGTTCACCGAGGCCGAACGGGCCGCCCTGGAGCTGACCGAGCAGGCCACCCGGACCGCCGACGCGGCCGAGGGGGTCACCGACGAGGTGTGGGCGAACGCGGCCCGGCACTACGACGAGGAGCAGCTCTCCGCCCTGGTGGCGATCATCGCCCTGATCAACGCCTACAACCGCGTGAACGTCATCGTCCGGCAGCCCGCCGGCGACTACGTACCCGGCATGTTCGGCTGAGCGGAGCGAGCAGGGGGAGCCGGGGGCAGGGGGCAGGGAGGGGACCGGGGTGCCGGGCGGTAGGCGTGAGCCTCACGGGTGCATCCGGGCGCCCTTCAGGACCTTGTCCACCGCGTTCCGGGGGCCGTACACCGCCAGCCCCACCAGGTCCAGGTCGGCCGTGGGGACGGCCCGGACCGCCGCGCGGTTGTCGCGGTCGTTGCCCGTGGTGAACAGGTCCGCGGTGAACACGGCGCACGGCAGGGCGCGGGTCAGTGCCCTGCCGTGCGCCGCCTTCAGGGTCTCCTTCGTGCCCTCGAAGACCAGCACCGGCTGCCGGAACATCGGCTGGTACGACACCCCGTCCGCGTCCTCGTACCGCTCCCCGATCACCTCGGGGAGCGTCGTACCCAGACCGCTGACCAGGAACGCGGTGACGTTCAGCCGCTGCCAGGGCTCCAGGTCCGCGCGCAGCAGGACCGCGATCTTCGTGTCGAAGCGGACAGGTCCCGTACAGACAGGGCCCGTACCGACGGGCACGTACGGAGGCTCGTCCGTCGGCTCGGTCGGCGGCTCGGTCATCGGCTCGGTCGGCGGCTCGGTCACGGGCTGGATCATGGGCTCGTTCATGGAACGAGACTGCCGGTCGGCGCGCGGCGGCGTCTTGTACGTTCTTTGCATGGCCACCGGGCAGGAAGTCACCGCGTGGCGTCCCTCCGTCCCGGGCGTCACCGAGGTCTTCCACGCCCGCTTCACCGAGTACGCCTATCCGATGCACGTCCACGACGCCTGGACACTGCTCATCGTCGACGACGGGGCCGTACGGTACGACCTGGACCGGCACGAGCACGGCACTCCGCACGACACCGTGTCGCTGCTGCCGCCGCACGTGCCGCACAACGGGTCGCCGGCCACCCCGGGGGGCTTCCGGAAACGGGTCGTCTACCTGGACGGCAGCCGGCTCGGCGACGAGCTGATCGGCCGGGCCGTGGACACACCGGATCTGCGCGACCCCCGGCTCCGGCTGCACGTGGGCCGGCTGCACGCTGCCCTCGCCCGGCCCGGTGACGAGCTGGAGGCGGAGAGCAGGCTGACCCTGGTCGCGGAGCGGCTGCGCGGACATCTGCGGCGCCGCACCGAAGCACCCCGCCGGTTCCGCGACCCGGTGATCGCCCGGGAGCTGCGCGAGTTGCTGGACGCACGGGTCGTCGAGGGGGTGACCCTCCAGGAGGCGGCCGCCCTGCTGCACACCCACCCGGCGCACCTGGTCCGGGCGTTCAGCGGGGCGTACGGCATCGCGCCGCACCAGTACCTCATGTCACGGCGGGTCGGCCGCGCCCGGCGGCTGCTCCTGGACGGGGTGCCACCGGGCGGGGTGGCGGCGCTGACCGGGTTCTACGACCAGGCCCATCTCACCCGGCACTTCAAGAAGCTGGTCGGGGTCACCCCGGGGCGCTACCGGACCGGGACCCGCTGAGCCCCGGCCCCCGGAACAGGGCCCGCTGGGCCTCGTGGAGGTTGCGCGGGCGCACGGCGTCCGTGGTGCCGTACAGCTCCAGGCGGGAGTGCAGGTCGCCGGTGAAGTCGGGGACGTCGACCTGGCCGAACTCGCGGACCTCGTTCAGTCCGGCCGTCGCCGAGTACGGGGCCAGGCCGTCGATCTTCATCAGGCCGGCCCGGCCGTTGGTGACGCGGATGTTCCAGTGGGTGAAGCGGGCGCCGAAGAGCGGTCCCGCGCTGGCGTCCCCGCCGTGCTGCCCGTCGTTGTACACGGTGATGTCGGTGCGGACGTCGGCGAAGGGCAGGCCCCGGTGGCTGTCGAAGGTGCCCATCCGCATGTCACCGCGCGACCAGACGTTGTGGGAGGACAGACCCTCGACGTTGACGCCGTGCAGCTGGGTGCCGGCGGGCGCGGGGACCGTGCGCTCCTCGATGGTGAAGTCCTCGATCAGGTTGTCGTGGGAGCCCTCGCGGCAGAAGTACGGGTGGTGCGAGCCGCGGCCGGCGACCCGGGTACGGCGCAGGGTGCAGGCGGAGGCGGCCACCAGACCGAAGCCGTTGTCGACGTGCCGGACCGTGACGTCGTCCACCCAGCAGTCGTAGGCGCACTGGAGGACGACGCCGTTGTAGCCCTTGTCGAGGAGGTGGGGCGACTGCGGGGTCTCGACCGCCTCCAGGGTCAGGCCCTCGACGGCCGACCCGGTCAGCTCCCCCACGTGAGTGGTCAGACGCGGGTCCCATTCCGGGCGGACGTCCAGGGGGAGGGGGCGTTCGAGGGTGACGCGGCGGCCGCGGACGCGGGTGATGCGCACGGGCCACTCGTAGGGGACGTAGGAGGTCAGTTTCGTCTTGTCGTCCCAGACGTACGACGCCGGGCCGGGGCCGCCGCCCGCCATGTGCTGCAGGAGGGTGTGGGCGGGGTCGTCGGCGAGGCGGAGGAGGACCAGCCGGCCCGGGCGCAGCGCGGAGGCGTCGGCGACCGTGACCGTCCACGAGCCACGCCTGGCCGGTGCCACGGTCGTCAGGCTGGTCCATTCGTCGCGCCGGTTGCCGGTCCAGCCCTCGAAGGGCCAGGCACGCGACCTGACGGCGGCGACCAGCGAGTCCCAGCGCGCCCTGGGCGCCAGCCAGACGAGCCCGCCGGCCCAGGACCAGGAGGACTTGTCGCCGCCGTAGCGGGAGCCGTAGACGCCGATCAGCTCGGTGAGGCTCTTCGTCGCGTACAGCGTCGTACGGCCGCTGCCGGCACCGCGCAGGACGACGTTCGAGTCGCCGATGCGGATGACGTCGTCGATGCGGTACGTGCCGGGCGGGATGGTGACCGTGCCACCGCCGGCCCTTCCGGCGGCGGCGATGGCACGGTTGATCGCGGGGGCGCAGTCCGTGGTCCCGTCGGGTACGGCGCCGTACGCGGTGACGTCGGCGACGGTCCGGGGGCGGCGGAAGCGGGCGGCTCCGCCCCGGCAGCCCGCACGGCCGATGTACGGGATCTGGGGGTGGTTGAACGGGGTGCGGGTGAACTCGCCCCAGAGGGCGGGTGCCCGGGGAGGTGAGGGCGGCTGGGCCGCCCGGGCGGTGCCGGTCACGGCGCCCAGGGCCACCGCGGTCGCGGTCGCGAGCAAGGTCCGTCTGGTGAGGTGCGCGTCGCTCATGTCCACCCGCCCCTTGGATTCACGGATATGAATGTGGTTCAGGAATGCGTTGGCGGTGAGCATGCCACCACCGACCCTCGGCGGGGAAGAGTCGCGCGGAAGTCTCGCGTCCGGTGATCACGGCGGGCTAGCTTCACCTCCATGGATGACACACAGAAAGCACAGGAAGAACAGACTCCTCGCGATCCATCCATCAAGAACCGCCCGCTGCCGCTGCGCCGGGTCACCACCGCCGTCGTGGGCGCCGTGGCCCTCGTCGGTCTGAGCGTCGGCGTGGCCCTCGCGGCGACCTCGGGCGACGCCTCCGGCTCCCGGCACGGCGTCACGAGCTCCGTCCCGCCGGACGGGGACTCCACGGGCGTGACCGGCGGTGACACCACCACCATCGGCGGAGGTGGCACCGCCGGCGTCAGCGACGGCGGCGGCACCGGTGACGACACGGGCGGCACCGTCGGCGCGAGCGACGGCGGCACCGGCACGACCGGCGGTGACACCACCACCATCGGCGGAGGCGGCAGCGTCGGCGCGAGCGACGGCGGCGGCGACGGCGGCACCGGCGGTGCCGAGCCGAGCCCGACGCCCACCTCCTCCGACGAGCTGGCCGAACTCGACCGGCGCATCACCGAACTCGACAAGAAGGTCGATCAGCTGCCGACCAAGAAGGAACTGGCCGACGCCCTGCGGGCCTTCGCCGACCAGCTCGACCGGAGCGGCGCCGGCGCGACGCCCGCCCCGGACCCCTCCTGAGCGTCCCGCCCGGGGTCAGTCGGCCGGACGCCGGGTCAGATGCGCGAACGCGTCCAGGTTCCGCGTCGACTCGCCCCGGGACACCCGCCACTCGTACTCCCGGCGGATCGAGGAGGCGAAGCCCAGCTCCAGCAGGGTGTTGAAGGCGCCGTCGGCCGCCTCCAGGACCTGCCCGAGGATGCGGTCGACTTCGTCCGGGGTGACGGAGGCGAGGGGCAGGCGGGCGGTGACGTAGACGTCGCCGAGACGGTCGACGGCGTAACTCACGCCGTACAGCTTGAGGTTGCGCTCCAGCAGCCAGCGGTGGACGCCCGCCTCGTTCTCGTCGGGGTGGCGGATGACGAAGGCGTTCAGCGACAACGAGTGCCGTCCGACGAGGAAGGACACCGTGGTGGACAGCTTCCGGGTGCCGGGGAGCGTCACCACGTAGCTTCCGGGTCCGGGACTCTCCCACTCCAGTTCGGCGTCCTTGAGGGCGTCCTCCAGGACCTGTCCGGCCTTCTCGACATCACCCATGGTGGGAGCGTACGCGACGACGGTGGGACTGGGTCGCGGCCGTGTAGACGTCGGCGGTGGCGGCGGCGGCCGTGTCCCAGCCGAAGGACTGGGCGTGCCGGGCGGCGGCCCGTCCCATGCGGGCCGACAGGTCCGGGTCGTCGGCGAAACGGGCCAGCACGCGCGCGTAGTCGGCCGGATCGTGGCCCTGGACGAGGAAGCCGGTCTCGCCGTCGCGCACCGCCACCGGCAGACCGCCGACCGAGGCGGCGAGCACCGGGGTCCCGGCCGCCTGCGCCTCTATGGCGACCAGGCCGAAGGACTCGCTGTAGGACGGCATGACGAGGACCGACGCGGCCCGGAACCAGTCGGCCAGCTGCTCCTGGCCGACCGGCGGACGGAACCGTACGACGTCCGCGACGCCCAGCCGGGCCGCGAGCTTCTGCAGGCCCTCCGGTTTGGCGAGCCCGCTGCCGCTGGGGCCGCCGACCACCGGGACGTGGATGCGGGAGCGCAGCTCGGGGCGCTCCTCCAGCAGGACGGCCACGGCGCGCAGCAGGATGTCCGGCGCCTTCAGGGGCTGTATGCGGCCCGCGAAGAGCGGGATGAGCGCCTCCTGCGGGAGCCCGAGGCGGGCGCGGGCGGCGGCGCGGGAGTCGGCCGGGGTCCGCGGTCCGGCTCCGGGGTGGGGACGGAAGCGCTCCAGGTTCACGCCGGGGTGGACGACGGCCACCTTGGCGGGGTCGGCCGCGTAGTGCCGGACCAGCTCGTCGGCCTCCTCGGCGGTGTTGGCGACGAGCCGGTCGGAGGCGGCCACGATCTGGGTCTCACCGATGACCCGGGCGGCCGGCTCGGGACTGTCGCCGGCGGCGAGGTTGGCGTTCTTGACCTTGGCCATGGTGTGCATGGCGTGCACCAGGGGGACGCCCCAGCGCTGGGCGGCTAGCCAGCCGACGTGGCCGGAGAGCCAGTAGTGGGAGTGGACGAGGTCGTAGTAGCCGGGGCGGTGGCCGGCCCACGCCTGCATCACACCGTGGGTGAAGGCACACAGCTGGGCCGGCAGTTCCTCCTTGGCGAGGCCCTCGTAGGGGCCGGCGTCGACGTGCCGGACGAGGACGCCGGGGGCCAGTTCGACGACCGGGGGCAGGCCGCCGGCCGTGGCCCGGGTGAAGATCTCGACCTCGATGTTGATCGCGGCCAGCCGCTGGGCCAGCTCCACGATGTAGACGTTCATGCCGCCCGCGTCGCCCGTGCCGGGCTGGTGCAGGGGCGAGGTGTGCACGGAGAGCATGGCGACCCGCCGGGGCCTGCGGTACAGCCGGAGCCGCTGGGCGGCCGACGGGGAGCGGCGCCCGAGCCTGCTGGCGTACTGGCTCACGTGGCGGTCCTCCTTGCTGCGGGCATGCCGGGAAGGGCCCACCTCGCCCTCCAGGGGAGGTCAACAGCGACCGGGTGCCCGGCCATTTCCGGATCAAGCGGCTTTGCCGAATCATTACCTTCCGTCGGTCAACCGTTCGACTGCCCGTCGGCGCCGCCACCCCCTCCCGCCGAGGCCCGCCCCCTCCCGCCGGAGCCCGCCCAGCCCGCCGAGACCCACCGGAGCCCGCCGGAGCCCGCCGGGGCGGGTCGCGCCGTTCCGGCCCGTGCCCCCTCGCCGTCCGCCCCGCTTACCCTCGTATCCATGACAGCCCGCGCAGCGACCCCCCACCCCCGGCTCCGCCCGGCCAGGGGGACCGCCGTCGTGGGAACGGTGACGCGCGGGACCACCAACCCCAACCGGCTGCGCCGGATGGACCGCTGGATCGCGGCCGTGCACGGCGCCGAGCTACGGCGCGCCGCCGACCCGCTGGCCGTCGACCTCGGCTACGGCGCCGCGCCCTGGACCGCCGTGGAGCTGCTGGGCCGGCTGCGCACCGCCGCCCCGCGCGTGCGGGTGGTCGGCATCGAGATCGAGCCGGAACGCGTGGCCGCGGCACGGCCGTACGAGCGGGAGGGGCTCACCTTCCGGCACGGCGGTTTCGAGATCCCGGTGCCCGGGCGCCCCCTGCTCGTCAGGGCCGCCAACGTCCTGCGGCAGTACGACGAGGCCCAGGTCGCCGCCGTATGGGAGCGGCTGTGCGCGCGGCTCGCCCCGGCGGGCGACGGCTCGCGCGGCGGGCTGCTCGTGGAGGGCACCTGCGACGAGATCGGCCGCCGGCACGTGTGGGTGGCGCTCGGTCCCGAAGGCCCCCGCACGGTCACCTTCGCCACCCGGCTGGGCTCCCTGGACCGCCCCTCCGACCTCGCCGAGCGGCTGCCGAAGGCGCTGATCCACCGCAACGTCCCGGGCGAGCCGGTGCACGCCTTCCTCCGCGACTTCGACCGCGCCTGGGCCGCCGCCGCGCCCTACGCCTCCTACGGCGCCCGCCAGCGCTGGATCCGCGCGGTACGGGACCTGGCGGCCGACTGGCCGGTGACGGACTCCGCGGCCCGCTGGCGGCAGGGCGAAGTGACCGTGGCCTGGGCGGCGTTGGCGCCGGTGCGCTGACCGCCCGGCGGGCGCGCGCGGTGCCGCCCCGCGGACGCGGCGGCACCGCGGCCCCGTCGGCGGGCCGGGGAACGCCTCGCGTGCTTCGTTCGTCACACCGGGGGGGGAGATCGTCATGTCCCGTGGCCGGTGGGGTGATTCCGGTTTCGACGGCCTCTGTCGCTTTGCGCGCGACCGTGGCACGATCCCTCGGACGACCGTAAGTTACTGACGGTAAATCAGTTTGGGGGAAGAGGTATGGGTTCGGGCAAGCGCGGTCTCCTCACGGCCGCCCTGACCGTGGTGTGCGCGGTGACCGTCCTCGCGGCACCGGGCGCGGCGTTCGCGGCCCCCGCTCCCACGCCCGCACCGCCGTCCGGGGGCTCACCGGCGCCCCGCCCCGGAAAGGACCTCCAGGCGATACGCGAGAAGCTCGACGAGCTCTACCACGACGCCGCCGTGGCCACCGACGCCTACAACGCGGCCGAGGAGAAGACCGAGAAGCAGTCCGCGGAGATCGTGGCACTGGCGCAGAAGATCGACCAGGGCCGGCAGCGCCTGGCCGGACTCCGGAACCAGGCGGGCGCGGCGGCCCGGGACCAGTACCGCACCGGCGGCCTGTCCTCCACCGCCCAGTTCCTGCTCAGCGACGACCCGGGGCAGTTCCTGGACAGCGCCGGGCGGGTGCTCCAGGGCCAGCAGGCGGCGACCAAGCTGATGGCCGAAATGACGCGCACCCAGGCGCAGTTGCGCCAGTACGCCGCCGACGCCTCCGCCAGGTGGAGGCAGCTGGACGCCAACCGCGAGGCCAAGGCCGCGGCCAAGAAGAAGATCGAGAAGCAGATCGACGCGGCCGAGAAGCTCGAATCCCGGCTGGAGAAGAAGGAGAAGGAGCGCCTCGCCCAGCTGGAGCGGGAGGCCGCAGACAAGGCGCAGACCGCCTGGCTGGACACCGGCGTCCTCAAGGACGTCGGCGGCAAGGCGTCCGAGCAGGACAAGAAGGCCGTGAAGTACGCCACCGAGCAGCTCGGCAAGCCGTACGTGTGGGGCGCCGAGGGGCCGGACTCCTTCGACTGCTCGGGCCTGACCTCCCAGGCCTGGGCGTCCGCCGGGCACGCCGTCCCGCGCACCTCGCAGGAGCAGTGGCGGCAGCTCAAGCACGTCGCCGTCGAGGACATGCGCCCCGGTGACCTCATCATCTACTTCGACGACGCCAGCCATGTCGCGATGTACATCGGCGGCGGCGCGATCATCCACGCCCCGCGCCCCGGGCGCACGGTGACCGTCGCGGGCGCCGGCTCGATGCCGATCCTGGGGGTCGTACGGCCGGACGCGTGAGCCGTGCCGGGCCCACGGACGGCGCGGCGGCCGGTCCGCCCATGTGCCCGGTGACGCGCGTCATGTGACCCACCGCACGGCCCCCTCGGCCCAAACTCCCCCCGGGAGTGAGCTTCGTCATTCCCCGCGGGCCGCCGGGGTGTCCAACTGCGGTACGGAACGCGGCATATGACAGCGGCGCACGGCGGAGCGACGCGGCTCACACCATTCCATCAGGGCGGTCGCAGCCGCTATGGTCCCGGTCGGTGGGTCGAGACCCCTCGACGCCGCCGTGCCCTCGGGGGGAGGGAAGGAACCCAGACGATGCCCGTACCCGTACCGCGGCAGAGAGCGATCCCGGCCGTGGAGAGTGGTCAGGCGCAGGCCGCCCCCACCATCGGCGGCCCCCTCAAGGAAGAGGCCCACCGCGACGCCGCGGCCGTGAACGGCACCGGCGCCACTCTCACGCTGCTGCTGATCGAGGACGATCCGGCAGGCTCGCCGATCCTGCCCGAACTGCTGGACCCGGCCGGCAAGCCGATCCGCGTGCGCACCGCCCGCAACCTCACCGAGGCCGAGCGGCTGCTCACCGACGACGTCCACTGCATCCTGCTGGACCTGGCGCTCCCGGCGCCCGGCGGCAGTGACAGCGACGACGAGCTGGCCGTGCTCCGGCACGTCCTCCGGCTCGCGCCCCGGCACGCCGTGCTGGCGCTGACCGCCTCCGGCGACGCCGAGCGCGGCGCCGAGGCCGTCCGCGTGGGCGCCCAGGACTACCTGTTCCGGGACGAGCTGGACGGCCGGCTGCTGAGCCGCGCCATCCGCTACGCGGTGGAGCGTAAGCGTTCCGACACGGCCGAGCGACGGCTCGCCGAAGGCAGACTCCGGGCGCAGGAGAACCGCCGCCTGGAGCGCGGTCTGCTGCCCACCCCGCTGCTGGACGGCTCCACGCTGCGGTTCGCGGCCCGCTACCGCCCCGGCCGCTCCCGGGCGCTGCTCGGCGGCGACTTCTACGACGCCGTGCGCACCCCGGACGGCACCGTGCACGCCATGATCGGTGACGTCTGCGGCCACGGCCCGGACGAGGCCGCGCTCGGCGTGGAGCTGCGCATCGCCTGGCGGGCGCTGACCCTGGCCGGGCTGTGCGGGGACGAGCTGCTGAACACCCTCCAGCAGGTGCTGGAGCACGAGCGCTCCGACGAGGAGATCTTCGCGACGCTGTGCACGGTGGACATCGCTCCCGACGGCCGCCGCGCGGGCCTGTGCCTGGCCGGCCATCCGGCCCCGCTGATAGCCCGCCCGGGCCGGCCGGCGCGGCTGCTCCCGTACGACAACAACGGCCCCGCGCTGGGCCTGCTGCCCGGCGCGCGCTGGCCGCGGATGCAGGTGGAGCTGGGCCCCGAGTGGAGCCTGATGCTCTACACCGACGGCCTGATCGAGGGCCGGGTCGGCTCGGACGGGGAGCGGCTCGGCCAGGACGGCATGCTGGCGATGATCCGCCGGCAGCTGTCCGAGGGCCTGGGCGGGGAGGAACTGCTGCGGGCCGCGGTGAGCGAGGTCCGCGATCTCAACGGCGGTGAGCTGACCGACGACGTGGCGGTCGTCCTGCTGGACCGGGCGCCGTAAAAGCCCGCGCCGAGCCGGCGCCGGAACCGCAGCCCCCGCCGAGCCGGCGCCGGGACCGTAGCCCCCGCCGAGCCGACGCCGGGACCGTGGCCCCCGCCGAGCCGACGCCGGGGCTATGCAGGCCGCCCCGAGCCGGCGCCGCGGCCGTGCAGCGCGCCCCGAGCGGGCGCCGCGATCGAGCGGCGGCGTGGGCCGGCAGTCGTAAGCGTGGTGGCC
>NZ_WWJT01000146.1 GCF_009865385.1 Streptomyces sp. SID486 | reverse complement strand
GTAGGGCGGGTGTGTGCCGCCCGCGCGGCGGGGGCCGGCCCCGGTCGCGGCTGTCCGTCCGGCCCGCCGCCTTGGCCGTTCCCCGCTCCGTGCCCCATCGTGGGAAGGGCTGCTGATCTGCGGGGAGACCGCCGCGCCCGACCCGCGGGGCGAGACGGGTACTCCGGTGGAGTCGGCGCAGGAAGGAGCGCGTGCGATGAGGCGAGCCGAGCAGCGCCCGAAGCAGGCGGATCATCTGGCGGGCGCCGCGACGGACCCGAGCGGGCTGATGGATCTGCTGGGCGTTGCCGCGGTGCTCCTGGAGGCCGACGGCCGGATCGACATGTGGAGTCCGCAGGCCGAGGAACTGTTCGGCTACACGCGCGCCGAGGCGGTCGGACAGTACGCGGCGCTCCTGCTGCTCCACCCGGAACACCAGGACGCGGCGATCACGCTGTTCGCCGAGGTGATGGAGACCGGCCGCAGCTGGGCCGGGGCCTTCCCGGTCCGGCACAAGGACGGCAGCACCCGGATGGTCGAGTTCCGCAACATGCGGCTGACGGACCACCTCGGCGACCACTACGCCCTGGGCCTGGCCACCGACCGGAACACACTGCGCCACATGGAACGCAAGCTGGCCCTGTCCAACCGGCTGGTCGCCCAGGCGCCGATCGGGCTGGCCGTCCTGGACACCGAGCTGCGCTACCTGGCCATCAACCCGGCTCTGGCGGCCATGCACGGCGTCTCCGAGGCCGACCACGTCGGCCGGGGCTTCCGTGACATCCTGCCCGGCGCGGCCTTCGAGGGCGCGGAGACCGTGATCCGGCAGGCCCTGGCGTCCGGTGTCCCCGTGGTGGAGCGGCAGGTGGTGGGCCGTACCGCCGCCGACCCGGACAACGACCACGCCTGGGCGCTGTCGGCGTACCGGCTGGAGGACCACCACGGCAACGTCCTGGGCATCGCCACCGTGGTGGTCGACGTCACCGACCGGTACCGGGCGGCCAAGGAGGCCGACCAGGCCCAGCAGCGCCTGCGCCTCATGGCCAACGGGTCGGCCCGGATCGGCACCACCCTGGAGGTGGAGCGGACCGCGCGGGAACTGGCCGACGTCCTCGTGCCCGGCCTGGCCGACATGGTCGCCGTGGACCTCCTGGACTCGGTCCTGCAGACCGGCCGTACGGACCTGGACGAGGGCCCGGCGCTGTTCCGCGCCCTGGCGGTGAAGACCGCGTACCCGAGCGACGCCGCCGCGGCGATGGTGCCGCCGGGCCGCCTCACCACCTACCACGCCGACCACCCGGCGTCCCACTGCATCCGCACCCTGCGCCCCCAGCTGATCACCCACCTCGAGAGGGGGGAGCTGGCCAAGGTCGCCGCCGACGCCGAGGCCGCCGACCTGCTCGCCCGGGCCGGGGTCCACACCGACATGGCCGTTCCGCTCATCGCCCGCGGACAGGTCATCGGCGTCATGGGCCTGGCCCGTGCCCGCAACCCCCTGCCGTTCGACGAGGACGACCTCACCCTCGCCTGCGAGCTGGCCTCGTCCGCCGCGCTGAGCATCGACAACGCCGTTCTGCACCAGCACATCCGCGACGCCGCCGAGACCCTGCAGCGCAGCCTGCTCCCACAGCTCCCGCCCCGGCGGCCCGGCCTGGAGGTAGCCGCCCGCTACCGGCCCGCCCAGGTCTTCCACGAGGTCGGCGGGGACTGGTACGACGTGATCCCCCTCAGCGGTGACCGCACGGCCCTCGTGGTGGGCGACGTCATGGGCAGCGGCATCCCGGCCGCCACCACCATGGGCCGCCTGCGCACCGCGACCTCCACCCTCGCCGACCTCGATCTCGGTCCGGCCCGGATCCTGACCCACCTCGACAAGATCACCAACGACCTGGACCCGTACATCGCCACCTGCGTGTACGCGGTCTACGACCCCCACCGCGCCCAGCTGCACGTGGCGTCCGCCGGCCATCTGCCCCCGGTCCTGCTGCGGGACGGGCAGCGGCCGCGGCTCCTCGACCTGCCCACGGGGACTCCGCTCGGCGTCGGAGGCCCGTTCGAGACCACCACGCTCGACCTGGTGCCCGGCGACCGGCTGGTCCTGTACACCGACGGACTCGTCGAGACCCGTCACGACCCCATCGACGAGCGCCTGGACGACCTGCTCACCCTCCTGGCCCCGCCGGACCGCACCGCGGAGGAGACCTGCGACCGGCTCCTGCGGCAGCTACGGCATCCGGCCGGCCACGACGACGTGGCTCTCCTCGTCGTCCGCGCCCGCACGCTCACGACCGAGCCCGTCGGGGTGCCGGCCGAGGGGCGTCCGGCAGTGCCGGACGCCCCGAGTCCCTGACCGGCGCGCCGTCAGCCGACGGGGTCGAGGACGACCGGCAGCTCCGCCAGCCCCCGGAAGGCGGGGAACGGGACCTCCAGCCAGCGCGGTCCGCCGGCGGGATCGGCCAGCGCCATCCGGGGGAACCGCTCGAACAGGAGGGTGAGGGCCAGCTGCGTCTCCAGCCGGGCCAGCGGGGCGCCCAGGCAGTAGTGGCTGCCGTGCCCGAACCCGAGATGCGCGTCCTGCGCGTTCCCCGGCCGCGTCACGTCCAGCTCGTCCGGCGCCTCGAACTTCAGCGGATCGCGGTTGGCCGAGGTGAGCGCGATCTGGACCAGGGCGCCCTTGGGGATCCGGGTCCCGCTGTACTCCACGTCCTCGGTCGCGTAGCGGAACGTCGCACTCTCCACGGAGCCGTCGTAGCGCACCAGTTCCTCGACCGCCGCGCGGATCAGCTCCGGGTCCTCCCGCAGGGCGCGCAACTGCGCGGGATGCGACAGCAGGTGGTGCACGGCGTTTCCGATGAGGTACGCGGTCGTCTTGTGACCCGCGAACATCAGCAGGAACGCCGTGGACACCAGCTCGTTCTCGGTGAGCCCGCCGGCGTTGTCCCGGACCTCGGTGAGCGCGCTGAGCAGGTCGTCACCCGGGTCCTGCCGCTTGGCGGTGATGAGCTGCGTGAAGTACGCGTGCAGGTCCTCCTCCGCCTGCTGCTGGGCCCGCTTGAACTCCGCCCCGAAACCGGTCTGCGCCACGGTGGTGGACAGGTGCTGCATCCGCGACCGGTCCTGCGCCGGCACGCCGAGCAGGTCGCAGATCACGATGATCGGCAGCGGGAACGCGAACGCCGGCAGCAGGTCGAAGGGCTCCCGCGCCGGGCACTCGTCGAGCAGCTCCCGGACGATCTCCTCGATCCGCGGCCGCAGCGCCTGCACACGCCGGGGGGTGAAGGCGGAGTTGACCAGCCTGCGCAGCCGGGTGTGCTTGGGGGCATCGGAGTTGAGCATGTTGTCGTCCAGCGCGACGGACGAGTCACCGAAGATCCTCCGGTAGGCGTCCATGGCCCCGTACATGTCCTTGCTCAGCCGCGGGTCCGCCAGGGCGGCCCGCGCGTCCTCGTACCGCGTGATCAGATACGTCTCGTTGCCGTGCGGCGGGGTCATGGGACAGACCGGCGCCGCCGTGCGGAGCTGGGCGTAGACGGGGTGCGGATCACGCCGGAACCCGGGGGTGCACCGCTCGGCCGCGCTGACGGCCTCCTGCGTGGTGGTCACGGACGACTCCTGAGGTCGAAGAGTGCCTGGGCGTTGCCGCCGAGGATGAGCTGCTGGGACGCCTTGTCGAGCGGCAGCTTCTCGATCATGTGGACGAAGTCCTCCAGCGGCGCGGCCATCGGCGGCGAGTCGGTGCCGAACAGCATCCGTTCGGGCCCGAGGACTTCGGCGTTCAGGCTCAGGTGTGCCGCGCTGAACGGGCTGGTGTCGACGTACATGCGGCGCAGTGCGGCGGCCGGGTCGGCCGCGGGCTCCGGCCCCGCCC
>NZ_WWJT01000145.1 GCF_009865385.1 Streptomyces sp. SID486 | reverse complement strand
GATCTTGCCGAGGTACATGACCGCGACGCGCTGCGAGAAGTGCCGGACGATCGCGAGGTCGTGGGCGATGAAGACGAACGCGATGCCGAGTTCCCGCTGCACCTTCTGGAGCAGGTTGACGACCTGGGCCTGGATGGAGACGTCCAGGGCGGAGACCGGTTCGTCCGCCACGATCAGCTTCGGTTCCAGGGCGAGCGCCCGGGCGACGCCGATGCGCTGGCGCTGGCCGCCGGAGAACTCGTGCGGGAACCGGTTGTAGTGCTCGGGGTTGAGGCCGACGATCTCCAGCAGTTCCCGGACGCGGCTCTCCCGGCCGCCGGGCGGGTTGATGCCGTTGATCTCCATCGGCCCGGAGATGATCTTGCCGACCGTCTGCCGCGGGTTCAGCGACGAGTACGGGTCCTGGAAGATCATCTGGATCTCGGAGCGGATCGGCGCCAGCTGCTTGCGCGTCGCGTGGCCGATGTCCCGGCCGCGGTAGGTGATGGTGCCGTGGGTGGGCTCCAGCAGGCGGGTGATGAGCCGGCCGGTGGTCGACTTGCCGCAGCCGGACTCACCGACCAGGCCGAAGCTCTCGCCCTCGTGCACGGTCAGGTCCACGCCGTCGACGGCCTGGACGGCGCCGACGGTACGGCGGACGGGGAAGCCGCCCTTGACGGGGAAGTGCTTGACCAGCCCCGAGACGGTCAGCAGCGGCTCGCGCGCCGTGTCCGCACCGGCCTCCTGGGCGGCGGGGAGGACCAGGTCCTCTGTCATGACGGTTGTCCTCCTAGCCCAGCCGGGGCCTGATCTCTTCCACGAAGATGGTTCGTTTCTGTTCCGCGCCGAGGTGGCACGCCGAGGAGCGGCCCGGCGCCAGCGCGGGGCGCTCGGTGGCGCAGCGGTCGCCGCCGACCCGGTCCCGGAAGGTGCACCGGGGGTGGAAACGGCAGCCGGCCGGCGGGGTGAGCAGGCTCGGCGGCGTACCGGGAATGGGCGACAGCGGGGTGCCGAGGTCGGAGTCCAGCCGGGGCATCGAGTTCAGCAGGCCCCAGGTGTACGGGTGCTGGGGCGATCTGAGGACCTCGTCGACGGTGCCGCGCTCCACCGCGCGCCCGGCGTACATGACCATGATGTCGTCGGCCATGTCGGCGATCACCCCGAGGTCGTGGGTGATGAACACGATCCCCGTGCCGAACTCCCGCTGGAGGTCCTTGAGCAGGTCGAGGATCTGAGCCTGCACGGTCACGTCGAGGGCCGTGGTCGGCTCGTCGGCGATCAGCAGGTCGGGGTCGCAGACCAGCGCCATGGCGATCATGGCGCGCTGGCGCATGCCGCCGGAGAACTGGTGCGGGTAGTCCCGGGCGCGGTCCGCGGGGTTGGGGATGCCCACCTTGGCGAGCATGTCCACGGCGCGCTGCCAACCGGCCTTCTTCGAGGCGCCGGTGTGCTTCATGAACGGCTCGGCGATCTGCCGGCCGATGGTGTAGAAGGGCGACAGCGCGGTCAGCGGATCCTGGAAGATCATCGCCATCCGGTTGCCGCGCAGCCGCTCCATCTCCTTCTCGGTGGCGGTGATGAGTTCCTTGCCGTCGAGGACGATCTCCCCGTCCACCGAGGTGAACAGCGGGTCGTGCAGTCCGAGGATCGTCAGGTTGGTGACCGACTTGCCCGAACCCGACTCCCCCACGATGCCGAGGGTCTTCCCGCGGTCCAGGTCGAAGGAGAGTCCGTCGACGGCCTTGACCGGGCCGTCCTCGGTGGAGAACGTCACCTGGAGATCACGCACCGAGAGGAAACCGTCCGGCCCGGTCGGGGCCGGTGCGCCCGCGGCCTTGGTCAGTGTGGTCACAGTGGTTGGTTCTTCCTAGGAGAGCCGGATGCGGGGGTCGATCCACGCGTAGGTGATGTCGGTCAGGATGTTGATGAGCAGGATGAAGAAGGCGCCGAACAGCATGACCCCCATCGTCAGCGGCAGGTCCTTGTTGACCGCGCCGTCCACGGCGAGCCGGCCGATCCCCTGGAGGGAGAAGGTCAGTTCGGTGACGACGGCGCCGCCCAGCATGGAGCTGACGTCGATGCCGAGCACGGTGACGATCGGGATGAGCGAGCCGCGCCAGGCGTAGCGCAGGAAGACGTACTTGCGGGACATGCCCTTGGCCCGCGCGGTGCGCACGTGGTCCTCGGCGAGCTGCTCGATCATCGACGAGCGCGCCATACGGGTGTACTGCGCGGTGAAGATCGTGGCCATCACGCAGACCGGGATCGACATCCCGACGAACCAGCCGAGCGGGTCGTCGGTGACCGGCACGTAGTGCGGGTCCTCCATCCAGCCGGTGCTGTAGACGAGGACCGTCAGCACGATCGGGCCGAGGAAGTAGATCTGGAACGAACTGAGCACCATGGACGTGCCGGTGGCGACCTTGTCCACGAGCGTCCCGCGCCGGTAGGCGGCGATCATGCCCGCGCCGACCCCGACGAGGAGGAAGACGACGGCACCGCCGGCGGTCAGGGTGAGGGTCAGCGGGAACCGGTCCATGATGGTGCTCCAGACCATGTCCCCCGAGTAGAACGACACGCCCAGGCAGGGCGCCGAGCAGTGCCCGGTCGGGAAGTCACGGCCCGTCACGATGCCGGACATGAAGTCCCAGAACTGCTGTGCCAGAGGCAGGTCGAGGCCCAGGGCGTCCCGGATGTCCGCCAGCCGCTGGGGCGAACAGTCCTTGCCGCAGGCCAGGGAGGCGTAGTCGGAGGGTGCGGCCACGAAGAGGAAGAACGTCGCCGCCCCGATGAGGAAGAGCGTGACGAAGGCGCCGACCGTGCGCCGGAGTATGAACTGAAGCATGGCGGGCTGGCTGCTCTCTCGGAGGCTGTGGGTGGGGTCGCGCTCGGACGCGGGGCGCGCTCGGTCCGGAGCGCGCCCCCCGTCATCGGCCGCGGGTCACGACTTCAGGTACAGCCTCGTGATGTCGATGAGACTGGACACCGAGCCGTAGCGGGCACCGCCCACGTTGGAGCCGGAGATCTGGAACTGCTTCGTGTACCACAGCGGGGCCCCCGGGACGACCTTCTCCAGCAGGTAGTGCTGGGCTTCCTTCCAGGTCTTCGCGGCGTCGGCCGGCTGCTGGGTCAGCGCCTGCTTGATGAGGGCGTCGACCTTCGGGTCCTTCACGTGCGAGTAGTTCGAGGAGCCGTCGAAGACCTGCGTGCCGTCGTAGATCGGCGTGACGACCGTGCCCGGGGACGGCCAGTCCTGGCCCCAGCCGGAGATGTACATGTCGTACGGGTTCTTGAGCTTGCCGATCTGCTCGTAGTAGCTCGCCGCGTCGACCTCCTTGGCGACGATGTCGAACCCGACCTTGGTGAGCGCGTCCTCGATGGCGACCTTGCGCTTCTGGCCGGCCTCGCTGTTGGCGTAGGCGAAGACGAGCTTCTTCTCGGCCGCCGGGACGCTCTTCAGGATCTCCTTGGCCTTGGCGATGTTGCCCTGCGGGGTCTTCAGGCGGCCGTAGGGGTCGTAGCCGGGCTCGTAGCCGGGCAGCGTCGGCGCGAAGTAGTTCGGCGCGACGTCGCCGCCGTAGGCACCGCCCTCGCCGGCGATGAGGGACTTGGAGTTGACCGCGTAGGTGACGGCCTGGCGGACCTTGATGTCCTTGACCCGGTCGAGGTTGAAGGTCAGCTGCATGACGTAGGGCTGGTAGCCCTTGACCGTGCGCTTGCTGGCCTCCGGGTTCCTGATGACGTCCTGGATCTGGGTGGCCTCGACACCGTTGGTGAGCTGGATGGCGTTCTTGTTGTCGCCCTGGTCCGCGATCAGCCGCTTGGTCTGGGTGGACTCGGTGACTCCGAACTGGATCGTGAAACCGTCGGCGTACTGGTGCCGCACGGAGTCCGTCTTCGGGTCCCAGTTGGTGTTCCGCACCAGCTTCAGGGTCTTGCCGGCCTTGTTCTCGGCGATCTTGTACGGGCCGGTGGCGACCGGCTTCTTCTCGTACTTCTCCTTGGTGTCGCCCTTCGCCGGGACGACGGCGTAGCCGGCCATGGCGAGCGTCTGCGGCAGGTCCGGGCGCGGCTGGTCGAAGTGGAAGACCACCGTCTTGGCGTCGGGGGTGTCCAGCACCGAGGCCGGCAGGTGCTTGCCGTCGAAGCCGCCGCCGGGCAGGGCCTTGCGGTAGTCGGCGCCGCTCAGCCAGGTCTGCAGATAGGTCGGGCCGTCGAAGATGAACTTCGCGTACAGGCGCTCGATGCTGTGCCGGACGTCGGACGAGGAGATGGGGTTGCCGTTCTCGTCCTTGATGCCGTCCTTCAGCGTGAAGGTCCAGGTCCTGCCGCCGTCGGAGGACTTGCCGGAGTCGGTGGCGAGGTCACCGGCGACCGACACGTCGCCCTTGTCGTCCTCCTGGAACTGGGTCAGCCGGCGGAAGAGCAGGTTGGCGACCTGCCCCGCGTCGGAGACGTAGATCTGGCCGGGGTCCAGGTGGGACAGTCCCGCCTCCTGGTAGACGGTGATCGTGCCGCCGGGTTTGGCGCCGGGCACCTCCTTGGCGGGTCCGGTCGATCCGGCGGCGTCGACGTAGGTGACCGCCTTGGACTGGACCGCCGCCTCCTTCTGGTCCTTCTTGGAGTCCTTGCCCGACTTGCCGCCCTCGTTCTTCGAGCAGCCGGTGAGAGCGAGGGAGCCGGCCGCGATGGCGATCACAACGGCACGCGCTCCGCGGGCGCGATGAGACATCATGGGGCGAATCCACCTACCTGTCGTTTGTTATCCGTGAGATCTGCCGGGCGCCGGCCGCGCTGGCCGGCGGGGGCGGCAGCCACCCCCACCCAACGGACGGTCTAACGACCGGACTTGGGGTCGAACGCGTCCCGTACGGAGTCCCCGAGGAGGTTGAAGCACAGGACGAAGATCACCAGCGCCGTCCCGGGGAAGAACATGAACGCCGGGTCCTGTTCGGCGTACCGGGCACCGACGGCGAAGAGGCGCCCCCAGTCGGGCGTCGGCTCGACGAACCCGACACCCGCGAAGGACAGGAAGGCGATGCTGAGGATGGTGCTGGGCAGCTGGTACGTGAACTGCACCAGGATCGGGGTGACGACGTTGGGCAGGATCTCCTTGCGCACGATCCGCCACGGCGAGGCGCCCGAGACCTTGGCCGCCTCCACGAACTCCCTTTCCCGCAGGGAGAGTACGGTCGACCGCACCAGCCGGGCCATACCCATCCAGCCCAGCAGCCACAGCACGATCAGCATGGCGAGGGCCCGGAAGTAGGTCGGTGTCTCCTCGCGGGGATCCACGAAGAACGACGTCACGACGGGCATGAAGGCGATGAAGAACAGCTGTTGCGGGAAGGAGAGGAAGAAGTCGGTGCCGCGACCGATCCAGTAGTCCGTACGGCCGCCGAAGTACCCGCCGATCAGGCCGATCACGACACCGGTGAGCATGATGAGGACGGTGATGCCGAGCGCCATGTACAGGGAGGTGCGCATGCCGTACACGAGCATGGCGAACAGGTCCCGGCCGTACTGCGGTTCGACACCGAACCAGTGGCCGCCCGACACGCCTCCCAAGTAGCCCAGGGGCAGGCCGAATTCGTCGAGTACGGGTGTGTCGGCATAGGTGGGGTCCTGGCCGTACAGGGTGTACGGATCGGTGCCCGACAGCTTGACGAGCAGCGGTGCGAGGAGGGCGACGACGAAGTAGCCGAGCACCACGACGGCGCAGATCACGCCCGTGCGGTCGCGCTTGAAGCGCAGCCACATCAGCTGGCCGGGGGACCGGCCCGCGAGCTTGACGGCCTCCCTCTTCGTCTCCGGCTGTGGTTCGCCGTCGACGACGAGCGACGCCCCGCCGCCCTCGATATCGATAGGACTTGTCACGGTTCGTCCGTTTCACAGATATAAGTGTGAGAGGTGCCCGGGTACTCCGATGACGCGCGAAACCGCAGTCGGACGCGCGTAGTTCTACAGCCGGATCACACCGCTGGACGTGCCGGACCGACCCACCTGGTGTTCGTGACACCGCGCATGGGGGTTCCTCCTCATGACTCCACAAGTTCACCGACAGGAGGGGGGTTACCGTCTTCCCTCCGACACCCCTGACGGAGGGTCAGACACCCCCTGGTGCTCGTGAGTCGGCGCTGTCCCCACAGCGCGAGACCCATTGACCCGAGCGCTACGCGGCTAACTATCTGCCATGAGTCAGGTGGCGACCACTGTCTTTAAATCTCAATTCAGTCACAGCTGGCCCGAACAACTTCCAAAAAGTGGACAAACTGTTCGCCGGGAGAAGGCCGCGAAACGGACGTGTTACATGGCTATCGGTCGGACATCTCCGCAATCCGGACAGCCGGCCACGCGGGGTAGGTCACCGGTCACCGTAAAACGGGTTGCAAAAAGCCCGGGTGTCCCCATCGTGGGGACACCCGGGCCGGGTGGGTCCTCGATCAGCCGTGCTTGGCGCGGCTCGCGGCGCGGGCGCGCTCGCGGGCGTCCAGGTTCACCTTGCGGATGCGAACGGCCTCCGGGGTCACCTCGACGCACTCGTCGTCGCGGCAGAACTCCAGCGACTGCTCCAGCGAGAGCTTGCGCGGCGGGACGATCGCCTCGAACGAGTCGGCCGAGGACGACCGCATGTTCGTGAGCTTCTTCTCCTTGGTGATGTTGACGTCCATGTCGTCGGAGCGGGAGTTCTCGCCGACGATCATGCCCTCGTACACCTCGGTGCCCGGCTCCACGAACAGCACGCCGCGCTCCTGGAGGTTCGTCATCGCGAAGGCGGTGACGGCACCGGAGCGGTCCGCGACCAGCGAGCCGTTGTTACGGGTCGTCAGGTTGCCGAACCACGGCTCGAAGCCCTCGTGGATGGAGTGGCCGATACCCGTGCCCCGGGTCTGGGTCAGGAACTCGGTACGGAAGCCGATCAGACCCCGGGAGGGGACGACGAACTCCATGCGGACCCAGCCGGAGCCGTGGTTCGACATGTTGTCCATGCGGCCCTTGCGGACGCCCATGAGCTGGGTGACGGCACCCATGTGCTCCTCGGGCACGTCGATCGTCATGCGCTCGACCGGCTCGTAGGTCTTGCCGTCGACGTCCTTGGTGACGACCTGCGGCTTGCCGACGGTCAGCTCGTATCCCTCGCGGCGCATCTGCTCGACCAGGATGGCGAGCGCCAGCTCACCGCGGCCCTGGACCTCCCAGGCGTCCGGGCGCTCGGTGTCCAGCACGCGCAGCGAGACGTTACCGATCAGCTCGCGGTCGAGGCGGTCCTTGACCTGGCGGGCGGTGACCTTGCGGTCCTTCACGGCCGCCTTCGCGTCGGCGCCCTTGCCGGTGCCGCCGCGGCCGACCAGCGGCGAGGTGTTCGTGCCGATCGTCATCGAGATCGCCGGCTCGTCGACCGTGATCAGCGGCAGCGCGACCGGGTTCTCGGTGTCGGCGAGGGTCTCGCCGATCATGATGTCCGGGATACCGGCGACCGCGCAGATGTCACCCGGGCCGGCCTTCTCGGCGGGCTTGCGGGTGAGCGCCTCGGTCATCATCAGCTCGCTGATGCGCACGTTGCTGATCGAGCCGTCGCGCTTGATCCAGGCGACGGTCTGGCCCTTGCGCAGCTCGCCCTGCTCGACGCGGAGCAGCGCGATACGGCCGAGGAAGTTGTCGGCGTCGAGGTTGGTGACGTGGGCCTGGAGCGGCGCGTCCTCCTCGTACGTGGGGGCCGGGATGTGCTCCAGGATGGTGGAGAAGAAGGGCTCCAGGCTGTCGCTGTCCGCCGGGACCGTGCCGTTGTCCGGCTTGGTCAGCGAGGCGATGCCGTCACGGCCGCAGGCGTAGACGATCGGGAACTCGATCTGCTCCTCGTCCGCGTCCAGGTCGAGGAAGAGGTCGTACGTCTCGTTGACGACCTCGTCGATCCGGGAGTCGGGGCGGTCCGTCTTGTTGATGCACAGGATGACGGGCAGGCGCTGCTGGAGGGCCTTGCGGAGCACGAAGCGGGTCTGCGGCAGCGGGCCCTCGGAGGCGTCCACCAGCAGCACGACACCGTCGACCATCGACAGACCGCGCTCGACCTCGCCGCCGAAGTCGGCGTGGCCGGGGGTGTCGATGATGTTGATCGTGATCGGGTCCCCGCCGTCCTTGGGGTGATACTTCACCGCCGTGTTCTTGGCGAGGATCGTGATGCCCTTCTCACGCTCCAGGTCGTTCGAGTCCATCATGCGGTCGTCGACACCCTCGAGCTGGTGGGCGGCGAACGCACCGGCCTGCTTCAGCATGCCGTCGACGATGGTGGTCTTGCCGTGGTCGACGTGGGCGACGATGGCGACATTGCGGATGTCGTGACGCGTTGCAGTCACAGGCATGGTGTGGCGTACTCCCGGTGTGTGGACTGCCCTGCGCGTACGTCCGTGTCGCGCGGGCCCTGCCGGGCTGGACGCGCCACGGCCTCACCCCATGGTACGTGGCGTTCGCGGTGGCAGCTCGCCGGGCCGCCCTAGCCCTTGCCCTTGCCCGGGTTCCCCGACGCCTTCACGCCCGGCTTCAGGAAGCCCATGTCCTCGTACACCGGGGTCTGGAAACCGAAGGCACCGGCGTTGACCACGTTCTTCCGCACTCCCACCAGCTGCGGGCGCTGGTAGAGCGGGATCGAGCCGGCGGCGGCCCAGATGCGCGAGTCGGCCTTTCTGATCAGATCCCGCGCCTCGTCCTCGTCCAGCGTGGTCGCGGCCTCGTCGAAGAGCTGGTCGACCAGGTCCGTGCCGACCCGGGTGTAGTTCTGTTCGACGTTCACCGAGCCGTCCGCGGCCGGGACCGGCTTGGCGTAGACGGGCCGGGCGTCGGTCGCCGGGAAGGCGGAGGAGGGCCAGGAGTACAGGGCCAGGTCGAAGTCGCCGGCGGCGATGTGGTCCTTGAAGTAGCTCTCGTCCGAGACCTTGGTGATCGTCGCGCGGATGCCGACCTGCTCCAGCATCGCGGAGATCCGCTCGGCGACCGAGTTCAGGGTGTCCGAGCCGGGCCCGGAGGGCAGCACGAAGCGCAGCGCGAGCGGCTTGCCGTCCTTGGCGAGCGGTCCGGCCGGCGCGGCGGCCGGGGCGGCCGTGCCCTTGGGGGCGTACGCGCCCGGCGCGCCGCCGTGCCCGCTCTCCTGCGCCAGGTGCTCGCCGGGGCTCTCGTGGTGCTTGCCCTTGCCGTCGCCGCGCCCGTCGCGGTCCTTGTCGTCCTCCTCCTCGTCCTCCCCGACGACGTACTCCCCGTCCTTGCCGCCGTTCGACACGTCCTTGTCGTGGTGCTGCGGACCGGCCGCCTTCTCGCCCTTCTTCTGCTCCTTGAGCGGGCCGCCGCGCACCCAGCCGGCGTCCGCGAGCAGCGCCTGCGCCTCCTGGGCGTCCTGGTCGCCGAGCGCGCCGCTGTCGTCGGCGTAGGCGTCCTGCCCCGACAGGGCGAGGTGGCTGCCGACGGGGACGGCGGGCAGCCCCAGCGGGGTGAGCACCAGCCGCGCCAGTTCCGTGCGGTCCAGCGCGCGGGCGACGGCCCGCCGGACCCGCTCGTCGGCGAGGGGGCCCGTGGAGCCGTTGAGGGCGAGCTGGGTGTAGGCGGGTTCCAGGCTCTTGCGGACCTCGACCTCGCGCAGCGCCTGCTGCTGCTCCAGGTACCGGGTGACGGTCCGGGTGAGCTTCTTCTCGCCGGCGTGCGCCTCGCCGGCGTCGAGACCGTGCGCGAGCGCCCAGGAGCGCAGCTTCTTCGCGGACGTCCGGCCGCCGCCCTGGAGCGGGGTGCCGGTGCCCTTCTCCCGGTTGGCGAGCCCGATGCGCTGGACGTCGGAGGAGGCGATCTCGGCCAGGTCCGCGCTGCCGTCGGCGAGCGCGGCGGCCCGCTTGTCGCGGGGTACGGCGTGCAGCACGATCTCGTCCAGCTTGGCGGGCTTGCCCCACCAGCGCGTGTTGCGGGCGAGCACCACGTCCTTCTTGGCGGTGTCGACCTTCTGCACCGTGAAGGGACCGGCGGTGACCGCCAGCTTGCGGCGGGCGCCGTCGTTGAAGGCGTCCGGGGTGCCCATGACGTCCTTCGGGTACAGCGGGGAGAACAGTGACCGCCAGTCGGCGTAGGGGCGGGAGAAGGTGACCCGGACCTGGAGGTCGTTGTCACCGCGCTCGATCTTCGCGATGCGGTCGTAGCCGGCGTTGCGGGCCGTCCAGAACGCGCTGTTCCTGCCGGACAGGGCGCGCCACTGGGCGGCGAAGTCGGCGGCGCCGATCTCCCGGCCGTCGCTCCAGACGGCCTGCTGGTTCAGCTTGTACAGCACGACCTGGCGCGGCTCGGTCTCGATGACCTTGGCCGATTCCAGATAGGCGGGATCGGCCACGGGGTGGCCGGCCGCGTCGAAACGGAACATCGAGGGCAGCACGGCCTGGGCGATCCGGCCGGTGCCGGCGTCGGCGTCGGCCTGGAAGGTGTTCAGGGTCTCCGGCAGGGCGTCCACCGCCCACTTCAGGGTGCCGCCGTCGGCGACCAGTTCCCGGGCGACCGGGGCGATGTCCTGCCCGGCCAGGGGACTGCTGGGCTTCTCGTCGGAGCCGCAGCCGGCGAGCAGCGGCACCGCGAGCGTGCCGGCGGCCAGGAAGGCGAGGCTCCGCCGGAAGTGCCGCGGGGCCGGGGAGCGCCGCTGGTCGATGCTGTCCCGCGCCCCCGCGGAGCGCTGCCGAACGTCGTGGGACATCTCTGCTACCTCCGGGGAGCCGCGGGCCTTATGCTCGCTTTTGTCGGCTTATGGAGCTGATCACGTTTGGCGGTATATGGAGCTGATCAGATCTATGCGGCCACTGAAGAGGAAAGGATCCGGCAACAGTGGGCGACACGGCGACGACGGCCGGTAAGCCCACCCGTGCGGCGCAACGCACCGGGCGATGCACCCGTACGCCCCGGCCAATCGCTGCACATCCCTTCACACAGGCAGGCGTGAGGCGCAACACTCCAAGGCGCATGAACGTTGCTGTCCATGGCCCGCCGGACCAGCGGAAGCGAGGGCAAGACATGTCCGTGCACGACGACATCACCGCCGTCCAGCGCTGTCTCGACGACCTCCAGCGGTCACTGGGCCGCCTGGAGCACGGGATCGGCGGCGGCGGCCTGGAGATACGCCGGGTCCGGCTGGACGCCGACCACCTGCGCGAGAGCGTGGCACTCCTGCGGGAGGCCGCCGCCGCCCCGGCCGCGCCGGGCCGGCCCGACCTCGTCACCATCTCCGACGCGCCCTACGACATCACCCTGTGGACGGACTCGGACGACGAGGGCCTGGGCGCCCGCGACCGCCGCGCCCCCTGACACCCCCTACCGACCGGAGTCCCCTTTGGCTGCTGGTACGGAACCCCGACAGAACGCCGGCGGCGTACGCGACCGCACGCGTGCCGCGATCGCCGCCCCGCACCTGCGGACCGACCGCTGGTGGCTGGCGCCCGCCGTCACCGCGGCCGGACTGTTCGCCTTCGTCGTGTACTCGACCTGGCGGGCCTTCGCCGACGCCCACTACTACGCGGCGCCGTACGTCTCGCCGTTCTACTCGCCGTGCCTGGCGGAGAACTGCCGGACCATGCGGGCCGGACCCAACGCCGACCTGTTCGGCGGCTGGTGGGGCATCTCCCCCGCGATCATCATCCTGGTCTTCCCGCTCGGCTTCCGCCTGACCTGCTACTACTACCGCAAGGCGTACTACCGCGCCTTCTGGGCGTCCCCGCCCGCCTGCGCGGTGGCCGAGCCGCACCGGACCTACACCGGCGAGACCCGCTTCCCGCTCATCCTGCAGAACGTCCACCGGTACTTCTTCTACGCCGCCCTGCTGGTCGCCGGCATCCTGACCTACGACACCGTGCTGGCCTTCCGGGACACGCACTACCGGTGGGGGCACATGGGCCTTGGCACCCTGGTCTTCCTCGTCAACATCGGGCTGATCTGGGCGTACACCCTCTCCTGCCACTCCTGCCGGCACATCGTCGGCGGCAAGCTCAAGCACTTCTCCAGACACCCCGTGCGCTACCGGGCCTGGCAGTTCGTCGGCAGGCTCAACGCACGGCACATGCAACTGGCCTGGGCCTCGCTGCTGAGCGTGGCACTCGCCGACTTCTACGTGTATCTCGTCGCGTCCGGGGTCTTCGACGACCCGCGCTTCTTCTAGTGATCCAGCGAAGAGGGACTGATAGATGTCCGTGGTCGACCGGCAGGAGTGGGACGTCGTCGTGGTCGGTGCCGGCGGCGCCGGGCTGCGCGCCGCGATCGAGGCACGCGAGCGGGGCGCCCGTACGGCGGTGATCTGCAAGTCGCTGTTCGGCAAGGCGCACACCGTGATGGCCGAGGGCGGCATCGCGGCGGCCATGGCCAACGCCAACGAGCACGACACCTGGCAGGTCCACTTCCGCGACACCATGCGCGGCGGCAAGTTCCTGAACCAGTGGCGGATGGCCGAACTGCACGCCCAGGAGGCCCCGGACCGGGTGTGGGAGCTGGAGACCTGGGGCGCGCTGTTCGACCGGACCAAGGACGGCCGGATCTCGCAGCGCAACTTCGGCGGCCACGAGTACCCGCGCCTGGCGCACGTCGGCGACCGTACCGGCCTGGAGCTGATCCGCACCCTCCAGCAGAAGATCGTCGCCCTCCAGCAGGAGGACTTCAAGGAGACCGGGGACTACGAGTCCCGGCTGAAGGTCTTCCAGGAGTGCACGGTCACCCGGGTCCTCAAGGACGGGCAGCGCGTCTGCGGCGTCTTCGCCTACGAGCGCGAGAGCGGCCGCTTCTTCGTCCTGGAGGCGCCCGCCGTCGTCCTCGCGACCGGCGGCATCGGCAAGTCCTTCAAGGTCACCTCCAACTCGTGGGAGTACACGGGCGACGGCCACGCGCTGGCACTGCTGGCGGGCGCGCCGCTGCTCAACATGGAGTTCGTGCAGTTCCACCCGACCGGCATGGTCTGGCCGCCGTCGGTCAAGGGGATCCTCGTCACCGAGTCGGTGCGCGGCGACGGCGGGGTGCTGCGCAACTCCGACGGCGAGCGGTTCATGTTCGACTACGTCCCGGACGTCTTCAAGGAGAAGTACGCCGAGTCCGAGGACGAGGCCGACCGCTGGTACGACAACCCCGAGGACAACCGCCGGCCCCCCGAGCTGCTCCCCCGCGACGAGGTGGCCCGCGCCATCAACGCCGAGGTGAAGGCGGGCCGGGGCTCACCGCACGGCGGTGTCTTCCTCGACGTCTCCACCCGGATGCCCGCCGAGGTCATCCGGCGCCGCCTGCCGTCGATGTACCACCAGTTCAAGGAGCTGGCGGACGTCGACATCACGGCGGAGCCGATGGAGGTCGGACCGACCTGCCACTACGTGATGGGCGGTGTCGCGGTCGACTCGGACACGGCGGCGGCCCGCGGCGTGCCGGGGCTGTACGCGGCCGGCGAGGTGGCCGGCGGCATGCACGGCTCCAACCGGCTCGGCGGCAACTCCCTGTCCGACCTGCTGGTCTTCGGCCGGCGCGCGGGCTGGCACGCGGCCGAGTACGCGCAGGGCCTGGCGTACGAGCGCCCGCCGGTGGACGACGCCCAGGTCGACACCGCCGCGGCGGAGGCACTGCGCCCCTTCTCCGCGGAGACCGAGGGCGAAGGGGGCGCGCCGGAGAACCCCTACACCCTGCACCAGGAACTCCAGCAGGCGATGAACGACCTGGTCGGCATCATCCGCCGCGAGGGCGAGATGGAGCGGGCCCTGCACAAACTGGCCGAGCTGCGCACGCGGGCCCGGCGGGCCGGCGTCGAGGGCCACCGCCAGTTCAACCCCGGCTGGCACCTCGCCCTGGACCTCAGGAACATGCTGCTGGTCAGCGAATGCGTCGCCCGGGCCGCGCTGGAGCGCACCGAGTCGCGCGGCGGGCACACCCGCGAGGACCACCCGGTGATGGACCGCGGCTGGCGCAACGTGAACCTGCTCTGCGCGCTCGCCGACGCCACCGGCGCCCTCGCGGCGGCCGATCCCGCCCGCGGCCAGATCCGGCTCACCCGCGAGACCACCGACCCCGTCCGCCCGGACCTGCTCGCCCTCTTCGAGAAGGAGGAGCTGGTCAAGTACCTCGCCGAAGAGGAGCTGTACGAGTGAGCAGCTACGAAGCCCGCTTCAAGGTGTGGCGGGGCGACGAACAGGGCGGTGGCCTGAAGGACTTCACGGTCGAGGTGAACGACGGTGAGGTGGTCCTCGACATCGTCCACCGCCTCCAGGCCACCCAGGCACCCGACCTGGCCGTGCGCTGGAACTGCAAGGCCGGCAAGTGCGGTTCCTGCTCTGCGGAGGTCAACGGCCGTCCCCGGCTGCTGTGCATGACCCGCATGTCGGTCTTCGACCGGGCCGAGACGATCACGATCACCCCGCTGCGCGCCTTCCCGGTGCTGCGGGACCTGGTGACGGACGTCGGCTTCAACTACCGCAAGGCGCGCGAGGTCCCGGCGTTCGTGCCGCCCGCCGGGCTGGGTCCCGGCGAGTACCGCATGATGCAGGAGGACGTGGACCGCTCGCAGGAGTTCCGCAAGTGCATCGAGTGCTTCCTGTGCCAGGACACCTGCCATGTGGTGCGCGACCACGAGGAGAACAAGCAGGCGTTCGCCGGGCCGCGCTTCCTGATGCGGGTCGCGGAACTGGACATGCACCCGCTGGACGCGGCCGCCGAGACGGGCCTGGACCGGGGACGCACGGCCCAGGACGACCACGGTCTCGGCTACTGCAACATCACCAAGTGCTGCACGGAGGTCTGCCCGGAGGGCATCAGGATCACCGACAACGCCCTCATCCCCCTCAAGGAACGGGCGGTCGACCGCAAGTACGACCCGCTGGTCTGGCTGGGCTCGAAGATCAGGAGGCGGACCCCCTGAGGGACGGCGCCCGCGCGAGGCCGTGCTGCGCGACGCCGCGCCCCGCTCAGCCGGCCCAGTCCTCCCGGTACGCCCGCCAGTCCTCCTGCGTGGCCGCGAAGTCGACGTACAGGGCGACACCGAAGCGGGCGCGGCCGGCGTCCGTGCGGGACAGGCCCAGGCGGACCCCGCGCACGGCGGCCGGGACGGTCTCGGCGCGGGCCCGGTGGCCGAACCGGTTCTCGTGGTAGAAGGGCAGGCCCATCAGCAGGTCGGTGCTGTCCGGGGTGACCTCCAGGGCGAGGCTGGTCTGCTGGGCGACATAGCCGCCGTACAGGCTCTCCAGCGGTTGCATGGTGTCGTACGACATGACGGCGATCTGGTCCACGCGGCGGGCCACCTGTCCGAAGTACGCCTGGGACCACCACTTGGGGTGGCCGGTGGTCGTGCCCCAGAAGGAGTGGAACGCGGGCAGCGGGTCGATCTGGTGCGCGGCGACGGACAGGACCGCGCCCCGGGCGTGGGTGAGGGCGCGCAGGTCGTCGAGGAGGCGGAGGTAGTCGCGGTCACCGGAGTGCAGGGGCTCCAGGTCGAAGTGGGCGCCTTGGAAGCCGGCGGCGAGGACGGCACGGGTGGAGGCGAGGATCGCGGTGCGGGTGGCCGGGCGGTCCAGGTGCAGCCCGTCGGGGCTCTCGGTGGCCAGCTTGTCGCCGAGCCATGCCTGGACGCGGACGTCCGGCAGTTCCCGGTGGAGGGCCGCCGTCAGCCGGCGGGCCTTCGGGAAGGCCGACGCGGGGAGGGTGCCGTCGTCTTCCAGGGGGCCGGCGTGGACGTAGAGGTCCCGGATGCCGGTGTCCCGCAGCCGGCGGGCCAGCGCCGCGACGTCCCGGCCGGTCTTCCGGCCGTCCACCCAGGCGTGCCCCAGCCACAGGGCGTCCCGGTGCCGGGTGCGGGTGCCGGGGGCCGGGTCGCCGGTGTAGTTGATGCGCAGGGCCGTCTCGGCGGTGAGGAGCGGGACCAGCAGGAGCGCGAGGACGGCGGCGGCGAGCCGGAGGATCCGCCGTCCCCGGGGGCGGGGCCGCGACGGCGCGGCGGGGCGTCCGCCGTCCGGATCGGTGGCGTCCGGATCGGTGCCGGCCGGATCGGTGCCGTCCGGATCGGTGCCGTCCGGATCGGTGCCGTCCGGATCGGTGCCGTCCGGATCGGTGGCGTCCGGCTGCGCGATCGCCTCCTCTTCGGCGCGGTGCGGCTGGTTCTCGTCGG
>NZ_WWJT01000144.1 GCF_009865385.1 Streptomyces sp. SID486 | reverse complement strand
CACCGGGACCCGCGACGCCCGCCTCACCGGGACCCGCGACGCCCGCCTCACCGGGACCCGCGACGCCCGCCTCACCGGGACCCGCGACGCCCGCCTCACCGGGACCCGCGACGCCCGCCTCACCGGGACCCGCGACGCCCGCCTCACCGGGACCCGCGACGCCCGCCCGGCGGACGCCCTACGCGCGTGCCGCCTCCGGGTGCTGCCGCACCCAGCCCTCCCATGCCGAGCTGATCATGTCCTGCACGTCGTACTTGGCCCGCCAGCCCAGCTCCGTGGCGATGCGGGCGGCCGAGGCGACGACGCGGGCGGGATCGCCGGGGCGGCGGGGGGTGACCGTCGGGGCGCGGTCGTAGCCCGTCACCGCGTTGATGCGGTCGATCATCTCGCGCACGGAGACGCCCTCGCCCCGCCCGATGTTCAGGGTGAGGCCGGCGCCGGGGGACGAGCCCAGGGCGCGGGCCACGGTCACATGGGCCTCGGCCAGGTCGACCACGTGGATGTAGTCCCGGACGCAGGTGCCGTCGGCGGTCGGATAGTCGTCACCGAAGACGCGCGGCGCCGCGCCCTCGGTGAGCCGCTCGAAGACCATCGGGACCAGGTTGTACACGCCGGTGTCGGCCAGCTCGGGGGCCGCGGCGCCCGCCACGTTGAAGTAGCGCAGCGACGCCGTGGCGAGACCGGTCGCCCGGGCCGTGGCACGGACCAGCCACTCACCGGCCAGCTTCGTCTCGCCGTACGGCGACAGCGGCCGGCAGGGGGTCTCCTCCGTCACCAGGTCGACGTCGGGCATGCCGTACACCGCCGCGGACGAGGAGAAGAGGAACGAGGGGACCTCCGCCCGCGTCACCGCCTCCAGCAGGACGCGCAGACCCTCCACGTTCTCCCGGTAGTAGTGCAGGGGCCGGTCCACCGACTCGCCCACCTGCTTCTTCGCCGCCAGGTGGACGACCCCGGTGATGCCGTGCCCGGCGAGGGTCCGGTCGAGCAGGTCCGCGTCCAGGACGGAACCGCGCACCAGCGGGACGCCGGCCGGCACCCGCTCGGCGATCCCGGTGGACAGGTCGTCGTACACGACCGTGGACTCGCCCGCCTCGGTCATCGCCCGTACGACGTGCGCCCCGATGTATCCGGCGCCGCCGGTGATCAGCCAGGTCATGTGCGGCCGTCTCCCTCTCAGCATCAGCTCGTCGGCTCTTCGGCCCGTCGCCCCGTCGGCCGGGTCCGGCTCGGCCCCGCCTCAGCGCAGCAGGCGGCGCAGCCGTCCGCGGGCCACCGTCAGCACTCCGCGCAGGCCGGTCGCCACCCGCAGCGCCAGCGCACCGGAGTGCGTGGCGTACGGCTGCGCCAGGAGCACGCCGTGCACGACGCTCGGCACCGCGCGCCGGCGCAGCCGGCCGGCGCCCGTGAGGGCGTGCGCGGTCACCTCCCGCTGCTCGCCGTCCGCGAACCGGACGGTCAGCCGCAGGTCCCAGGTGCCCGCGCCGAGCCTCGCCAGGTCGACCGGCGTCCGCGCCACCCAGCTGTCCGCGCCGGAGGGCGTGAGCGGCACCGTCGTACGCCCCCGGGTGCGGTCGCCCTCACGCGCCTGCCACACCACGTCCACCTCGCGCGGGCCCGCCTCGGCCACCGGCCCGTACAGCTCGTGCAGCCGCAGGCGCAGCAGTGAGGTGTGCGCGCCGGGGCGCAGTTCCGCGTCCACCGCGAGCGGGAGCGTGGCGACGGGCCGGCCCGCCAGCGGGGCCAGGGACACCTGGGGCAGGTCGGCGGACCAGACCGGATCCCCGTCGGCGTCCCGGGCGTAGGGCGGGAGCAGGCGCCCGGGGCGGGCGGCGAGTTCGCGCAGCCGGGGCAGGTCGCGGGGCTCGGGGGACGCCAGCACCACCCGCGCGATCAGGCGGCCGGGTGCGGCGGGGTTCAGCTCCCAGTCGGCCGCGTCGTAGCGCGCGAGGTACTCGCGGGTGCGCGTCCACCACGCGCGCCGGTAGTCCGCGTCCCGCAGCCCCAGCTCGCGCACGTACATGCGCACGTCGTGGTCGAGGAACTTGGCGCGCGCCGCCCGGGCCAGGTCCTTCTGCCCGGCGCCCAGCAGGATGTCGTACGCCAGCGCGGACGCCTCGATGCGCGCCGTCCAGTTCGCGATGCGCCCCCGGTCCAGCGACAGCGACAGCCGCTCGGCCGACCGGCGCACCTGCCACACGTACACCCGGTCCGGTACGAGCGCGAGGCGCGGACCGGCGGCCAGCACGCGCGCGACGAAGACGAAGTCCTCGTAGATGAAGCGGCCCTCGGGGAAGCGGATGCCGTGCTCGCGCAGGAAGTCGGTGCGGTACAGCTTGTTGACGCACAGCGTGTCGTGGACCAGCCGCGGACGCTGCGCGGGGCGGTCGAGGACGGTGCGCTCCGCGTAGAGGGGGGCCTGCCACGGCTGTTCGCTGCCCGAGGGCAGTTCCCGGCGCACGCACAGGCCGCTCGCGACCTCGGCGCGCGCCTCCGTCGCCGCCGCCAGCAGGGCGTCCACCGCACCGGCCGGCAGTATGTCGTCGCTGTCCAGGAACATCACGTACGGCGCGGTCGCCGCGTCGATCCCGGTGTTGCGCGGACTGCCGCAGCCGCCGCTGTTCACGTCCCGGCGCACCACCCGCAGCCGCGGCTCGCCGGCGGCCAGCCGGGCGAGCAGCTCGTCGCTGCCGTCGGTGGAGCAGTCGTCCACGGCGATCACCTCGGCGACCGCCGGCCCCTGCGCGAGCGCCGAGCGCACGGCGTCGGCCACGTGGGCACGGTCGTTGTAGCCGATGACGACGACGGAAACCTGAGACCCCGGCTCCGGTTCGGACGCCGGGGCCGGGTGTGGGTCTCGCTGATCTGAGTGCATGGAGTCCACGGGCAGGGAGCGTAGATATCTTTGGTAATACTCCGTTAAGACGGGCTTAGCGCTTGGTTCGGAAGACGGTGGGAACCGACTGGTGGTTCCCGCACCGGCTCGAACTTTTCGGCCGGCGGCCGCGCGGCCCGCCACAGGCGTACGAACGACACTACCGCCGCGGCGGCCAGCAGCCCGTTGCGGGCCAGCATCAGCAGACAGCCGGGCCAGGTGCCGGCGATCACCTCGTGGTAGCACAGCGGGTACGCCACGGTGCTCAGCGCGGACGCCGCCAGCACCAGTACCGCGACCGGGCGCTGGCTGGTGTGGCGCGAGGTCAGGCACACGGCGGCCAGCCCGATCAGCCAGATCAGGTACTGGGGGCTGATGACCCGGCTGGTGACGGTGAACAGCAGCACCGCGCCGAGCGCCGCGTCGTACGGCGTGGCCTCGCTCCAGTGCCGTGCCCGCACCCGCCACAGCACCAGCAGGCCGAGGCAGACCGCCGTCAGTGCCAGGGAGGCGGTGGCGACGGCGTGCACGTGCGGGCCGACCAGTTCCATCGCCCCGTACCGGTAGCGGACCCCGCCGGACCAGCCGGCGTGCCGGGCCAGGCTGAGTGCCGTGCCGCCGAGCGACTCCAGCTGCACGCCCCGGCCGCCCTGTTCCCGCAGGAAGGAGAAGGGGTGGGTGAAGCGGGCCGCGAGCAGTGCCAGGCACGAGGCCCCGGTCCACGCCGCCCACGTCCACGCGCTGCGCGCCGGCCGTCCCCGGGGCACGCCGAGCAGCACCAGCGCCGGCCACACCTTCACCAGCGCGCCCAGCGCGCCCAGCACACCGCCCGCGCGCGGGGAGCGGGCCGAGGCCAGCAGGGACAGCACGGCCAGCGCGGTGACCTGGACGTCGTACCGGGCGAGCGGCAGGTGCAGCAGCAGCGGCAGGCCGCAGGTCCACAGGGCCGCGCCGAGCAGGCTGCGCCCGGGCCGGGTGCCCGCGCGGACCAGCGCCGCCGCCGTCAGGGCGTCCGCGGCCAGGGTGAGCAGCACGAACGCCCGGAAGTACGTCAGCTGCGGCAGCAGTCCCGGCGCCAGCAGCACCGCGCCCGCGCCCGGCGGGTACTGCCACAGCGTGTCGTGCGCCGGGAACGAGCCGTGCGCGAGGACGCCGTACCAGTGGAAGTACAGCCGCCACACCTCCCGGGTCACCGAGCCCCCGCCGAGCAGCCGGCCCGCGCTGTGGGCGATCAGCCACAGCATCGCGGCGCGGGTGGTGAGCCAGATGGCGGTGAGGGCGAGGACCGGGCCGGGGGTGACACGGAGACGGTTCATCACATGGGAGCCTAAGCGGTGCGGATGGTGTATCCATGCTGATACGCCGTCAAGGACCGCAAATATTGGCTAATCGCAAGAGATCGGGCCATGGTGAACGTCGGGCTTCGTGCGAAACCGCAGTCGCGTCGGGCGGCTGGAGCGACCACCGGCGTACCGACCGGTGCAACGAGCCACGCGCCGCGCCGGGTACCGGTGGGCTCCCGGGAGCGGTGGTGCCGGGCCGCCGCCGTGGGCCTGCCCGCGCTGGTGATGTCGGTGCTCGCGCTCTGGCGGCTGGACCGGGGCGGCATGTGGCGCGACGAGGCGGTCAGCTTCCAGGTCGGGCGCCGTAGCGTGCCGCAGATCTGGCTGCTGCTGCACGAGGTGGACGCGGTGCACGGCCTGTACTACCTGCTGATGCACGCCGTCCTCGCCGTCCACCCCGGTGAGGTCGTCCTGCGGCTGCCTTCGGTGTGCGCGGCGGCCGGCTCGGCGGCCCTGGTGGCCGCGCTCGGCACCCGGCTGGTCCGGCCACGCGTCGGCCTGTGGGCCGGACTGCTCTACGCGGTCACGCCGATGGCCGGGCACTTCGCCCAGGAGGGCCGCTCCTACGCCCTGGTCGCGGCCGGCGCCACGGCCGCGACCCTGCTGTTCGTGCGGGCCGTGCGGGGCGGCTCCTGGTGGCCGTACGGGGCGCTGCTCGCTCTCACCTGCTGGCTGCACGAGTTCGCCGTCCTGCTGCTGCTCGCCCATGCCGTCTCGCTGGCGCTGGCCCGGGCCGGGGCGCGGGTGTGGCGGGGCTGGGGGTGCGCGGCGACGGCGGTCGTGCTGGCGCTGGTGCCGATGGTGCTGGTGTCGCGGCGGCAGGCGGCGCAGGTGGCATGGCTGCGGGAGCCGACGGCGCAGACCGCGGGGGGTCTGCTGCGGACGTTCCTCGGGCCGACGGACGCGGTGTACGGGGTGTGTCTCGGGCTGGCTCTGGTGGGGCTGCTGGGCCTCGTGGGGCGGCGGGGCGAGCCGACCTGTGCGGGGGTGGGACTGCCGTTGGCGGTGGTGCCGCCGGCCGTTCTGATGCTGGTGTCGCAGGTCTCGCCGCTGTACGTCGACCGGTACGTGCTGTACGCGCTGTCGGGGGCGCCGCTGGTGGTGGCCGCGGGGGCGGACCGGGTGGCGGTGCTGGCCGGGCGGGCACTCGCGCGCGGCGCGGGGGCGGGGCGCCTGGGGCGGTGGGCGGGGCGTGCCGCGTGGTGGCCGCCCTCCGTCGCCCTCGCCGGCGTCCTCGCCGTCGGGGTGTCGGTCCTCCACCAGCTCCCCCTTCTGCAGCAGGACCGGGACCCCGGGCGGCGGCCCGACGACCTCGCCGCGATCTCCCGGGCGGCCGCGCGTGCGGTGCGCCCCGGAGAGCCCGTGCTGTTCGTGCCGGCACCCCTGCGGAACGTGGCGCTCACCTACCCCGGGGCGCTGCGGGGGGCGCGGGACGTCGCGCTGGTGGCGGGGGCGGCCGAGTCCGGGACGCTGTACGGCCGGGAGGCCGGCGTGGCCGAGCTGCGCCGCAGGCTGGCCCGGCTGGACCGGGTGTGGGTGGTCGGGGACCGGAGGGTGCTCGCCGGCCGCTGGGCTCCGCGCGCCCCCGTCGAGCGGGCGAAGGTCGCGGTCCTGTGGCAGGAGTTCGCCGGCCGCGAGGAGGCCGTCCGGGGCGGGGTGACGGTACGGCTGTACGTCCGCCCGGTCAGCGCCCGGCCCCGGCCTCCGTCCGCGCCGCCGCGTCCAGAGCGGTGGTGAGCTGGTCGAGCCGGGCGCGCAGCTCGCCGATCTCCGCGAGGTCGAAACCGGTCGCCGACATGATCCGGCGCGGCACCTCCAGGGCCCGCTCACGCAGCGCCGCGCCGTCCCCGGTGAGGTGGACCCGGACCGACCGCTCGTCCTCGGCGCTGCGCTCGCGCCGGACGAGACCGGCCGCCTCCAACCGCTTGACCAGCGGGGACAGCGTGCCGGAGTCGAGCCGCAGCTGTTCGCCGAGCGCCTTGACCGGCAGGTCGCCCTGGTCCCACAGCACCAGCATCACCAGGTACTGGGGATAGGTGAGGCCGAGGTCCTTGAGGATCACGCGGTAGACGCCGTTGAAGGCGCGGGACGCGGCGTGCAGGGAGAAGCAGATCTGGCGGTCCAGCCGGAGCCAGTCGGCCTCGGGGGGCAGGGGCGAAGCGGTCATGCGTCCAGGGTAGCCCTCGTGAGCCATTCAGTTGTGCACAACTGAATTGTGTGCTCTACTTCTGGTCGTACGGCGGTCCGGACAGGGGCCGCCGGAACACCGACTTCCGCAAGGGATGATCTCCATGGACGCGCTCTACACCGCCGTCGCCACCGCGACCCACGGCCGTGACGGCCGTGCCGTCTCCTCCGACGGCAGGATCGACCTCAAGCTGGCCCCGCCGGCCGAGCTCGGCGGCAACGGCGAGGGCACCAACCCGGAGCAGCTCTTCGCCGCCGGGTACGCCGCCTGCTTCGGCAGCGCTCTCGGACTGGTCGGCCGCCAGGCCAAGGTCGACGTCAGCGACGCGGCCGTGACCGCCGAAGTGGGCATCGGCAAGCAGGGCGAGGGCTTCGGCCTGAAGGTGACCCTGCGCGTCGAACTGCCCGACTCCGTCGACCAGGAGACCGGCCGCAAGCTGGTGGAGACCGCCCACCAGGTCTGCCCGTACTCCAACGCCACCCGCGGCAACATCGACGTCGACCTCGTCATCGAGTGACCCCGCACGGGCGCACGGGGACCGGCCCGCCGGGGCCGGCCCCCGCGTCCGGCTAGGTCGACGCGAGCGCGTCCGGGGCCCAGGACGCCTGGCCCGGGATGCGGACCGCCGGCCACGGCATCGACTCGCCCAGCAGCAGGGCCCGCACCACCCGCTCGGCCGCCCGCCCGTCGTCGAACTCGCAGAACCGCTCCCTGAAGTCCGCGCGCAACCGCGCCGACTCCCCGTCCTGCCAGGCCCCCGAGGCCAGCAGCCAGGACAGCTCCCGGTAGGAGCGCGCGACATGGCCCGGCGGCTCGGCGGTGATGTCGAGATACGCGCCCCTGCTCGCCGTGAACGACGGCCAGTCGTCGGCGTGCAGCACGATCGGACGGTCGAGGACGGCGTAGTCGAACATGACGGACGAGTAGTCCGTGACCAGCACGTCCGCCGCGAGCAGCACGTCCGCCACCCGCGGCTCGTCGGTCGCGTCGACCACGATCCCGCGCCGGGCCAGCTCCGTGAGACCCAGGGCCCGCGCGGGACCGTCCGCCAGCGACGGGTGCAGCCGGACCACGAGCGTGCGCCCCTCGCCGAGGTCGGAGGCGAACCGGGCCAGGTCGATCCGGTCCACGTGTCCGCCCCGGCGGTAGTCCCGGCGGGTGGGCGCGTACAGCACGACCGTGTGGTCCGCCGGGATGCCGTGCCGCTCCCGGAAGTCGCCGCCACCGCCGTTCACCAGCACGTCGTTGCGCGGGCTGCCGGTGCGCACCGAGGTGAAGTGGCACGGGTAGGCCCGCTCCCAGACCAGCTCGGAGTGCCGGTTGGCGACCAGGCTGTAGTCCCAGCGGTCGGCCCGGCGCAGCATCTGCGGCACGTCGAAGCCGAGCCGGGCGCCGGGCTTGTCCCGCAGATCGGCGCCCAGGTGCTTCAGCGGCGTCCCCTGGTGGGTGTGGATGTGCACACTGCCCGGACGCTTGGCGAGCGCCCCGGGCCAGTTGACGTCGTTGACGAAGAACTTCGCCCGCGCGGTGACCTCGAGATAGCGCCGGGAGCCGACGACCACGTGCTCGACGCCGGGCGGCAGCAGCGCTGCCGTCTCCGCGTCCCGCACCACCCACACCCCGCGCAGCCACGGCGCGATCTCGCGCGCCGCGGCGTACACGGCCGCCGGGTCGCCCAGCACGCCCCGGTGCGAGGACGCCGAGTACACCACCAGGTTCTCGTCCAGCGGGCGGTGCGCGTGCAGCCCCGCCCACCCGGCACGGGCCCGGGCTGCGGCCGTCCGGCGCACCCGGTCCGCCCGCCGGGCCGCCTCCCGCCCCGCCCGCGACGCCTGCCGGCGCAGCCGGTAACCCGCCCAGGAGCCGGTCAGCACGGCCACCTCGCCGTCCACCCGGGCGCCCTCGGGCCGGTGCCGGCGGAACAGCTCCGCCGTGCGCCGGAAGAACTCCGCTTTCGCGGCGGCCGGCAGCCGGTCCCGTTTGGCGAGGATGTCCAGGCAGTGCTCGCCCATCTTGCGGTGCAGGTACGGCCGCCAGTCCGCCAGCTCCGGCCGCCGGTCCACGAAGGCGAAGACCCGCTCGTACTGGTCGTGGATGTCGAAGTGCTTGCGGCTGGTGGTGGACAGGATGTTGCCCTGCCGGCGCTGCCGGTAGTCCAGGCAGATCCGGTCCAGGACGGCGATCCGGCGGGCACTGAGCATCACCGGGAAGGTCCAGGGCGTGTCCTCGTAGTAGCCGGGCGGGAACACGAAACCGTGCTCCGTGACGAAGTCCCGCCGGTAGACCTTGTTCCAGACCACCATCAGCAGGTCCAGGATCCGCGGATACTCCGCGGCCGTGAACGTGTCCGCCCCGGCCTCGGCGAGGACCCGGGCGAGGGCGTTGCGCCGGGTGCCGCCCCACCAGTAGGTGCGCGCGTAGTCGAAGACGCACACGTCCGGCTCGTCGGCCTCGGTGAGCCGGACGGCGACCGCCCGCAGCGCGTGGGGGGTGAGCGTGTCGTCGCTGTCCAGGAAGAACAGGTAGTCGCCGGTGGCCTCGGACATGCCCGCGTTGCGGGCCCGGCCGAGGCCCACGTTCTCCGGCAGGTGCAGCACCCTCACCCGCGGGTCGCGCTCGGCGTACTCGTCCAGGATCGCGCCGCAGCCGTCCGGGGAGCAGTCGTCCACGGCGATCAGCTCGAAGTCGCCGAAGGACTGCCGGAGCACCGAGTCCAGGCACTCCCGCAGAAAGCCCTGCACCTTGAAACAGGGCACGATCAGACTGAAGCGGGGCACGGGTCAGCTCCTCACGAGGGTCGCGGCGGCGGGGGCGGGGGTGCGCTCGGCGAGCGGGACCACGGGCGGGACCGCCTCGGGCGGCCGGCCGAGCAGTACCCGCCGCACCACCCGCTCGGCGGCCCGGCCGTCGTCGAACTGGCAGAACCGCTCCCGGAACGCGGCCCGCAGCGCCTCGGCCTCCGCGCCCCGGTACGAGCCGTCACGGAAGGCGGCGGCCAGCTCCTCGGGGGTCCGGGCGACCACCCCGGGCGGCTCTTCGAGCAGGTCGAAGCAGACGCCCCGGGTCTCCCGGTAGACCTCCCAGTCGTCGGCGTACACCACGATCGGCCGGTCCAGGTTGGCGTAGTCGAACATGATGGACGAGTAGTCGGTGACCAGGGCGTCCGCGGCCAGGCACACGTCCTCCGAGGAGCGGTGCGCGGTGACGTCGATGACCCTGCCCGAGCCCCGCGAGCCGCCCCGGTCGTAGAAGTAGTGGGCGCGCAGCAGGACGACGACGTCCTCGCCGGCCGCCGCGCAGAACGCCTCCAGGTCCAGGCCGGTCTCGAAGCCGGTGTGGTGGTCGCGGTGGGTCGGCGCGTACAGCACCGCCGTCATGCCCTCCGGGACACCCAGCTCGCGCCGGATCCGGTCCACGTCGCGGGCGGTCGCCGTGTAGTAGACGTCGTTGCGCGGATAGCCGTACTCCAGGTGCTCGTAGGAGCCGGGGAAGGCGCGCTCCCACATCTGGGTGGAATGGCGGTTGGACGAGAGGTTGAAGTCCCAGCGGTCGACCCGGCCCAGCAGTCTGGTGAAGCTGCCGGACCGCGCGGCCACCACGGGGTACGTCGACTGGTCCACACCCATCGTCTTCAGCGGGGTGCCGTGCTGGGTCTGCAGGTGCACGCTGCCGCGCCGCTTGACGACGCCCTCGGCGAAGTTCGCGTTGTTGATCAGGTACTTGGCACGGGCCAGCACCTGCCAGTACTTGCGGGAGCCGATCACCGCGTACTCGACGTCCTGCGGCACGGCGTGCTCCTGACCGGCCTCGACGAGGAACACCGAGCGGATGTGCGGGGCGAGTTCGCGGGCCTTGGCGTGGATCGCGGCCGGGTTGCAGACGTAGCCGCGGCCCCAGTAGGCGCAGTAGACGGCGAGGTTCTCGTCGAGCGGGCGGCGCAGGTCGCGGGCGTAGCGCAGCCGGGTGCGCAGCATGCGCGGGCGCGGCAGCCGCCGGACGGCGCCGCCGGCGGCCCGGTTGGCGCCGCGCAGGGCACGGAAGGCGGTGTACGCGCCCGTCGCCAGCAGCCGGTGCTGCACGCCCAGGCTGCCGCCCGGCACCCGGTGCCCGGCCGGCCGGTGCCGTCGGTAGAGCCGGGCCGCGTGGCGGAAGAACGCCCGGTGCCCCCGGGGCAGCCGCTCCGGCCGGGACGCCGTCTTCAGCACCACGGCGAACAGCTGGTCGAACAGGGCGGTGGTCCGCTCCACGGGCAGCGCGCGCTCGGCCGCCCCGGTCAGCACCCGCTCCACCTGGTCCAGCAGCTCGCGCTGGTGCGGGCCGGGCAGGTTGAGGCGGCTGCCCTGGCGGCGCAGCCGGTGCCGTACGACGGTCCGGCGCAGCACCGCGATCCGCCCGGCGGCGGCCCCGACCAGGCCGCTCCAGCCCAGGTCCGTGAAGTGCACTTCGGGAAAGACGAGTTCGTGCTCGACGAGGAAGGCGCGGCGGTACACGGCGCTCCACGCCGGCAGCTGGACGCCGGTCAGCGCGGGCAGTTCGACGGGCGCGAAGGCCCCCTGCGGAGCCCCCGCGAGCAGCGCCGCGGCCGGATTCGTCGGCTCGCCCTCCCACCAGGGGGCGCGCTCGTGCTCGACGTACAGCACGTCCACCCCGGCGATCTCCGTCAGCCGGGCGTCCAGCGCGGCCAGCGCACCCGGCAGTAGCAGGTCGTCACCGTCCAGGAACAGCAGGTACGAACCGGTGGCCGCCCGCATCCCGGCGTTGCGCGCCCCGCCCACACCGGCGGACGGCGGCGAATGGGCCGGGGTCACCCGGGAGTCCCGCTCGGCGTACCGGGCGGCCACCGCGGCGGCCGGAGCGTCCGGGGCGTCGCAGACCGGGATCAGCTGAAGGTCGCCGAAGGACTGGCCGAGGACCGAGTCGAGGGCCTGGGACAGCCGGCCGGCGACCCCGTGGGAGGGGACGATGATGCTGAAGCGGGGCATGTGGTTCTTTCTGTCGTCGTGCGGACGCGGCCGGGCCGTCCCGCCGGACGCCAGGTGGACGGCCGGCTCGGGGTGGGCCGCGTCGAGCCGAAGGGCATGGGAACTCCCGGAAGGACCAACGGTGTTCAGCGGCTCTCGGTGACGGGAAGGGGACCGGAAGGTTGCGGCACGGTGGCCAGCGGGGACCGCGGGCAGGCCGCCGGCGCCGGTGACCGGTCCGCGAGCGGCACCACCGGTGCCGGCTGCGTCTCGCCCAGCACCACCCGCCGGACCACCCGCTCGGCGGCCCGGCCGTCGTCCCACGGGCAGAACCGCTCCCGGAACGCCGCCCGCAGCCGCGCCGCGCGCGGGCCGCACCAGCGCCCGGTCGCGAACACGTCGATCAGCTCGTCCTCGCTGCGCGCCACCGCGCCCGGCGGGAACGCCCGCAGGTCGAGGTAGACGCCCCGGGCCGCCTCGTACGCCGCCCAGTCCTCGGTGTGCAGCACGATCGGCCGGTCCAGGCCCGCGTAGTCGAACATCACCGGCGCGTAGTCGGTGAGCAGCACGTCCGCGGCCAGACACAGGGCGGCCGGGTCCGGGTGGCCGGAGACGTCGACGATCCGGGTGCCCCGCACCGGGACCGGGGTGCGCGCCAGGACCACGAAGCGCGGGCCCAGGCGCCGCAGGACCCGCTCCAGGTCGAGCAGCGGGCGCTGGGTGCGCACGTGATCGCGGTGCGCGGGCGCGTACAGCACCGCGACCGCCCCCTCCGGAACCCCCAGCGAGGCGCGCAGCCGCGCCACGTCGTCGGCCGTCGCCCGCTGGAGGACGTCGTTGCGGGGCAGCCCGTACTCCAGCGTGGTGTACCGGCCCGGGTGGACGCGTTCCCAGGTCAAGGTGGCGTGCCGGTTGCCGGACAGGACGTGATCCCACCGGTCGACGCACCGCATCAGCTCGGCGAAGTCCGTGTCCCGGGCCGCGGCCGGGCGCTCCAGCAGATCGAGGCCCGCGTGTCCGAGCGGGGTGCCCTGGTGGGTCTGCACGAAGACCTGCCCGGCCCGCTTGCGCAGCATCCCCTCGAAGCCGGCGTCGGTGACCAGGTACCGGGAGCGGGCCAGCGCCGACCAGTAGGCGGCCGTCCCCGGTGTCAGCCGCCGCGGAC
>NZ_WWJT01000143.1 GCF_009865385.1 Streptomyces sp. SID486 | reverse complement strand
CTGGCCGACCGCCGCGCCGGGGAGCTGCTGACGGTGCCGGGCGAGCTGGCGCGGCTGCTGGCGTCGGTCGCGGCGGCCGGTGCCGCGCACGCGTACCTGCTGACGGAGGGTGCCAGGTGAGCGGGGGAACGGACCGGGCCGGGCAGTCCGAGGTCACCGCGCTGCAGGCGGCGCTGGCGGCCGAGCACGCGACGGTGTACGGCTACGGCGTCGTCGGCGGGCTGGTCGGCGCGCGGCACCGGGCCGAGGCGCGGGCGGCGTACGACGCCCACCGGGCCCGGCGGGACGCGCTGGTGCGGGCGGTGCGGGACCTGGGCGGCACACCGGTGGCCGCGAGCGCCGGGTACGCGCTGCCGTTCCCGGTCCAGGACGGTACGGCCGCGGTGCGGCTGGCCGCGCGGCTGGAGGAGCGGGTGGCCGGGGTGTACTCGGACCTGGTGCGGGCGACGGCCGGCGCGCGGCGGGCCGACGCGGCCGGGGCGCTGCGGGAGGCCGCGGTGCGGGCGGTGCGCTGGAGCGGGGAGAGCGTAGCCTTCCCTGGGCTCACCGAACGGTCCGGCGAGCACACGGGCGCCGCGGGCGCGACCCCGACGGCCACCGCCGCGGCGGACCGGTAGGCACGGGCACGGCGGACCGCCTAGGCAACGGCACGGCGGTCCGGGCCGGTGCGACAGGCGGGCCCGACAGGCCCGGACAGGCCGAAAGGCCCGTACAGGCCCGGACAGGTCAGTAGGCCCGGACAGGCGGACGCCCGGACAGACCGACAGGCCGACGCCCGGACAGGCCGACAGGCCCCGACAGGCGGAAGCCCGGACAGGCCCGACAGGCCCGACAGGCCCGACAGGCCGACGCCCGGACAGGCCGGCAGGCCCCGACAGGAGGGAACGACTCGCGCATGGCTTTCGAACCGCCGCCGCGTCTGGTGCGTGCGCTCGGTGAGACGGCGCCGGACGGGGACCACTGGCTGGCGCAGCTGCCCACGGCGGCCGAGCGGGCCGTCGCCGCGCGCGAGTTGACCGTGGAGCGGGTGCAGGTGCCCGGCGGGCGCAGCAGCCTGGTGGTGCTCGTGCGGCAGCCGGACGGCACCCCGGCCGTGCTGAAGCTGGCGCCGCCCCGTGCCCGCCCGGAGAGCGAGCGGGCGGCCCTGGCGCACTGGGCCGGACGCGGCGCCGTACTGCCGCTGGAGGCCGCCGCGGACGACGGGGCGCTGCTGCTGGAGCGGCTGCACCCGGACGTGTCCGTGCGCTCGCTGCCGGAGGCGAAGGCGCTGCTGGAAGCGGCGGGAACGCTGCGCAGGCTGTGGGTGGCGCCGCCGGCCGGGCACACCTTCGAGACCGTCGCCGAGCGCACCGGGCGGCAGGCCGTGGCCATGCAGGCGAGCGCCGGGACGGATCCGGAGACCGCCGCCCTGGTGGAGCCGGCGCTCGCCGCCCGCGAGGAGCTGCTGGCCGGGCCGCCCGAGCAGTTGCTGCTGCACGGCACGTTCCGGCAGAGCAAGGTGCTCGCGGGCGAGCGGATGCCATGGCTCGCCGTGGGCCCGGACCCGGTGGTCGGCGAGAGCGCCTTCGACCTGGCGCGACTGGTCCGGGACCGGGTGGAGGACCTCATCGCGACATCGTCCGGTCCGGCCACCACCCGGCGCCGGATCAAGCGGCTCGCGGAGTCCCTGGAGGTCGACCAGGAGCGGTTGCGGGGGTGGACGCTGTTCCGGGCTGTGGAGTCGGGTGTGCGTGCGCTTCGCGTGGGACGGCCGAAGGACGCGGAGCTGCTGCTGGAGTTCGCCGGCTGGCTCTCCTGACCCGCGGATCGCGCGCGGCGGCGGGCAGCAGCGCCGGTGGGCGGGACGGTGCACGGCCCGGTGGGCCGGGCCGTGCGGGGTGTGCGCGGATCAGGCCGTGAGGCGGGCGATCGCGTCCTCGACCGTGAGTTCCTCGCGCTCACCGGTCCTGCGGTCCTTCAGCTCCACCACGCCCTCGCCGGAGCGGCGGCCGGCGACCAGGATCTGCGGGACGCCGATCAGCTCGGCGTCGGTGAACTTCACGCCCGGGGAGACCCCGGCCCGGTCGTCCACCAGGACGCGGACGCCCGCGGCGGCGAGCTTCTCGGCGACGTCCAGCGCCAGTTCGGTCTGCAGGACCTTGCCGGCGGCGACGACGTGCACGTCGGCCGGGGCGACCTCCTTGGACCACACCAGGCCCTTGTCGTCGGCGGTCTGCTCGGCGAGCGCGGCGACGGCGCGGGAGACGCCGATGCCGTAGGAGCCCATGGTGACGCGGACGGGCTTGCCGTTCTGGCCGAGGACGTCGAGCTTGAGGGCGTCGGTGTACTTGCGGCCGAGCTGGAAGATGTGGCCGATCTCGATGGCGCGGTCCAGCTTCAGGCCGGTGCCGCACTTCGGGCAGGGGTCGCCGTCCTGCACGACCACGACGTCCACGTACTCGTCGACCTCGAAGTCGCGGCCGGCGACGACGTTCTTCGCGTGCGTGTGCTCCTTGTTGGCGCCGGTGATCCAGCCGGTGCCGGGCGCCACGCGCGGGTCGGCGATGTACTTCACCTTCTCGCCGAGGCCCTGCGGGCCGACGTAGCCGCGGACCAGGTCGGGGCGCTCGGCGAAGTCCGCCTCGGTGACCATCTCGACGGCGGCCGGGGCGAAGTGCGCCTCGACCTTGTCCAGGTCCACCTCGCGGTCGCCGGGCACGCCCACGGCGACGATCTCGCCGTCGACCTTGACCAGCAGGTTCTTCAGCGTGGCGGAGGCGGGGACGCCGAGCGAGGCGGCGAGCGTCTCGATGGTCGGGGTGTCCGGGGTGGGGATCTCCTCCAGCGCGGGCACGGCCGAGCCGTCGACGGGGTTCAGCGCGTAGGTGATCGCCTCCGTGTTGGCGGCGAAGTCGCAGTTCGGGCAGTCCGCGAAGGTGTCCTCGCCGGCCTCGGCCGGGGCGAGGAACTCCTCCGACTTGGAGCCGCCCATGGCGCCGGCGGTGGCGGCGCAGATGCGGTAGTCGAGGCCGAGGCGCTCGAAGACGCGCTGGTACGCCTCGCGGTGCAGGGCGTACGACTTCGCGAGGCCCTCGTCCTCCGTGTCGAAGGAGTACGAGTCCTTCATCAGGAACTCACGGCCGCGCAGGATGCCGGCGCGGGGCCGGGCCTCGTCGCGGAACTTGGTCTGGATCTGGTACAGGATCACCGGCAGGTCCTTGTAGGACGTGCACTGGTCCTTGACCAGGAGGGTGAAGATCTCCTCGTGGGTGGGGCCGAGGAGGTAGTCGCCGCCCTTGCGGTCCTTGAGCCGGAACAGCTCCTGGCCGTACTCGTCCCAGCGGCCGGTGGCCTCGTAGGGCTCGCGCGGCAGCAGGGCGGGCAGCGTGACCTCCTGGGCGCCGATCGCGTCCATCTCCTCGCGGACGATGCGCTCGACGTTGGCGAGGACCTTCTTGCCCAGGGGCAGCCAGCTCCAGATGCCGGCCGCCGTGCGGCGGACGTAGCCGGCGCGGACGAGGAGCTTGTGGCTGAGGACCTCGGCGTCGGCCGGGTCGTCGCGCAGCGTCTTCGCCATCAACTGGGACATGCGCTGGACCGGTGCGTTCGCCATGGTTGTCGTACTCCTGCCGGATGGTGGTCCCCCCGCGCGGGCCACGCCGAGCGTGGGGAGGGTGATGGCATAGGAGGTTAGCCGGGCGGCCTGGGCCGGTGGAAATCGGTTAGCGCCTGCGCAGGGGCAGGGGGGCGCCCATGACGGCGTACGGCCGTGGTGCGCTCGGGAAGTGGACCTGGCGGGCGAGGTCGGCGTAGCCGAGGGAGTGGTACAGCCCGCGGGCGGGGCTGTCGGTGTCGATCGCGGAGAGGATCGAGCGGGGTTCGGCGGCGCTGTCCGTGATGGTGGTGATCAGGCGCCGGCCGATGCCGCGGTTCTGGTGGTCGGGGTGGACGTGCAGCTCGGTGATGACGAAGGAGTCGTCGAGCCAGTGGTCGTTGCCGCCCGCGCGGAGGTAGGGCTCGACGACGGTGGACCACCAGTGGGTGCGGCTGTTGGGCATGCCGTAGACGAATCCGACGAGCCGGCCGCGGCTGGTGGCACCGAGGGCCCGGGCGCCCTGGTACTGCATGTGGCGCTGGACGATCTGACGGCGTACGGCGATTTCGTCCGGGCCGAGCCCGAAGGCGAGGGCTTGCACGGCCAGGGCCTCGTCGATGTGGGCTGCGAGGTCCAGAGGGCCGATCACGAGGTCCATGCCGGGAGGGTACAGGGACATCAGAACAGCACGCTCATGAAGGCTCCCACCTCCTGGAAGCCCACCCTGCGGTAGGTCCTGCGGGCCGCCGTGTTGAAGTCGTTCACGTACAGGCTGACGACCGGGGCCACGTCCGCCAGGGCGTAGCGCAGCACCGCCGCCATGCCGGGGGCCGCCAGGCCCTTCCCCCGGTACTCGGGGGCCACCCACACCCCCTGGATCTGGCAGGCGTCGCGGGTCGCCGCGCCGATCTCCGCCTTGAACACGACCCGGCCCCGGTCGTCGACGCGGGCGAAGGAGCGCCCGGAGCCGACGAGTTCGGCGACCCGGGCCTGGTAGAGCAGGCCGCCGTCGCCGGACAGCGGGGAGACGCCGACCTCCTCGGTGAACATCGCCACGCACGCCGGCATGATCGTGTCCATCTCGTCCTTGCGGACGCGGCGGACGTAGGGGTCGGGGGCGATGTCGGCCGGCATGCTGTCGGTGACCATCAGCGGCTGCCGGGCGCGGACCTCGCGGGCCGGCCCCCAGTGCGGCTCCAGCAGCCGCCAGAGCTGGGTGGTGGCTTCCGCGGGGCCGACGATGGAGGAGCAGCGGCGGCCGGCCCGGCGGGCGCGGTCGGCGAAGGCGCGCACGGCGCGCGGGGTGGCGCAGATGGGGACGAGGTTGGCGCCCGCGTAGCACAGGGACGTGAGCATGCCGTCCTCGTACCAGCCCCACATCTCGCCGCCGAGGCGCCAGGGGTCGAGACCCGCGACCTGGACCCGGGAGGACACGAAGGCGTTCGCGACGGGCTCGCGGCCGAGGACGGCGAGCGCGGCGTCGAGGTCGCTCGGTTCGAGCACCCGGGAGGTGGTCTGGGTCAACACGTACGGGGCCTCACCCTGGGGTTCTGCTGGTCCCGGCACTATAACTGCGCCGCCTTGGCCGTGCGCAGTCGAAGTTCAGGAGCCGCGGTCCGCCTGCGCCGCCTCGGCCGTACGCGGCCGGACCCGGGAGCCGCGGTCCGCCTGCGCCGCCTCGGCCGTACTCGGCCGAAGTCAGGAGCCGTGACCCGCCAGCGCCGCCTCGGCCGGACCCGGCAGCCGCGGTCCGCCTGGGCGTACCGGCCCGGCATGGTCGCGGGTGTCGTCCGCTGCGGCCGGACGGAGGCGGCCCCCGGCGCCGCCGGGACGGATCAGCCCGCCACCGACACCGACGGCTCGCCCGAGGTGACGCCGTCGGCCTCCATCTGCTCGGCCAGCTTCATGGCCTCTTCGATGAGCGTTTCCACGATCTTGGACTCGGGGACGGTCTTGATGACCTCGCCCTTGACGAAGATCTGGCCCTTGCCGTTGCCGGAGGCGACGCCGAGGTCGGCCTCGCGGGCCTCACCGGGGCCGTTGACGACGCAGCCCATGACGGCGACGCGGAGCGGGACCTCCATGCCGGTGAGGCCGGCGGTGACCTCTTCGGCGAGCTTGTAGACGTCGACCTGGGCCCGGCCGCAGGAGGGGCAGGAGACGATCTCCAGGCCGCGCTGCTTGAGGTTCAGCGACTCCAGGATCTGGATGCCGACCTTGACCTCCTCGGCCGGCGGGGCCGACAGGGAGACGCGGATGGTGTCGCCGATGCCCTCGGACAGGAGCGCGCCGAAGGCGACGGCCGACTTGATGGTGCCCTGGAAGGCGGGGCCGGCCTCGGTGACGCCGAGGTGGAGGGGGTACTCGCACTGGGCGGCGAGCTGGCGGTACGCCTCGATCATGACGACCGGGTCGTTGTGCTTCACCGAGATCTTGATGTCGCGGAAGTCGTGCTCCTCGAAGAGGGACGCCTCCCACAGGGCGGACTCGACCAGGGCCTCGGGGGTCGCCTTGCCGTACTTCTGGAGCAGGCGGCGGTCCAGGGAGCCCGCGTTGACGCCGATGCGGATCGGGGTTCCGTGGTCCTTGGCGGCCTGGGCGATCTCCCTGACCTTGTCGTCGAACTGCTTGATGTTGCCGGGGTTGACGCGGACCGCGGCGCAGCCGGCCTCGATGGCGGCGAAGACGTACTTGGGCTGGAAGTGGATGTCCGCGATGACGGGGATCTGGGACTTCTTCGCGATGGTGGCGAGGGCGTCGGCGTCGTCCTGGGTGGGGCAGGCCACGCGCACGATCTGGCAGCCGGAGGCGGTCAGCTCGGCGATCTGCTGGAGGGTGGCGCCGATGTCGGACGTGCGGGTCGTGGTCATCGACTGGACCGAGACGGGCGCGTCTCCGCCGACCGCCACGCTTCCGACCTGGATCTGCCGGCTCTTCCGGCGCTCGGCAACCTTGGTCGGAACGGTCGGCATGCCGAGAGAAATCGCAGTCATCTGCTGTGCAACCCCATGTCGTGGATCGAGATCCGGTCCCGTGAAGCGCGGGCTCCAAGGTCCGAGATTACGGCACGGGGGCAGGCGCCAGCACATCCGATCCGCAAACCCACCCGAAGGAAGACGGCCCGGAACCAGAGGGTTCCGGGCCGTCCAGGGCGTCGTACGGCTAGGAGATCTTGACCGGGTTGACCACGTCCGCGATCAGCACCAGGACGGTGAAGCAGACGAAGATTCCGGCCACCACGTACGCCACCGGCATCAGCTTGGCGACGTCGAACGGACCGGGGTCCGGCCGGCGCAGCACGCGGGCCACGTTCCGCCGCAGCGCCTCCCACAGCGCGCCGGCGATGTGTCCGCCGTCGAGCGGGAGCAGCGGGAGCATGTTGAACAGGAACAGGGACAGGTTGAACCCGGCGAGCAGCATCACGAACATCGCCACCTGCTGGGAGGCGGGGATGTCGAGCGTGGCGATGTCGCCGGTGATGCGGGCCGCGCCGACGATGCCCACCGGTGAGTCCGCCTCGCGCGGGCCGTCACCGAAGGCGGCGTCCCACAGGGCGGGGATCTTGGCGGGCAGGGCGGCGAGGGAGTCGACGGCGTCGCCGACCCGGTCGGTCATCCAGGACACGGACCCGCCGAAGTCCTGTCTGACGACCCCGGTGGCGGCGCTGAAGCCGAGGAAGCCGGCCTCGACGTAGCCGTCGGTGTACTGGCCGGCGGCGTCCTTCTTGGCGACCTTGTTCGTGGTGATCGTCGTGTGCAGGGTCAGCTCGCGGCCGTCGCGGTCGACGACGATCGCGACGTGCTTGCCGGCGCTGTTGCGGATGCGGTCCGAGAGCGTGTTCCAGTCCTTGGTCGGCACGCCGTCGAAGGAGACGATCCTGTCGCCCGCCTTCAGGCCGCCCTTGGCCGCCGGGGAGACGGGGTCGGACTTCTGGCAGGTGTCGCGGTGCTCGCTCTGTTCGATGGAGCAGGGTGAGACGGAGGCGACGGTGGTGGTCTGCTGCTGGATGCCGAAGCCCATGAGCACGGTGAGGAACAGGGCGACCGCGAGCACCAGGTTCATGAACGGGCCCGCGAACATGACGATGACCCGCTTCCACGGCTTGCGCGTGTAGAACATGCGCGTCTCGTCACCCGGCTTGAGTTCCTCGAAGGCCGCCGAGCGGGCGTCCTCGATCATGCCGCGCCACGGTGAGGTGGAGCGGGCGGAGACCCGGCCCTGGTCGTCGGGCGGGAACATGCCGATCATGCGGATGTAGCCGCCCAGCGGGATGGCCTTGATGCCGTACTCGGTCTCGCCCTTGTTGCGCGACCACACGGTCGGGCCGAAGCCGACCATGTACTGCGGGACGCGGATGCCGAAGAGCTTGGCCGTGGACAGGTGCCCCAGCTCGTGCCACGCGATCGAGACGAGCAGGCCCACCGCGAAGACCGCTATGCCGAGGATGAACATCAAGGTCGTCATGCACGCGCCTCCGCGGTCGCCGTCGTGGCTGTGAGTTCACGGGCCCGGGCTCTGGCCCAGGTCTCCGCTTCGAGGACGTCCGACACGGTGAGTGAGGTTCCCGTGCCCGGGGTGCCGTGCTCCTCGACCACCCGGGTGACGGTCTCCATGATCCCGTTGAAGGGCAGCGCGCCGCCCAGGAAGGCTTCGACGCACTCCTCGTTGGCCGCATTGAACACCGCCGGAGCCGTCCCCGCGAGCTGCCCCACGTGCCGGGCCAGGGCCACCGAGGGGAAGGCTTCGCCGTCGAGCGGGAAGAACTCCCAGGTGGACGCCTTGCTCCAGTCGAAGGCGGGCGCCGCGTCGGGAACACGTTCGGGCCAGCCCAGGGCGACGGCGATCGGCCCGCGCATGTCGGGGGGCGTCGCCTGGGCGATCGTGGATCCGTCGGTGAATTCGACCATCGAGTGGACATACGACTGCGGGTGCACGACCACCTCAATGCGGTCGAAGGGAATGTCGTAGAGGAGGTGCGCCTCGATGACCTCCAGTCCCTTGTTGACCAGGGTGGCGGAGTTGACCGTGATCACCGGGCCCATCGCCCAGGTGGGATGGGCGAGCGCGTCCTGGACGGTGACGTGCGTCAGCTCGTCCCGGGTCCGCCCGCGGAAGGGGCCCCCGGAGGCGGTGACGACGAGCTTGCGTACGTCGGCGCGGGTGCCGGCGGCGAGCGCCTGGAAGAGGGCCGCGTGCTCGGAGTCCACCGGGATGATCTGGCCCGGCTCGGCGCGCGCGGTGACCAGCGGGCCGCCGACGATCAGCGACTCCTTGTTGGCGAGCGCGAGCGTGCGGCCCGCCTCCAGGGCGGCCAGGGTGGGGGCGAGGCCGATGGAGCCGGTGATGCCGTTGAGCACGGTGTGGCAGTCGGCGGCGGCCAGCTCGGTGGCCGCGCCGGGTCCGGCGAGGATCTCGGGCAGCGGCTCCCGGCCGCCGTACTCGGCGGCGAGCGCCTCCCGCAGGGCGGGGACGACCTCCTCGCGGGCGACCGCGACGCTCTTCACCCGCAGCCGGCGGGCCTGCTCGGCGAGGAGGGCCACCCGGCCCCCGTTGGCGGAGAGGGCGGTGACCCGGAAGCGGTCGGGGTGGCGCAGCACGAGGTCGATGGCCTGGGTGCCGATGGATCCGGTGGAGCCGAGGATCACCACGTCCTTGGGGCCGTCACCGTGGACGGGGTCGTAGACGAGGTGCGGGTCGGCCAGGGGCGCCGGACTGGCGGGACTGTCGGTCATCCCCCCATTGTTGCCGCAACCGGTGACGGCCTGGACAGTGCGTCCCCCGGGCGGGTGCACAGGCGGCTTCACCCGCGGAACGGAGCGGTTCTCCCCCGGTTCCCCCGATGTGGAGTCACCGTGAAGATCATGTGATAACACTTTCTTCCAGATGATTTCGCGGACGACATCCTGGGGGGATCTCTCCATGCGTACTGTGCGGCTGCGCACAGCCCTGCCCGCCCTCGCCGGCGCGGCCCTGGTCACCGGCACCCTGCTCAGCACTCCGGCCGAGGCCGCCGGGGGCGTGAAGATCCACCACGTGTGGTTCGACAGCCCCGGCTCGGACAACCGTTCCACCAAGAGCCTGAACGGCGAATGGGTCCAGCTGCGCAACACCGGCCGCTCGGCGGTCTCGCTCAAGGGCTGGGTGCTGAAGGACGCCTCCAACCACCGGTACGTCTTCCCGGACGTCCGGATCGGCGCCGGGAAGTACCTCAAGGTGCACACGGGCAGCGGCTCGGACACCGCGTCGGACAAGTACCAGGACCGGCGTGCCTACGTCTGGAACAACGACAGGGACACGGCCACGCTGACCAGGGCGAGCGGCACCAAGGTCTCCTCCTGCTCCTGGACGACGCGGGACCCGAGCGACAAGTACTGCTAGCCGTCCGGCCGGCCGGCTAGCCGCCGTAGGGCCGGCGGGCGTTGTCGTGGGCCGAGGGACCGGGGGTCGCGTCGGCGATCCACGGGCCCTCCCCCGAGGGGTCGAGGATGCCCTCCTCCAGCCAGGTGTAGGTCCCGCCGAGCACGCCCCTGACCACCTTGCGGTCCAGGTCGTCGGTGTTGGTCCACAGGCGGGCGAAGAGTTCGTCCACCCGGATGCGGGCCTGGCGGCAGAAGGCGTCGGCGAGCTGGTACGCCTCGCGGCCGTGCTCGCCCTCGCCGCGCAGCCGCTCGGCGCGGACGCAGGCCGCGCTCATCGCGAACAGCTCGGCGCCGATGTCCACGATCCGGCCGAGGAAGCCCTGCTTGGTCTCCATCCGGCCCTGCCAGCGGGACATGGCGTAGAAGGTGGAGCGGGCCAGCTTGCGGGCGGTGCGCTCGACGTAGCGCAGGTGACCGGAGAGATCGACACCCTGCCTGAACTGCCCGTACGACGTCGGAAGCTGGCCGGGTCCGGCGACCAGCTTCGGCAGCCACTTGGCGTAGAAGACGCCCGCGCCCGCGCCCGCCCGCGCCTTGTCGGCCAGGGACTTGTCGGGGTCGATCAGGTCACCGGCCACCGAGAGGTGGGCGTCCACGGCCTCCCGCGCGATCAGCAGGTGCATGATCTCGGTGGAGCCCTCGAAGATGCGGTTGATGCGCAGGTCGCGCAGGATCTGCTCGGCCGGGACCGGGCGTTCGCCGCGCGCCTTCAGGGACTCGGCCGTCTCGTAGCCGCGTCCGCCGCGGATCTGGACCAGGTCGTCGGCCATCCGCCAGGCCATCTCGGAGCCGTAGAGCTTGGCGAGGGCGGCCTCGATACGGATGTCGTTGCGGTCCTCGTCGGCCATCTGGGAGGCCAGGTCGAGCACGGCCTCCAGCGCGAACGTGGTGGCCGCGATGAAGCTGATCTTGGAGCCGACGGCCTCGTGGAGCGCGACCGGCTTGCCCCACTGCTCACGCTCGGCCGCCCACTCGCGGGCGATCTTCAGGCACCACTTGCCGGCCCCCGCGCACATGGCGGGCAGCGACAGCCGGCCCGTGTTCAGCGTGGTGAGCGCGATCTTCAGTCCCGCCCCCTCGGGGCCGATCCGGTTGGCGGCCGGTACCCGGACCCGGTGGAAGCGGGTGACGCCGTTCTCGATGCCGCGCAGGCCCATGAAGGCGTTGCGGTGCTCGACGGTGATGCCCTCGGCGGCCGCCTCCACCACGAACGCGGTGATGCCGCCCTTGTGCCCGTCGGACTTCGGTACCCGTGCCATCACCACGAGCAGGTCGGCGACCACCCCGTTGGTGGTCCACAGCTTCACCCCGTCGAGGACGTAGTCGTCGCCGTCGGGCACGGCCGTGGTGGCGAGGCGGGCCGGGTCGGAGCCCACGTCCGGCTCGGTGAGCAGGAACGCGGAGATGTCGGTGCGGGCGCAGCGGGGCAGGAAGGCGTCCTTCTGCTCCTGGGTGCCGAACTGCTTCAGCGGCTGCGGTACGCCGATCGACTGGTGGGCGGAGAGCAGCGCGCCGACGGCGGGGCTGACGGAGCCCACCAGGGCGAGGGCCTTGTTGTAGTACAGCTGGGTGAGGCCGAGGCCGCCGTACTTCGGCTCGATCTTCATGCCGAGGGCGCCCAGTTCCTTCAGGCCCGCCACCACCTCGTCGGGGATGCGGGCCTCCCGCTCGATGCGGGCGGGGTCGATCACCGTCTCGCAGAACGTGCGCAGCTTCGCCAGGAACTCCTCGCCGCGCCGGACGGACTCGGCGTCGGGCAGCGGGTGCGGGTGGATGAGGTCGAGCCGGAAGCGCCCGAGGAACAGCTCCTTGGCGAAACTGGGTTTGTGCCAGTCCTGCTGCCGGGCGGCCTCGGCCACCTGACGTGCCTCGCGTTCGGTGACGGTGGTGCGTTGGGTGGTGGGGGCGGACATGAGGCTCACCTCGCCGCGGAGAGGGATGATTGCGGACCGTTCCATACCGACCGGTGCTACTGGATCGTTGGTACCTGAAACGGGCCGCACCCACCACCCCTCGCGGGCCGATCGGGTCACCCGGACCCCGGCCCCACCACCCCTCGCGGTCCGACAGGGTCACCCGGTCCCCGGTCCCACCACCCCTCGCGGTCCGATCGGGTCACCCGGTCCCGGCCCCGGCCGCTCACCCGCCGGTCGTCACAGCAGGAGGGCAGGGCAAGGTCACCGGCCGCGAGTGCCGCCGACCGGAAAGCCGAACGGCCGCAGCCCCCGCACAGTGGGCTGCGGCCGTCCGGTTCCTGACCTGTCCGTGGCAGGTCAGAGCGCGAGACCGGTGAGGACCAGCACGCGCTCGTAGGTGTAGTCCTCCATCGCGAACCGCACGCCTTCGCGGCCGACGCCGGACTGCTTGGCGCCGCCGTAGGGCATCTGGTCGGCGCGGTAGGACGGGACGTCGCCGATCACCACGCCACCGACCTCCAGGGCGCGGTGGGCACGGAAGGCGACCTGCAGGTCGTGGGTGAACACGCCTGCCTGGAGGCCGTACTTGGAGTCGTTGACCGCGTCGAACGCCTCGGCCTCGCCGTCCACCTTGCGCACGGTGAGGACGGGTCCGAAGACCTCCTCGCAGGCGAGGGTGGTGTCCGCCGGTACGTCGGTGAGGACGGTCGGCGCGTAGGAGGCGCCGTCGCGGTCACCGCCGGTGAGCAGCGTGGCGCCGGCCTCGACGGCCTCCTTCACCCACGACTCGACGCGCTTGGCGGCGTCCTCGCTGACCAGCGGGCCGACGTCGGTCTTGGCGTCCGACGGGTCACCGGTCACCTGGGCCTCGACGGCGGCGACGATGCGCGGCAGCAGCCGGTCGTACACGGCGGCGTCGGCGATCACGCGCTGCACCGAGATACAGGACTGGCCGCCCTGGTAGTTGGAGAAGGTCGCGATGCGGGTCGCGGCCCAGTCCAGGTCGGCGTCGGAGGCGTAGTCGCCGAGGACGACCGCGGCTCCGTTGCCCCCCAGCTCCAGCGTGCAGTGCTTGCGCGGCACCGAGTCCATGATCGCGTAACCGACCTTCTCGGAACCGGTGAAGGAGATGACCGGCAGGCGCTCGTCCTGGACCAGGGCGGGCATCTTGTCGTTGGCGACCGGGAGGATGCTCCAGGAACCGGCCGGCAGGTCGGTCTCGGCGAGCAGGTCACCGAGGATCAGGCCGGACAGCGGGGTGGCCGGGGCCGGCTTCAGGATGATCGGGGCGCCGGCGGCGATCGCCGGGGCGACCTTGTGCGCACAGAGGTTCAGCGGGAAGTTGAACGGCGCGATGCCGAGCACGACACCCTTGGGGAAGCGCCGGGTGAGCGCCAGGCGGCCCTGGCCGCCGGCGTCGGTGTCGAGGCGCTGGGCCTCGCCGCCGTTGAACCGGCGGGCCTCCTCGGCGGCGAACCGGAACACGGAGACCGCGCGGCCGACCTCGCCCCGGGCCCACTTGATCGGCTTGCCGTTCTCGGCGGAGATCAGCTGGGCGATCTCCTCCGTGCGCTCGACCAGCCGCTTGCTGACGTGGTCGAGGGCGGCGGCACGGACATGGGCCGGGGTGGCGGCGAACTCGTCCCGCACGGCGTACGCGGCGGCCACGGCCTCCTCGACCTGGGCGTCGGTCGGCACGCCGACCTTGCCGACGAGCCGGCCGTCCCACGGGGAGGTGACGTCGAAGGTGTCCTCGCCGGTGACCTGGCGGCCGGCGAGCCAGAAGGCATGGGTGGAAGTCATGTACGAGTCCCGGCCCTTCCGCGTTGGGGGGTGTGCTTGGTTTGCGTGCTCCACGGTAGGGCGGGGGCGGCCGGGCGGCGCTTGTCCGACTCGTAGCAGTGGGCCTACCGGCCACTACTGTTTGGACTATTCGGCGCCTGCGCGACCGCCCCGACGGGATCCGCGACTGCCCGCTACCGCCCTGCACGAACCCCGGGGGGGTGACCGGTCCGGCGGGGACCTGTCCGATCCGGCCGGGACTCGTGCGGTTCGGTCGGCGGGGGTCTGTGCGTTTCGGTCGACCGGGACTCGTGTGGTCCGCTCGGCGGGGGTCTGTGCGTTTCGGTTGGCCGGGCCCTGTGCGTTTCGGTCGGCGGGGTCTGTGCGTTCGGTCGGCCGGGCCCTGTGCGTTCGGTCGGCCGGGCCCTGTGCGTTTCGGTCGGCCGGCCCCTGTGCGGTCCGGTCGGCCGGGACTCGGGCGCTCCCGTCGGTGGTCGTCGTGGTCTAGTCGGTGGCCGTCGCCTTGAGGGCCAGCCACAGCTCCATGCGGACGTCCGGGTCGTCCAGGCTCCGGCCCAGGATCTCCTCGACCCGGCGCATCCGGTACCGCAGCGTGTGCCGGTGGACCCCCAGGTCGGCCGCGGCGGCGTCCCACTGCCCGTGCCGCGACAGCCACGCCCGCAGCGAGGCGACCAGATCCCCCCGGCCGGTCGCGTCGTGCTCGTACAGCGCCCGCAGCAGCCCGTCGGCGAACGCCCTCACCGCGTCGTCGGCCAGCAGCGGCAGCACCGACCCCGCCGCCAGCTGCTCGTGCTCCACGAACACCCGGCCCCGCCGCCGCGCCACCGACAACGCCTGCTCGGCCTGCTTGTACGCCGCTGCCGCCGCGATCGGCCCCGAGGGCGCCGACAGCCCGACGACCAGCTCGTCCTCGTCCGTACGCCCCTGGTCGGGCACCGCCCGCTCGGCCTCCCGCGCCGTCGCGTACGCGGCGCACGCGGCCACCGCCGTGCCCTCGTCGCCGGCCAGCACCACCAGCCGCTCCCCCTCAGGGACGACCAGCACGGCCTCTCCGGAGCGGGCCGCGGCGGACTCCACGGTCTCCGCCAGCTCGCTCAGCGCCTCACCCGCCGGGCCGGAACCGGCCTCGGCGACGATCATCCGGAAGGGGGCGTCCAGCAGCCCGCCGTACAGGTCCCCCGCGACGGCACGGGCGTGATCGGGCTGACCGGCCAGGAGCATGCGCAGCACCGCGGTACCGACCCGCTGCTCGGCCGCGTGCAGGGAGCGGGAGCGCTCGGTGGTGAGGGTGAGCAGGGCGATGGCGGAGTGGACGGCGTACCGCTCGGCGGTGCCGAGGGCGGCGGCCGTCCCCACGGCGAGGGCGGCGCGCGGACGCCGGCCGGTGCCCAGGGAGTGCAGCTCGACCCGGTCCTCGTGCTCGGGACCGCCGACCACGGAGGAGGCGGGGGCGGCCCGCTCCCGGAGCCGTTCGACCTCGGCGGTGAGGCGGGCGGCGCGGCGGCCGGCCCACTCCGGGGCGGCGGCGACGACGGAGCCCGAGGCGTCGTACAGCGCCGCCCAGCCGTCGACCTGGGCCGCGAGGGCGGTGAGGACGCCTTCGGGGCCGGTGTTGAGTGCCTGCTTGGTCAGCTCGCGCTGGGCGGCGAAGCCGGCGGTGACCGCGCGGTACTGGTCGGCGGCGATCGCCGCGGAGACGGCCTTGCTGATGGCGAGGAAGGGGGTGCGGCGGGGCACCTCCAGCAGGGGCAGCCCCTCCTGTGCGCAGGCGTCGACGAGGGCCTGAGGGGTCTGCTCGTAGTTGACGCCGACGGCGAAGCCGAGACCGACGACTCCCGCGCCGGCCAGCCGCCGTACGTACCGCAGCATCGCCTCGGGATCCTCCGCGTCCAGCTTCAGCGCGGTGATCAGCAGCAGCTCGCCGCCCTCCATGTAGGGCACCGGGTCGGCCAGCTCACTGACGTGCGCCCAGCGGACGGGCACGTCCAGGCGGTCCTCGCCGGCGCGCACGGTCAGCTTGAGCGCGGAGTGGTTGACGAGCGAGGCGAGAGTCGGGGGCATGGGGCCTTCACGGTGAGGGTGATCCGGCGATCGCGGTGATCTTTTGGCCGCCGCGTATGAACGGCCTACGCCGATTCTGCCTCACCGTACGACGGCCCGCTGGCGGCTCAGGCCCGCAGATCCACGAGCAACGGGGGTGCGTGCTCGCCCTGCACGGTGGTCAACGACAGCACGGCGTGCCCCGGCGGCACCCCATGAGCCAACTCGGAAGCCGACCACCGCTCCCGCTCGACCTGCCGGACGGTGACGGCCTCCGTTGTCACCGCCTTTCCGGTCACCAGCTTGCGCAGGGCGTGGATCGCCCGGGTCATCGGCTGGTCCGCGAAGACGGTGTGCCGGGCCACGTCCCGCGTCTCCACCCACTGAGTCCCCCAGGCGTCCGCGAACCGGCTGCCGTCCCAGGTGGTGACTCCGGAAAAGGCCATGCGGCAGCCCACGGCCGCGTACAGCGGACCGTGCAGGGCCTCGGACATGTCCCCTACGGTGCGCAGGGCGAGCACCACGCCCGCGTTCCGGGAACGCAGACGCTGGATGCGCCGTACCGACTCGGCCGTGACGACGCCGGTGGCGTCGTCCAGGACGAGACAGGCGAAATGTGTCCGTTCGCCTGTCGCCACCACGGCTGCGAACTGGGCGAGCAGAAGCCGGGTGATGAGCCGCGACGCCTCGTCGTATCCCCGGTCGGGCAGCTCGATCCTGACCCGCAGCGGGTGCTGGCCGACGGCACTCAGTGAGAACGGCCGGACCTTCCCACGGTCCGCGCCGAAGAATTCGGCGAAGGCGGGCCGGTCCAGCACGGCCAGGCGGTCGGCCAGGACCGGGCCGGGATCACCCGCGCTGCCCGTCTGCCGAGCGCGCGCGTCGAGTTCGCGGCGCATCGCGATGTGTTCGTCCCCTACCAGCTCCGCGCGCAGCGCGGCCAGGACCGAGGGGTCGCCTTCCAGCAGTTCCCGGAGCCGGGGCAGCGAAGGGAAACGTCCGTACGCAGCCCGGTACGGGCCGAGGAGCTGGGCCAGGGCCGTGACGGCCCGGTGCCCGCTGACCGCGTCCAGGTCACCTGCCAGGCTTTCCGCCAGGAAGGCCGCGACCTCGTCGGGATCGTCGGAGTCCGCGTACGGGTCGAGGTCGTACCGGGACGCCGGGTCCCCGAGGCGTACGACGACGTCGAAGGCGGAGTCGGGGCCGAGCGGGGTGCCGGCCGAGCAGACGGTGATCACAGCGCACCGTCCGGCCAGGGCCTGCAGGCCGAGAGATTCGACGACGGGCCGGATCAGGTGGTGCGTCTTGCCGGATCCGGAGGGGCCCACGGCCAGCAGCGAAGTGCCAAGAGTGTCCGGTCCGAGTGCCGCCCCGGCTCCGCCGTAGGCGAGCGGGGTGCGCTCTCCGGCCGACCACTGCCCGATCCGCACCTGCCCGGACAGCAGGTCGTGCCGGGCGGAGCGGCCCGACAGGTCACGATCACCGGAGGGGTGTGTCCATGCGGCGGCTCCTTCGCGCAGTACTGTCTCGGTGAACGACGTGAGCCGTGCACGGGCGCGGGCCACGGCCCACATGTGGCCGACCCTCGTGCAGTCCACGTCGTTCATCCGGCCGGCGTGCAGCTCACTGGTGAGCACGTCCGCGGCCTGGTGCTGGCCGGCCTCGCGCAGCTCGGGCCAGTGCGACGGCCGGCGCTCGGCGGCCGGCTCGCCGACCTGGGGGGCTTCGGGCCGCCCGCGTGCGGCGACCGTCTCCTTCGCGAGGCTCCACCAGCCGCCGACGCGGGCGAACGGCCACAGCACCAGCAGGGTGATCAGTGCGTACAGGCCGTCCGTGAGCAGCACCGACCCGAACACCTCGTAGTCGCCGGTGATCAGCACGATGAGGGAGAACAGCGGATCCTGCACCGGCAGCGCGTTCCAGCCGAGGCCGAAGGCGCTGGGGAAGACGAAGGCGAGGGCGACCAGCGCGCCCAAGGCCGCGGTCAGGGCACGGCCGGGCTGCGCGCGGCGGGTGACGATGTGCCGGATGATGTCGGACCAGCTGCCGAGGCGCGCCATGGCGAAGAGGAGGATCGCGAAGAACACGCCGTCGGCGACCGTGACGGCCTCAGCACCCTGGTAGCCCTTCGGCGACGTGGTGCCGGCCCACCACCAGTCGTCCGGAGTGAGGAGCTTCAGGACGGCCCACTGGTAGGGGACGCTGCCGTGCCGCCACAGGGACCACACGAACAGCCCCACCGCGAGGGGGACGAAGAAGCCCACAATGGTGACGGGGGCGAGGCGCTGCTCCCGGTGCGCGGCTCCGGGCCGCCGGTAGCCGTATCGCCAGATACCGGGTTCGGCCGCCGGGCGCGGTTCGTCGAGCCAGTCGGCGACCGGCGAGCGGGGCGGCGCGGCGTAAGGCGGCAGGCTGCCCGGTGCCTGTGTGCCCGGGGCCCGTGTCGGCCTCGGCGGCACGCTGAGGTGGCCGTGCGGGGCGGCGCCGCCGGTGTACGGCGGCGGCGCGTCCGGTGGCACCGGCGGCACGTCAGCCGGCGCCGCAGGCCGCGGTACGGCGTTCGGTTGGGTGCCGCGGGCGTCCCGTGTGCCGTCGCTTTCCATCGACTTGCCCCCTGACCAGCCGTTCCGTCCGCCGTGTCGTTCACCGTCAGCGAGCCAATCTAACGCCCCGGCAAGGGGAGTTCACCGCTTACGCGGCCGACGGGAGCCGCAGCCGCCCGAGCGGCCTATGTCCATCGCGGACAAGGGCGGCCGCCGACAACGCCCACATGGAGCATGCCCACCCCCTGGAACCGGTCTTAGCCTGCGAGAAAAGAAGGTATGCGTCCGTAAACGCACCGCCCGGAACCGCCCGGGACCGCCCGGTACGCAAGATCATCAGGGAGCCCCCCATGACCGCACTTCCGCAGGAGCGCCGCGTCGTCACCGCCATCCCCGGCCCGAAGTCGCTGGAGCTTCAGGCTCGCCGCAGCGCCGTGGTCGCGCAGGGCGTGGGCTCCGTGCTGCCCGTGTTCACCGCGCGCGCGGGCGGCGGCGTCATCGAGGACGTCGACGGCAACCGGCTGATCGACTTCGGTTCCGGCATCGCCGTGACCTCCGTCGGCGCCTCCGCCGAGGCCGTGGTGCGGCGCGCGAGCGCCCAGCTCGCCGACTTCACCCACACCTGTTTCATGGTCACCCCGTACGAGGGCTACGTGGAGGTCGCGGAGGCCCTGGCCGAGCTGACCCCGGGCGACCACGCCAAGAAGTCCGCGCTGTTCAACTCCGGCGCCGAGGCCGTCGAGAACGCCGTGAAGATCGCGCGTGCGTACACCAAGCGGCAGGCCGTGGTCGTGTTCGACCACGGCTACCACGGGCGCACCAACCTCACCATGGCGCTGACGGCGAAGAACATGCCGTACAAGCACGGCTTCGGGCCGTTCGCGCCCGAGGTGTACCGCGTCCCGGTGGCGTACGGCTACCGCTGGCCGACCGGTGCCGAGAACGCCGGCCCCGAGGCCGCCAAGCAGGCCATCGACCAGATCACCAAGCAGGTCGGCCCGGACAACGTCGCCGCGATCATCATCGAGCCGGTCCTCGGCGAGGGCGGCTTCATCGAGCCGGCCAAGGGCTTCCTGCCGGAGATCGTGAAGTTCGCCAACGACAACGGCATCGTCTTCGTCGCCGACGAGATCCAGTCCGGCTTCTGCCGGACCGGCCAGTGGTTCGCCTGCGAGGACGAGGGCATCGTCCCGGACCTCATCACCACCGCCAAGGGCATCGCCGGCGGTCTGCCGCTCGCCGCCGTCACCGGGCGCGCGGAGATCATGGACGCCGCGCACGCCGGCGGCCTCGGCGGCACCTACGGCGGCAACCCCGTCGCCTGCGCCGGTGCGCTCGGTGCCATCGAGACCATGAAGGAGCTGGACCTCAACGGCAAGGCCAAGCGCATCGAGGAGGTCATGAAGGGGCGCCTGTCCGCCATGGCCGAGAAGTTCGACGTGATCGGTGACGTCCGTGGCCGCGGCGCCATGATCGCCATCGAGCTGGTCAAGGACCGCGGCACCAAGGAGCCGAACCCGGAGGCCACCGCCGCGCTGGCCAAGGCCTGCCACGCCGAGGGCCTGCTGGTCCTGACCTGCGGCACCTACGGCAACGTGCTCCGCTTCCTGCCGCCGCTGGTCATCGGCGAGGACCTGCTGAACGAGGGCCTCGACATCATCGAGCAGGCTTTCGCGCGCATCTGAGCGACCGGTCCGCACCTCTGAAGGGCGCCTGCGGCAGGGTGTGTGAAGAAGGTGTGCGGGGTGGATGACGGGAGCGGATTCCGTCTGCCCAAGCGCCTCGGCCTGCCGTAGGTTCTTCCCGAGATGAGAGATACACCCCGCCCACAGGGGACTGTGGGCGGCGCCGGGCCGGGGCCTCCCCAGCTTCGACCTGGTCGTGCCCTCGCGCACACAACCGGCGCCTGACGCCGGGATCTCCTCACCGATCGGACGGTCGCCGCCCCAAACCCCCCGGGGCGCGCGACGTTCCGGTCCGGTCGGCCGCCCCGGAACCACCCCCCCCTGTTCCGGGGCGGCCGACCTCCTTCCCCCCTCCGTACGTCCGGGTCTGACTTCCTTCTCCGCACGTCCGGGTCCCACTGCCTTCTCCGTGCGTCCAGATCCGGGCTCCCCCTCCGTACGTCCGGGTCCGGCCTCCCTCTCCGCGCTCCCCGCGTGTCCGGGTCCGACCCCTTCTCCGGCCTCCTTCTCCGTGCGTCCGGGTACATCTGCCAAGCTGGGCGCCGTGTCGACCGTCGTCCGCCGTGTCCTGCTTCTGGTCCTTCCGGCCGTGCTCCTCGCCCTGATCACCTGGCAGGTCGTGGCCGACGGCCCGCTGCTCGGCCTGGACGCGCGGCTGAGCCGGGCCCTCGTCCGTCCGGACCGGTTGTCCGAGCTGCTGTCCGACCTCGGGAACATCCAGGTCGCCGTCCCGGTGCTGGTGCTCGCTCTGGTCCTGGCCGCGTGGCGGGGCCGGGCGGCCGGCGCGGACCGCTGGTGGCTGCCGCCGCTCGCCGCGGCCGTCCTGATGGCGCTGGTCCCGGCGGTCGTCGTCCCGCTGAAGGAGTGGACCGCCCGGCCGGGGACCGCCGTGGTGCCCCCGGCGGTGGGCTACTTCCCCTCCGGGCACACGGCCACGGCGGCCGTCGCCTACGGCTCCGCGACCCTGGTCCTGCTCCCCTGGCTCCGTTCGGCGGCCGCCCGCCGCTCGCTGGTGGCCGGCTGTGCGGCTGCGGTGCTCGGGGTGTCGTACGGCCTGGTCCGCCGGGGCTGGCACTGGCCGCTGGACGTGGTGGCCAGCTGGTGTCTGTGCACCGTGCTGCTGACCACCCTGTCCCTCGTCTGCGGGCTCAGCCGAAGTAGGCGTCGAAGTTCTTCTGGAACTCCCAGTTCGCGAACCGGTCCCAGTTCACCGACCAGGTCATCAGACCGCGCAGGGCGGGCCAGGTCCCGTGGGTCGCGTACGAGCCGCAGTTCGTCCGCTTCGTCAGGCAGTCCAGGGTCCTGGTGACCTCGGCCGGGGAGACGTAGCCGTTGCCCGCGTTCGTCGACGCCGGCATGCCGATGGCGACCTGGTCGGGGCGGAGCGGCGGGAAGACGTTGGACGGGTCGCCGGCGACCGGGAAGCCGGTGAGGAGCATGTCGGTCATGGCGATGTGGAAGTCGGCGCCGCCCATGGAGTGGTACTGGTTGTCCAGGCCCATGATCGGGCCCGAGTTGTAGTCCTGGACGTGCAGCAGGGTGAGGTCGTCGCGCAGGGCGTGGATGACCGGGAGGTAGGCGCCGCAGCGCGGGTCCTGGCCGCCCCACTTGCCGGTGCCGTAGAACTGGTAGCCGTTCTGCACGAAGAACGTCTCCGGTGCCATGGTGAGCACGAACCTGGCGCCGTACTCGGCCTTCAGTGTCTTCAGCGCGGAGATGAGGTTGACGATCACGGGGGTGGTGGGGTTCTTGAAGTCCGTGTCGTTCGCGTTCAGCGACAGCGAGTGGCCTTCGAAGTCGATGTCGAGGCCGTCGAGGCCGTAGGTGTCGATGATCTTCGAGACCGAGGAGACGAAGGTGTCGCGGGCCGCGGCGGTGGTCAGCTGGACCTGCCCGTTCTGGCCGCCGATCGAGATCAGCACCTTCTTGCCCGCCGCCTGCTTGGCCTTGACCGCCGCCTTGAAGTCGGCGTCGCTCTCCACGTTCGGGCACTCGGTGACGGGGCAGCGGTTGAAGCGGATGTCGCCGGAGGTGACCGAGGTGGGCTCGCCGAAGGCCAGGTCGATGACGTCCCAGCTGTCGGGTACGTCGGCCAGGCGGGTGTAGCCGGCGCCGTTGGCGAAGCTCGCGTGCAGGTAGCCGACGAGCGCGTGGGCGGGGAGGTCCGCGGAGCCGCCGCCGCCGCTGCCGGCACCGGTCGTCGCGGTCACGGCGGTGGACTTCGCGGACTCGCCGGCGTCGTTGACCGCGGTGACCTGGAAGCTGTACGCGGTCGAGGCCGTGAGGCCGGACACGGTCGCTGAAGTACCGGTCACCGTCTGCGCCTTGACCCCGTCGCGGTAGACCGCGTAGCTCGTCGCGCCGGTCGCCGCCGACCAGGAGAGGCCGACGGAGGACGCGGTCACGGAGGTGGCCCTGAGGCCGGCCGGCGGGGCGGGCGGCTGGCCGGTGCCGCTGCCGCCGGGGCCGATCAGGCTGATGTCGTCGGCCTGGTAGGCGCCGGTGCCGTACCAGCCGTGGGTGTAGACGGTGACCTTGGTGGTGGCCGCGCCGGTGCGGAAGGTGGTGCTCAGCTTCTGCCAGTCGGGGGCGGACTGGGTCCAGGCGGAGACGTCGGTGGTGCCGGTGCCGCTCGCGCCGAGGTACACGTAGGAGCCGCGGACGTAACCGGACAGGGTGTACTGCGCGTTCGGCTGGACGCTCACCGTCTGGGAGCACTGGGCGGCGTCGCTGCCCGCCGGGGTCGCCTGGAGGGCGGAACTGCCGCTGTGTACAGGTGAGTTCACCGTCGTGCCGGCGGTGCAGGTCCAGCCGGTCAGGCCGGACTCGAAGCCGCCGTTGGTCGCGACGTCCGCGTCGGCCGCACGGGCGGCCGACGAGAGCGCGGTGATGCCGGGCACGGCCAGCAACGCGGCCGTGAGCACGGCGAGAACGGATCTGGGACGTCTGGCGCGGTCCACAAGGGCCTCCGGAGTCGGGGGAGTTGGAGGAGCGGAGCGCACACAATTTGGTCCAGACCAATTCTCTTGTCAAGGTGTCCGGACGCTACCCGCCCCCGCCCCCCTCCCGGGCCGGCCCCGCCGCCGCCTCGTGCATCGCCAGCTCCAGCAGCGCCGGATCGGTCAGCATGCCCGAACCGTCCGGCGCCACCAGCCAGCGCACGCCGTGGGTCGCCCGGCCGGGATACGGCACCACGATCCAGGTCCCCGCCCCGGCGGTGCGGATGCCGGTGCCGAGCCAGCGGGCCGCGGTGCCCGCGGGCACGAAGAACCCGACCCGGTTGTCGCCGAAGTCGACGAGCACCGGGCCGGGCCTGTCCAGCACGCGGGTGAGGACGTCCAGGGTGGGATAGCCGAGGTCACCCGGCAGGATCAGGACGTCCCACGCCTTGCCGGCGGGCAGCAGGGCGACCCCCAGGGGATTGCGCTCCCACTCCCAGCGGCAGGCGTCGGGATCCGGCGCCACGGACACCAGCCATTCGACGGCCGTCTTCGCCCCAGTCATCGATGAGCCTCCCTCTCTCGTGCTCTCGTACGACGCGGTCGCGCCAGGAGGAGAGAGGGAGGCCCCCCGCGCGGCATTACGCGGGTTCGCTCGACCCGTTGGTGTGAGCCGGCTCACGTCAGCTGTCGAAGCCCAGCCCCAGCCGGTCCATCGTCCGCAGCCACAGGTTGCGCCGGCCGCCGTGTGCGTCCGCGCGGGCCAGGGACCACTTGGTGAGGGCGATCCCGGTCCAGGCGAAGGGCTCCGGCGGGAACGGCAGCGGCTTCTTGCGGACCATCTCCAGCTCGGTCCGCTCGGTGCGCTCCCCGGCCAGCAGGTCCAGCATCACGTCCGCGCCGAACCGGGTCGCGCCCACGCCGAGGCCCGTGTAGCCCGCGGCGTACGCCACGCGCCCGTCGTGGGCGGTGCCGAAGAACGCCGAGAAGCGCGAGCAGGTGTCGATCGCGCCGCCCCAGGCGTGGGTGAAGCGGACGCCCTCCAGCTGCGGGAAGCAGGTGAAGAAGTGGCCCGCGAGCTTGGCGTACGTCTCGGGCCGGTCGTCGTACTCCGCGCGCACCCGGCCGCCGTACGGGTAGATCGCGTCGTAGCCGCCCCACAGGATGCGGTTGTCGGCGGACAGCCGGAAGTAGTGGAACTGGTTGGCGCTGTCCCCGAGCCCCTGCCGGTTCTTCCAGCCGATCTCGGCCAGCCGGCTCTCGCTCAGCGGCTCGGTCATCAGCGCGTAGTCGTAGACCGGCACGGTGTACGACCGCACACGCTTGAGCAGGCTCGGGAAGATGTTGGTGCCGAGCGCGACGCGGCGCGCGTGGACGGCGCCGTACGGGGTGCGTACGGCCATCCCGGCGCCGTAGCTCTTCAGGGTGAGGGCGGGCGTGTGCTCGTACACCCGCACCCCGAGCCGCAGGCACGCCCGCTTCAGGCCCCACGCCAGTTTGGCCGGGTTCAGCATGGCCACGCCCCGGCGGTCCCACAGACCCGCCTCGAAGGTGGGCGAGTTCACCTGCTCGCGCACGGCGTCGGCGTCCAGGAACTCGACGCCGTCGGCGAGCCCCTTCTCCTCCAGCTCGCGGTGCCAGTCCCTGAGTTCCCACGCCTGGTACGTCTCGGTGGCGACGTCGATCTCGCCGGTGCGCTCGAAGTCGCAGTCGATGCCGTGCCGGGCGACCGCGGCCTCGATCTCGTCGAGGTTGCGCCGGCCCAGCTCCTCCAGTCTGTGGATCTCGTCCGGCCAGCGGGCGAGGCCGTTGGGCAGGCCGTGGGTGAGGGAGGCGGCACAGAAGCCGCCGTTGCGGCCGGAGGCGGCCCAGCCCACCTCGCGGCCTTCCAGGAGGACCACATCGCGCTGCGGGTCCCGCTCCTTGGCGTTCAGCGCGGTCCACAGCCCGCTGTAGCCGCCGCCGACGACCAGCAGGTCGCAGGTGTCGGTGCCGGTGAGGGCGGGTTCGGCGTGCGGCTTGCCGGGGTCTTCCAGCCAGTACGGGACCGGCTGGGCTTCGGAGAGTGAGGCGATCCACTTGTCTGTGCCACGGCTCATGGCGCTTGGGGCCATGATTTCAACTCCCTACAGAGGACGTGCGGAAAAGGCTATGCCTTTTGCTTGTTGCGGCGGTTGCCGAGGACCATCGAGGTCAGGACGAGGAGAACGGCGACGAGGAACATGGCCGTGCCGATCACGTTGATCTGCACGGGTGTTCCGCGCTGCGCCGAGCCCCAGACGAACATCGGGAAGGTGACGGTCGAACCGGCGTTGAAATTGGTGATGATGAAATCGTCGAAGGAGAGCGCGAACGACAGCAGCGCGCCCGCCGCGATCCCGGGTGCAGCGATGGGCAGGGTGACCCGCAGGAAGGTCTGCACCGGACCGGCGTAGAGGTCGCGGGCGGCCTCTTCCAGGCGCGGGTCCATCGACATCACGCGCGCCTTGACCGCGGTGACGACGAAGCTGAGGCAGAACATGATGTGGGCGATCAGGATCGTCCAGAAGCCCAGCTGGGCGCCCATGTTGAGGAACAGGGTGAGCAGCGAGGCGGCCATGACGACCTCGGGCATCGCCATCGGCAGGAAGATCAGCGAGTTCACGGCGCCGCGCGCGCGGAAGCGGTAGCGGACCAGCGCGAAGGAGATCATCGTGCCGAGGACGGTGGCGCCGACCGTCGCCCACACGGCGATCTGGAGGCTGATGGACAGCGAGCCGCACATGTCGGCGACGCCGCAGGGGTCCTTCCAGGCGTCCGTGGAGAACCGCTGCCACTCGTAGTTGAAGCGCCCCTTCGGTTTGTTGAAGGAGAACACCGTGACGATGACGTTCGGCAGCAGCAGATAGGCGAGCGTCAGCAGTCCCGCGATGACGACGAGACGGCGCTTGAGCCAGTTGACGAAGGGCATTTAGACGAGATCCTCCGTCCCGGACCGGCGGATGTAGATCGTGACCATGGCCAGGATGGCGGCCATGAGGATGAAGGACAGGGCCGCGGCGGTCGGGTAGTCCAGGATGCGCAGGAACTGCGTCTGGATGACGTTGCCGATCATGCGGGTGTCGGTGGAGCCGAGGAGTTCGGCGTTCACGTAGTCGCCGGCCGCCGGGATGAACGTCAGCAGCGTGCCGGAGACCACGCCCGGCATGGACAGCGGGAAGGTGACCTTGCGGAAGGTGGTCCACGGCTTGGCGTACAGGTCGCCGGCCGCCTCGTGCAGCCGGCCGTCGATCCGCTCCAGGGAGGTGTACAGCGGCAGGATCATGAACGGCAGGAAGTTGTACGTCAGGCCGCAGACGACCGCGAGCGGGGTGGCCAGGACGCGGTCCCCGGCCGTCCAGCCGAGCCAGTTGGTGAGGTCCAGTACGTGCAGCGCGTTCAGGGTGTGCACGACGGGTCCGTTGTCCGCGAGGATCGTCTTCCAGGCCAGGGTGCGGATGAGGAAGCTGGTGAAGAACGGCGCGATCACCAAGATCATGATCAGGTTCTTCCAGCGGCCGGCGCGGAAGGCGATGAGATAGGCCAGCGGGTAGCCGAGCAGCAGGCACAGCACGGTCGCGCCGGCGGCGTAGAACACCGACCGCAGGAACTGCGGCCAGTACTCGGTGAGCGCGTGCCAGTAGGTCGCGAAGTGCCAGGTGACCTTGTAGCCCTCCTCCAGCGAGCCCTGCTGCACGGAGGTGGACGCCTGGTAGATCATCGGCAGGGCGAAGAAAACGACCAGCCACAGCAGGCCGGGCAGCAGCAGCCAGTACGGGGTGAACCGGCCGCGCTTGCGGGGGGCCTTCCGCTCCGGCTCGGCCGGGGCGAGCGGCGGGGGTGCCTCGGTGAGCGTCGACATCAGGCCGCCGCCTCTTCCTCGATGCCCGCGTCGATGTCCTGGTCCGCGTCCAGGCCGAAGGTGTGGGCCGGGCTCCAGTGCAGGACGACGTCGGCACCGGGAACGAGCCGGCCGTCGCGCTCGACGTTCTGGACGTAGACCGCGAACTCGTCGCAGACCGGGGTGTCGATCACGTACTGCGTCGAGACGCCGATGAAGCTGGCGTCGGCGATCTTGCCGGTGACGCGGTTGCGGCCCTCGGGTACGGTGCCGGCGTCGTCGGCGTGGGTGAGGGCGATCTTCTCGGGGCGGATGCCGACCAGCACCTTGCCGCCGGCCGTGGTCGGGCCCGAACATCGCGCTTCGGGCAGCACCAGCTTGCCGCCGCCCGCCCGGAGCACGATGTCGTCGCCGCTCCTGGTGTCGACCTCGGCCTCGATCAGGTTGGAGGTGCCGAGGAAGTTCGCGACGAACGTGGTCCGCGGGTTCTCGTACAGGTCGGTGGGCGCGCCGAGCTGCTCGACCCGGCCCCCGTTCATCACGGCGACCGTGTCGGCCATGGTCATGGCCTCCTCCTGGTCGTGCGTGACGTGTACGAAGGTGATGCCGACCTCGGTCTGGATGCGCTTGAGCTCCAGCTGCATCTGGCGGCGCAGCTTGAGGTCGAGGGCGCCGAGCGGCTCGTCCAGCAGGAGGACCTTCGGGTGGTTGATCAGCGCGCGGGCCACGGCGACGCGCTGCTGCTGGCCGCCGGAGAGCTGGTGCGGTTTCTTGCGCGCCTGCTCGCCGAGCTGCACCAGCTCCAGCATGTCCTCGACCTGCTTCTTCACGCTCTTGATGCCGCGCCGGCGCAGGCCGAAGGCGACGTTCTCGAAGATGTCGAGGTGGGGGAAGAGGGCGTAGGACTGGAACACCGTGTTGACCGGCCGCTTGTACGGCGGCAGGTGGGTGACGTCCTGGTCGCCGAGGCACACGGTCCCGGAGGAGGGCTCCTCCAGGCCGGCGATCATGCGCAGCGTGGTCGTCTTGCCGCAGCCGGACGCGCCGAGCAGGGCGAAGAAGGAGCCCTGCGGCACGGTCAGGTCCAGCGGCTGCACGGCGGTGAAGCCGTTGTCGTAGGTCTTGGAGATACCGGAGAGGCGGACGTCGCCGCTGTTGTCTGGTGTCGTCTTCATCGTCGTCACGCCCCTGTGAGCTTCGCGAACTTCTCTTCGTAGGCCGTCTCTTCCTTCTGGCTCAGGGAGCGGAAGGCATGGGACCTCGCCTGCATGGCCTTGTCGGGAACGATCAGCGGATTGTTCGCCGCATCCTTGTCGATCTTCGCAAGGTAAGGCTTCACCCCGTCGACCGGAGTGACGTAGTTGATGTAGGCGGCGAGCGCTGCGGCCTGCTCGGGTTCGTAGTAGAAGTCGATCAGCCGCTCGGCGTTCGTCTTGTGCCGGGCCTTGTTGGGGACGCACAGGTTGTCGGTCGACGTCATGTAACCGCTGTCGGGGATGACGAAGTCGACGTCCGGGCTGTCGGACTTCAGCTGCACCACGTCACCGGCCCAGGCGACGCAGGCGGCGAGGTCGCCCTTGGTGAGGTCGGAGGTGTAGTCGTTGCCGGTGAAGCGGCGGATCTGGCCCTTGTCGACGGCCTTCTGCAGGCGGGCGATGGCCGCGTCGTAGTCGTCGCCGGTGAAGCGCGCCGGGTCCTTGCCCATGTCGAGCAGGGTCATGCCCATGCTGTCGCGCATCTCCGACAGGAAACCGACGCGCCCCTTGAGGCGGGGGTTGTCGAGCAGGTCGGAGACGGACTTCACCTCGATGCCGTCCAGTGCCTTCTTGTTGTAGGCGATGACGGTGGAGATGCCCTGCCAGGGGTACGAGTACGACCGCCCGGGGTCCCAGTCCGGGTCGCGGAACTGGGGCGACAGGTTGCTGTAGGCGTGCGGCAGGTTCGCCGGGTCCAGTTTCTGGACCCAGCCGAGGCGGATCAGCCGGGCGGCCAGCCAGTCCGTGAGGACGATGAGGTCCCGGCCGGTGTCCTGGCCCGCGGCGAGCTGCGGCTTGATCTTGCCGAAGAACTCGTTGTTGTCGTTGATGTCCTCGGTGTAGTCGACCCTGATCCCGGTCCGCTTGCGGAAGGTCTCCAGCGTCGGGTGGTGCTTGCCGCTGTCGTCGACGTCGATGTACTCGGTCCAGTTGGAGAAGTTCACGGTCTTCTCCCGGACCGAGTGGTCCTCGGCCGGGATGCCGCCCTGGGTCTTGCCCGCCGCGGGGATGCCGCAGCCGCTCAGCGCCCCGAGACCACCGGCCGCGAGCGCGCCGCCCGCGGTGGCCCGCAGCAGCGAACGGCGGGTGAGGGCGGCCCGGCCGCTTCGCATGCTGCGTCGCACGGCGGCCACTTGGGGCGGGGTCAGGCGGTCGGGCTCGTACTGCTCCATGCGCGTGGTGGCCTTTCGGGAGGGTTCGGCCTGGTCATCGGCCTGTCGTTCGCTGGCGGTCCCCGAAGATCGTGCGGTGCCAGTCCTTCTCGGCCACCGCCGTGTTGTCGAACATTACGTGCTTGACCTGCGTGTATTCCTCGAAGGAGTACGCCGACATGTCCTTGCCGAAGCCCGACGCCTTGTAGCCGCCGTGCGGCATCTCGCTGATGATCGGGATGTGGTCGTTGACCCAGACGCAGCCCGCCTTGATCTCACGGGTGGCCCGGTTCGCGCGGTAGACGTTCGTGCTCCACGCGGAGGCGGCGAGACCGTACGGAGTGTCGTTGGCCAGCCGGATCCCCTCATCATCGCTGTCGAACGGCAGTACGACCAGTACCGGACCGAAGATCTCGGACTGGACGATCTCGCTGTCCTGGGCGGCGTCGGCGACCAGGGTGGGCCGGTAGTAGGCGCCGTCCTCGAGGTCGCCCCGGGGGGCTTCGCCGCCGGTCACCACGCGCGCGTAGGCGCGGGCACGGTCCACGAAGCCGGCGACCCGGTCGCGCTGGGCGTGCGAGATCAGCGGTCCGAGGTCGGTACCGGCCGCGAACGGGTCCCCGAGCCGCACGGTCTCCATCAGCGCGGCCGTCCGCTCCACGAACGCGTCGTAGAGCGGGCGCTGTACGTACGCGCGCGTGGCGGCCGTGCAGTCCTGCCCGGTGTTGATGAGCGAGCCCGCGACCGCGCCGTGCGCGGCGGCCTCCAGGTCGGCGTCGTCGAAGACGACGAAGGGCGCCTTGCCGCCCAGCTCCAGGTGCAGCCGCTTGACGGTGGCAGTGGCGATCTCGGCGACGCGCTTGCCGACGCCCGTGGACCCCGTGAAGGAGGTCATGGCGACGTCGGGGTGCCCGACGAGGTGCTCCCCGGCCTCCTTGCCGGTCCCGGTGACGATGTTGATCACGCCGTCCGGGATGCCCGCGTCCGTGGCGGCCTGGGCGAACAGCAGCGAGGTCAGCGGGGTCAGCTCGGCCGGCTTCAGGACGACCGTGTTGCCGGCGGCGACCGCCGGGAGGATCTTCCACGCGGCCATCTGGAGCGGGTAGTTCCAGGGCGCGATGGACCCGACGACCCCGATGGGCTCGCGCCGGACGTACGACGTGTGGTCGCCGGAGTACTCACCGGCGGACTGTCCCTGCAGGTGCCGGGCGGCGCCCGCGAAGAAGGCGGTGTTGTCGATGGTGCCGGGGACGTCGAACTCGCGGGTCAGCTTGAGCGGCTTGCCGCACTGGAGCGACTCGGCGCGGGCGAAGTCCTCGGCGCGCTCGGCGAGCACGGCGGCGAACCGGTGCAGGGCGTCCGACCGCTCGCCCGGCGTGGCGGCGGCCCAGGCCGGGAACGCCGCGCGGGCGGCGGCGACGGCCGCGTCCACGTCGTCGGGGCCGGCCAGCTCGTAGGTGTAGACCTCCTCGCCGGTGGCGGGGTCGATCACGGCGTGGTGGCGGCCCGAGGTCCCCTTGGTCAGGCGTCCGGCGATGAACTGCGCGCCGTCCGCGAACCGGTCCTGCGCGGGGAATCGTTCCGGGGTGGCGGTGCCCGGGTTGTGCATGTCGCTCTCCTCCGCCGTTGTCCCCGTCCCGGGGGTGGGTGGCGTAGCTCCAGCTCGATTTGAGTGCCGATCCTGACAGAGCAATAGGACTCCAACAAGTGATTCCGTTGTTGCCTTTTGGTTACGCGACGGAATCTGTTGACCAGATGTCGAGTCAGGGGAGAAAAGGCCGGACGGAGTGTCCGTGGTGCGTGCCACACTCGCGTGCATGGGAAAGATCGACGGACGGGAAGCCCTGATCAGGGAGGTCCGGGCCGGCTCCCGGATCAGATATCTCCACTTCTGGGGCCACCGGCCGCGGCCGGACGGCCGGATCGGCGCGGGTTGTCTGAGCCAGTGGTGGCCGTCACCCTTCGTGGTCGACGGCGTGGAGTACGCGACGGCCGAGCACTGGATGATGGCGGGCAAGGCCCGGCTGTTCGGGGACGCGGAGGCGGAGCGCCGGGTGCTGGCGGCGGAGCATCCCGCCGAAGCGAAGAAGGCCGGGCGGCTGGTCCGGGACTTCGACGAGGAGGCGTGGGCGCGTGCGCGCTTCGCGCTGGTGGTCGAGGGCAGCGTGCACAAGTTCACGGCCCATGACGACCTCCGGCGGTTCCTGCTGGGAACCGGGGACCGGGTGCTGGTGGAGGCGAGCCCCGTGGACCGGGTGTGGGGCATCGGGCTGGCGGCCGACGACGAGGCGGCCGCGGACCCGGAGCGGTGGCAGGGGCCGAACCTGCTGGGCTTCGCGTTGATGGAGGCGCGCGAGCGGTTGTCCTGCGCAGCCCCGGCCCGGTGACGCGGTTCGCCGCCGTCAGAGGTGCGGGCTCGGCCGGGGCCGCGGGTCCCGGCCCTCACTCCGTGCCGGGAGGGGCCCGGCCGACCGCCGGGATCAGGTGTTCACCACGACGACGAGGACGAAGAAGCCCACCGCCAGTACGAGGCCCGTGGCCCCGCAGATGATTCCCGCCAGGGCCATGCCCGGATTCGTGGCCTCGCCCCGCTTCGCCTTCCCGCGGCCGAGCGAGCCGAAGACGACGGCCAGGATGCCCAGCACCAGGGCGATCGGCCAGGCCAGGAACCCGACCGCGGACAGGATGCCCAGCACCAGCGCGGCCGTCCCCATCCCGTTGCTCGGCAGGGGCGGCATGCCGGGCCAGCCGTAGCCGTACCCGGCGGGACCGGGAGCGTATCCGGCCGGACCGGGAGCGTAACCGGCGGGACCGGGAGCGTGCGGCGCGCCCGGATAGCCGTACGCCGCCTCGGTGCCCGGGTAGCCGTACGGCACCTGACCGGGACCGTCGGGGGCGATGGGCGGCGGGGGCACCGGTTCCGTCCAGCCGTACGGTCCGGCGGGGGGCGCCGGCGGGGCGAAGTGGTTCGCGGGAGCCGCGGGCGCGGGCGCGGGGGGTGCGAAGGGGTTCACGTTCGCGTCGGGCGCCGGGGGCGCGTAGGGGTCCTGGTGCAGGGGGGTGGAGACCGGGGGCGCGACGGGGTCCGGCTGCTGTCCGGGATTCGGGGCCGCGAAGGGGTCCGGCTGCTGCGGGGCGGCGGCCGGGGGTGCGAACGGGTTCGGCTGCGGGGCGGGGGCCGGGGGTGCGAAGGGGTCCGGCTGCTGTCCGGGGTTCGGGGTCGCGAACGGGTCCGGCTGCTGCGAGGCGGCGGCCGGGGGTGCGAATGGGTTCGGCTGCGGGGTGGGGGCCGGGGGCGCGAGGCCGCCGGTGGGACTCGCCCACGGTGCGGGGGCGGTGTCGGCGGGCGCGGCCGGGGCCTTCGGCGCCGGCGGCGAGGTCGGGGTCCGCCGGTCGTGGACGGGTTCGGCGGCCGGGCTCGCGTCCCGCGCCGGTGCCTCGTCCGCCGTCGGCTCCACCGCTGCCTTCTCCAGGGACACCGGGGGTATCGCGGACCGGTGCCCGGCGGCCTGCTCCGCCGGTGTCGACTGCGGCACCTCGTCGGACATGGTGGAAGAACCCCTCTGGTGGACGTCCCGTCATGCTACGGGCCGGGTGGGACGCCCAGGCCCGGGGCCTACGATGATCTGGCGCCACCGATCAGCCGATCACCGCGCCCGGACCACGCCAGCGGTCCGCGGGCGCCGTCCCCGGGGAGGACCCCTTGACCGACACCTCCGTACCCGCCGTCGGCACCGCCGACCGCGACCTGCGCACCTTCATCGCCGGACTGCCCAAGGCCGAACTGCACGTGCACCATGTCGGCTCCGCCTCCCCCCGCATCGTCTCGGAACTGGCCGCCCGCCACCCCGACTCCAAGGTCCCCACCGACCCCGAGGCCCTGGTCGACTACTTCACCTTCACCGACTTCGCGCACTTCATCGAGGTGTACCTGTCGGTCGTGGACCTCATCCGCACCCCGGAGGACGTCCGGCTGCTCACCTTCGAGGTGGCCCGTGACATGGCGCGCCAGCAGGTCCGGTACGCCGAACTGACCCTGACCCCCTTCTCGTCCACCCGGCGCGGTATCGACGCACGGGCCTTCATGGACGCGATCGAGGACGCCCGGAAGGCCGCCGAGGCCGAGTTCGGGACCGTACTGCGCTGGTGCTTCGACATCCCCGGCGAAGCCGGTACGGCGGCGGCCGAGGAGACGGCACGGCTGGCCACCGACGACCGGCTCCGCCCGGAGGGCCTGGTCTCCTTCGGGCTCGGCGGCCCGGAGATCGGCGTGCCCCGGCCGCAGTTCAAGCCGTACTTCGACCGGGCTATCGCCGCCGGGCTGCGCTCCGTGCCGCACGCCGGGGAGACCACCGGCCCGGAGACGGTGTGGGACGCGCTGACCGAGCTGCGCGCCGAGCGGATCGGACACGGCACGAGTTCCGCGCGGGACCCGAAGCTGCTCGCCCACCTCGCCGAGCACCGGATCCCGCTGGAGGTGTGCCCGACCTCCAACATCGCCACCCGCGCGGTGCGCACCCTGGAGGAGCACCCGATCAAGGAGTTCGCGCGGGCCGGGGTGCTGGTGACGGTCAACTCCGACGACCCGCCGATGTTCGGAACCGACCTGAACAACGAGTACGCGGTGGCCGCCCGCCTCCTGGAACTCGACGAGCGCGGCCTGGCCGGCCTCGCGAAGAACGCCGTCGAGGCGTCCTTCCTGGACACGGCCGGCAAGGCGCGGATCGCGCGGGAGATCGACACCTACACCGCCGCCTGGCTCGCCCACTGAGCCGACGCGACTCCCCCGTGGGCCCGCCCGGTCCCACGGGACGGCCACAATGGGGGCCATGCAGACCGTGACCGCCGTGGCCCACCGCGGCGACCCCTACCGTTTCCGTGAGAACACCGTCGGCTCCCTGCGTTCCGCGCTCGACCGGGGCGCGGACGCCGTCGAGATCGACGTACGGCTCACCCGTGACGGCGTGCCCGTGCTGCTGCACGACGAGACGCTGCGGCGGCTGTGGGAGGTGGACCGGCCGCTGGGCACGCTGTCCGCCGAGGAACTGCGCGGGCTGACGGCCGGCGGTGTGCCGACGCTGGCGGAGGCGCTGTCCGCGACCGGTGACAGCCGGGTGATGGTGGACCTGTGCGGGCGGGTCGACCGCCGGACGGTCGAGCGGACCCTGGACGTGGTCCGGGCGTGCGGGGCCCGCGACCGCGTCCTCTACAGCGCGCACGCGGAGGCGATGCTGGCCGTCCGGGCCGCCGACCCGGGCGCCGAGATCGCCCTGACCTGGACCACCCTGGCTCCGCCGCGGCCCGCGCTGCTTGCCGCGGTCCGCCCGCGCTGGCTCAACTACCGCTTCTCCCTGGTGAGCCGGGAGCTCGCGGCGCGCGTCCACCGGGACGGGTACCTGCTGTCCGTGTGGACCCCGGACACCCGCCGCTCGCTGACGCGCCTGCTGGACCTGGGCGTCGACTCGATCACGACGAACCGGATCGGCCTGCTGCACGCCCTGCGCACGTCGGACCGGTAGCAGCGCGCCGACCCGTTGCCGTAAGGGCGAACCCGTCCGACTTCCCTGACCGCGAAGGCGGTTACCCGGAGTTGAGCGGGGGGCGTACGCCCTCCTCGGTGAGGATCCGGGTGGTGTCCCGGCGCCACTGGATGATCACGCAGCTTCAGCCGATCGCCCACGCCTCAGTGATCGCCGCGACCCGGGACCTGTCCCGCACCCTGGTGTACGCGGTGGGGCCCACGGACGCGAAGGGCGACGGCCTGCCCCTCGCCCAGCGCTTCGGGTACCCCGCGTTCAGCCGCTGACGGCGGGGGCGCCGAGCGCCTCCAGCCGCTTGATCCGCTTCCGTACGACGTACAGCGGGATGACGCCGAAGATCCCGAAGGACATGTCGATCAGGCTCCACCAGAAGGGGATCCCGCGGACGGGTCCGCAGACGAGGGCGAGCGGGATGATCCCGGCACAGGCGATCATCCCGAACTCGACGACCCAGACGTTGCGGACGGGATCGCGGTACGGGCCGTAGAACGCGACCGCGATGACGAGGTGGGCGAAGGCGAGCCAGTCGGTGCCGTACAGGACGAAGGGGTAGTCGGAGTCGACGGTGTCCAGCCCGTCCCGCACGCGGGAGATCCACTCCATGAGACCGGGCAGGTACCGGGGCACCGACAGGGCGCGCAACGCGCCCTCGGTCCAGCGCAGTTCGTGGACCAAGGGAAAGGCGGTCGCTCCACTGAGGACCAGGCAGACGACGAAGAGTGCCAGCCAGACACGGATGCCCTTGAGCAGGGCGGCTCTGTCGCTCATGGCAGGAGCGTACGCCCGAAGTTGAACATGTTCAAAAGCCCCCGGCACCCGCTCACCGCCGACGACCGGGCGCGGCGGGGTCCGAAAGGCCGTCAGGAGACGGTCCGGCGACGCGCGCGGGCGTCGGACACCGTGGTCACGACGCGGGTCTCCGAAATGAAGGTGACGGTGAGGGGACCTGCCGCTCAGTATCGACCCGTCGCCGACGGATCCGGCGGAAGCGCCGCCCTCACCTTCTTCCCGGCCGAAACGAGCTGGACCTCGTGATCACCTTTCAGTTCACCGTACGGCCCGGCCAAGGCGATCCTCACGGGTTCGACATGGGTGACATGGTCGTCACCGGGGACCTCGGTACGGCGGACTCGTCCGGTCACGTGCCCGACCGAGGCATGATGATCTACCTCTCGGTCGTCGGCCTGCTGGACGCCCTGCTCCCCTTTCTCCGGAGCGACACCCGCTCACTCACCTACTCCGGTGCCGACACCTCGTTCAAGCTTGTGGTGCGGCGCGCCCGGGGCGGCCTGTCGGTCGCCGACGAGAACGGCGTCATCGCCCGGACAACCGCCGCGGAGCTCGCCTCCGCTGTGCTGCGGGCGGCCGAGGAGCTCGGGCGCTCCCTCCCCCGGCAGGACCCGGTCGCGTCCGACTGGGAAACCGTCCTCACGGCGTTCCGTCCCCTCGTGCCAGACGGTGACGGCCCACGTGCCGGACGGTGACGGCCCACGTGCCGGACGGTGATGGCCCTCGTGCCGGACGGTGACGGTCCTCGTCCGGACGGTGACGGCTGACGGCGGGGCTCGTCACCGCCCGGTGTGAGGCCCTCGGTCTGGTGGTGTTCTCACAGTCCCACGATCTTGTTCCACCGCTGCGCGTACTCCGTGCGTTCCGTGGAGCCGATGTCCCGGGCGATGGCGAGGCGCTTGCGCATGCCGGCGTCCGGGAAGATCAGGGTGTTGTCGGCGAGGGCGGCGGTGTCCGCGTCCTTGGCGTCGGCCAGGACGTCCCGCGCCGCCGGGACCGGGCAGACGTAGTTGACCCAGGCGGCGAGCCTCGCGGCGACCTCGGGGTCGTAGTAGTAGTCGACCAGGCGCTCGGCGTTGGCCTTGTGGCGGGCCCGGTTGGGGATCATCAGGGAGTCCGACCACAGCTCGGCGCCCTCCTCGGGGACGACGAAGCGGATGTCGGGGTTGTCCGCCTGGAGCTGGATGACATCGCCCGAGTACGCCTGGCAGGCGAGGACGTCCCCGCTGACCAGGTCCTTGGTGTAGTCGTTGCCGGTGAAGCGGCGGATCTGGCCGCGGCGCACCTCCCGTTCGACCTGGTCGCAGACCTCGTGGAAGTCGTCCGCGGTCCAGCGGGTGATGTCGACGCCGTTGCCCTGCATGAGCAGCGCGAAGGACTCGTCCAGGCCGGACAGCAGGGTGACGCGGCCCTTGAGGTCCTTCGCCCACAGGTCCCGCACGCTCCGGATCTCACGGCCGAGCTTGCGGCGGTCGTAGGCGATGCCGGTGATGCCCGACTGGTAGGGCACCGTGCAGCGGCGGCCCTTGTCGAAGGCGGGCGAACGGAGCAGCGGGTCCAGGTACCTGGCCACGTTCGGCTGCCGGGCGCGGTCCATCTCCTGGACCCACCCCAGCCGGACGTACCGGGCGCACATCCAGTCACTGATGACGATCAGGTCGCGGCCGGTGGACTGGTGGTTCATCAGCGCGGGGCTGATCTTGCCGAAGAACTCGTCGTTGTCGTTGATCTCCTCCACGTAGTCGACGGATATCCCGGTGCGCTTCTCGAACCCCTCCAGCGTGGGCCGCCGGTTGGGGTCGTCGTCGTCGGTGTCGATGTAGAGCGGCCAGTTCGCCCAGGTCAGCTTCTTGTCGGCCGCGGACTCGTCGGTGACGGCGCGGTCGCCGGGACGGACGTAGGCGGCGGGCACCCCGCAGCCGGCCAGGGCGCCGAGCGCTGCCGTGCCGCCGAGGGCGCGCAGCAGGGAACGGCGGGAGGACACGGTCGTACGAGCAGATGTCTGGGCCACCCCGGAAGCATGCCGTCCCGCCGGGCGGCCGGACAATCGACGCTGCGTCGAGCGGGCCGGTGCCTGGCCGACACCTTGTCGACACCTGGTGGGCGCCGGGAAGCCGAGGGGCGGCAACGCGGCGGCCCCGGACGGGTGTTCCCGTCCGGGGCCGCGTCGCCGTACCGGTGATCAGCCGTCCAGGGACGTCATCACGTGCTTGATGCGCGTGTAGTCCTCGAAGCCGTAGGCCGACAGGTCCTTGCCGTAGCCGGACTTCTTGAAGCCGCCGTGCGGCATCTCGGCGACCAGCGGGATGTGGGTGTTGATCCACACGCAGCCGAAGTCGAGCTTCTTGGACATCCGCATGGCGCGGGAGTGGTCCTTGGTCCACACCGAGGAGGCGAGGGCGTACTCGACGCCGTTGGCCCACTCCACGGCCTGGTCCTCGTCCGAGAAGGACTGGACGGTGATGACCGGCCCGAAGACCTCGTTCTGGATGATCTCGTCGTCCTGCTTCAGGCCGGAGACGACGGTCGGGGCGTAGAAGTAGCCCTTGTCGCCGACCTGCTGGCCGCCCGTCTCGACCTTGGCGTGGGCGGGCAGCCGGTCGATGAAGCCGGCGACCTGCTTGAGCTGGTTGGGGTTGTTCAGCGGGCCGAAGAGGACGTCCTCGTCGTCCGGCTGGCCGGTCTTCGTCTCGGACGCCGCCTTCGCCAGCGCGGACACGAACTCGTCGTGGATGGACTCCTGGACGAGGACGCGGGTCGCGGCCGTACAGTCCTGGCCGGCGTTGAAGAAGCCCGCGACGGAGATGTCCTCGACGGCCTTGGCGATGTCGGTGTCCTCGAAGACGACGACCGGGGCCTTGCCGCCCAGCTCCAGGTGGACCCGCTTGACGTCCTTGGAGGCGGACTCGGCCACCGAGATGCCCGCGCGCACGGAGCCGGTGATGGAGGCCATCGCCGGAGTCGGGTGCTCGACCATCGCGCGGCCGGTGTCACGGTCGCCGCAGATGACGTTGAAGACACCCTTGGGCAGGATCGAACCGATGATGTCGGCCATCAGCACGGTGGAGGCGGGGGTGGTGTCCGACGGCTTCAGGACGACCGTGTTGCCCGCGGCGATGGCCGGGGCGAACTTCCACACGGCCATCATCATCGGGTAGTTCCACGGGGCGACCTGCGCGCACACGCCGACCGGCTCGCGGCGGATGATCGAGGTCAGGCCCTCCATGTACTCGCCGGCCGAGCGGCCCTCCAGCAGCCGGGCCGCACCCGCGAAGAAGCGGATCTGGTCGACCATCGGCGGGATCTCCTCGGAGCGGGTCAGCCCGACCGGCTTGCCCGTGTTCTCCACCTCGGCCGCGATCAGCTCCTCGGCGCGCTCCTCGAACGCGTCCGCGATCTTCAGCAGGGCCTTCTGCCGCTCGGCCGGCGTGGTGTCGCGCCAGGCGGGGAAGGCACGGGCGGCGGCCTCCATGGCGGCGTCCACGTCCGCCTGCCCGGACAGCGGCGCCGTGGCGTACGCCTCGCCCGTCGCGGGGTTGACCACCTCGGTGGTCCGTCCGTCGGCGGCGTCCCGGAACTCACCGTCGATGTAGTTGCGCAGACGACGCAGCTCGGTGCTCACTGCCGGCCTCCTGATCTGGTTCGAGGGTTCGAGCGGTTCAGCCGGCCAGCCTCTTCCGGCTGTCCGAACGCTGAGACACCCACCCTAGTCGCCGTACCCACGTTTTCAACACCCCCACCGGCATCGGTTCTGCGAAATCCGCACAGTGAGGTGTCTCAAACGACGAATTTCATCGATCCGGCCTTGCGAAACTGTCGAGACGTCGTGCACAGTGAGGTCGTGGCCAGTCGAAGCGCAGACCAGAGGGACTCGTCCCGCGAGTCCAGGAACGGCACTCCTACCTTGGACGCCGTCTCCCTCGCCATCATCCAGCAGCTCCAGGAGGACGGCCGCCGGCCGTACGCCGCCATCGGCAAGGCCGTCGGTCTGTCCGAGGCGGCCGTGCGCCAGCGCGTCCAGAAGCTGCTGGACCAGGGCGTGATGCAGATCGTCGCCGTCACGGACCCGCTCACCGTGGGCTTCCGGCGGCAGGCGATGGTCGGGATCAACGTCGAGGGTGATGTCGAGTCGATCGCGGACGCGCTGACTGACATGTCGGAAGTCGAGTACGTGGTGATGACCGCGGGCTCGTTCGACATCCTCGCCGAGATCGTCTGCGAGGACGACGACCACCTGCTGGGCGTCATCAACAAACGCATCCGGGCCCTGCCCGGCGTGCGCTCCACCGAAAGCTTCGTCTACCTGAAGCTGAAGAAGCAGACCTACATGTGGGGAACCCGATAACCGTGAGTTCAAAGGACCTCAGCAAGACCGCGTACGACCACCTGTGGATGCACTTCACCCGCATGTCCTCGTACGAGAACTCCCCCGTCCCGACCATCGTCCGGGGCGAGGGCACCTATATCTACGACGACAAGGGCAAGCGCTACCTCGACGGTCTCGCGGGTCTGTTCGTGGTCCAGGCCGGTCACGGCCGCACGGAACTGGCCGAGACCGCCTTCAAGCAGGCCCAGGAGCTGGCCTTCTTCCCGGTGTGGTCCTACGCCCACCCCAAGGCCGTCGAGCTGGCCGAGCGCCTCGCCGACTACGCCCCGGGCGACCTGAACAAGGTCTTCTTCACCACCGGCGGCGGCGAGGCCGTCGAGACCGCCTGGAAGCTGGCCAAGCAGTACTTCAAGCTCCAGGGCAAGCCGACCAAGTACAAGGTCATCTCCCGCGCGGTCGCCTACCACGGCACCCCGCAGGGCGCCCTGTCCATCACCGGTCTGCCGGGCCTGAAGGCCCCCTTCGAGCCGCTGGTGCCGGGCGCGCACAAGGTGCCGAACACCAACATCTACCGCGCGCCGCTCTTCGGCGACGACCCCGAGGCCTTCGGCCGCTGGGCCGCCGACCAGATCGAGCAGCAGATCCTCTTCGAGGGCCCGGACACCGTCGCCGCGGTCTTCCTGGAGCCCGTGCAGAACGCCGGCGGCTGCTTCCCGCCCCCGCCCGGCTACTTCCAGCGCGTGCGCGAGATCTGCGACCAGTACGACGTCCTGCTCGTGTCGGACGAGGTCATCTGCGCCTTCGGCCGCCTCGGCACGATGTTCGCCTGTGACAAGTTCGGCTACGTCCCGGACATGATCACCTGCGCCAAGGGCATGACCTCGGGCTACTCCCCGATCGGCGCCTGCATCATCTCCGACAAGCTCGCCGAGCCGTTCTACAAGGGCGACAACACCTTCCTGCACGGCTACACCTTCGGCGGCCACCCGGTCTCCGCCGCGGTGGGCGTGGCCAACCTCGACCTGTTCGAGCGCGAGGGCATCAACCAGCACGTGCTGGACAACGAGGGCGCCTTCCTGCAGACCCTGCAGAAGCTGCACGACCTGCCGATCGTCGGCGACGTCCGCGGCAACGGCTTCTTCTACGGCATCGAGCTGGTGAAGGACAAGAACACCAAGGAGTCCTTCAACGACGAGGAGACCGAGCGCGTCCTGTACGGCTTCCTCTCCAAGGCGCTGTTCGACAACGGCCTGTACTGCCGCGCCGACGACCGTGGCGACCCGGTCATCCAGCTCGCCCCGCCGCTGATCTCCAACCAGGAGACCTTCGACGAGATCGAGCAGATCCTGCGCGCCACCCTCACGGAGGCGTGGACGAAGCTCTGAGCCGCCGACGGCGACTGTGATCATCCGACCGGATGATCGACCCGGCCCCGGTGCCGTCCGTTCGAGTGAGAACGGCGGCCCGGGGCCGTGTGCTGTCCGGCCTCCCGGTGACGGCTGCCTAGCGTTCCAGTGACCGATCAGCCCGGCCTTCGTTCCCCCGGACGGGGGAACAGGCACGGGAAAACGGATCAGAACCGAGGTGTACGCCCATGGAGGCTCCGCCGGACAACGACGTGCTCTGGGCACGCTCCCTGCACTTCACGCACCGCGACGGCTCCCCCGGACTCGCCGGGGTCTCCCTCGGCGTACGGGAGGGCGAGATCCTCGCCGTCAGCGGACCGCGCGGCAGCGGCAAGACGACTCTGCTGCGCTGCCTGTCCGGCCTGGTGCCGGTGCGCTGCGGGGAGGTCTGGTTCAACAGCTCCCCCGTGCACACCCTCGGCCCGATGGCCCGCGAGCGGCTGCGCCGGGACCGCTTCGGCTGGATCGACCCCGAGCCGGTCCTGGTGCCCGAACTGAACGTCTGGGAGAACGCCGCGCTCCCGCTGATGCTGCGCGGCGCCGGCCGCCGCCGTGCCAAGGCGGCGGCGCTGGAGTGGCTGGAGCGCCTGGACGTCGGCGACAAGGCCCGCAGCCGCCCGCACGAGCTGCGGCACGCCGAACGCCAGCGGGTCGCCATCGCCCGCGCGATCGCCCCCGGCCCCACGGTCCTCTTCGCCGACGAGCCCACGGCCCCCCTGCACCGCGCCGACCGCACCCACGTGCTGCGCACCCTGACCTCGGCCGCCCGCTCGCACGGCATCACCGTCGTCCTCGCCACGCACGACCCCGACACCGCCGCCCTCGCCGACCGCACCGTGCTCCTGCTGGACGGGCGGCGCGTCCACACCGTGCACCTGCCCGAGGCGCCCGACCCGGAAGGCCGGGCCGCGTGCTCGCTCTCCGTCTGACCCGCGCCGCCCGGCCCGCCGTCCAGCTGCGCCGCCTGCTGGTGGCCGCGGCCTCGGCGGGCACCGGGTTCCTGCTCCTGGCCTGCCTCG
>NZ_WWJT01000142.1 GCF_009865385.1 Streptomyces sp. SID486 | reverse complement strand
GCCCGCTTCCTGGCCGCGCTCGGCCCCCGGCTGCGGGACGCCCTCGGCGCGGGCGGCGGCGAACTGACCGTGACCGCCGGCCCCGGCGGCAGGCTGCGGGTCGCCCTCGGCGCGCCGGAGCCCTGGCAGCACACGCTCGACTGCCCCTCCCCCGTGCCCCGCCCGCTTCCCGGCCTGGACGACGTCTCGCTCGCCGAGGCGCTGCTGGACGCCGACGAGGACGCCGCCGCCCTGCTGACGGGCCTGGCCGAGATGGAGGAGCTGCTGCGGCTGCACCGGGAGGAGCTGCACCAGACCAACCAGGGCGTACTGGCGCTGCACGCCGAGCTGGAGGCGGCGGCGCTGGCGCAGCGCGAACTCCTGGACGCCGAGCGGACGGCACGCGCGGAGGCGGAGAAGGCCCGCCGGCTGCTGACCTTCCTGGCCAACGCGAGCGCCGTCCTCAACGCCTCCCTGGACCACGAGGACATCCTGCGCCGGCTGCCCGAGCTGCTGGTCCCGGAGTACGCCCGGCACGTCGACGTGTGGCTCGCGGACGACGAGCGGACCCCGCCGGGTGAGCGGGCGGCGGCCACGGTGGCGGCGGCCCGCACCGGCCGCCCCCAGCACGCCAGTCCCCACCTCGGTGAGCTCCCGGGGGTGGACGACCTGCCGGCCTCGGCGCTCTTCCCGGAGCAGCCGCTGCTCTGTCTGCCGCTGGGCGCGCGCACGGTGCAGGGGGTGCTGACCCTGGCCGCGCCCGGTGACCGCTTCGACCCGGACACCACCGTGATGCTGCTGGAACTGGCCCGGCGGGCGGGCATCGCGCTGGACAACGCCCGCCAGTACGAGCAGCACCGGGATGTCGCCGAGGCCCTGCAGCGGGCCCAGCTCACCGAACTGCCCGCCACCCCCGGCCTGGCGCTGGCCGCCCGCTACCTGCCGGCGACGCACGGCCTGAACATCGGCGGCGACTGGTACGACGCCTTTCCGCAGCCGGACGGCAGTGTGCTGACGGTGATAGGGGACGTCACGGGGCACGGGCTGCGCGCGGCGGTCATCATGGGCCAGCTGCGCACCGCGCTGCGCGCCTACGCCGTCGAGGGCAACGGGCCGGCGCGGATCCTGACCCTGCTGCACCGGATGCTCCGCCACCAGGAGCCGGAGCTGTACGCGACCTGCGCCATCGCCCGGGTCACGCCCGGTGAGCCGGGGGTGGTGTGGGCCGCCGCCGGGCATCCGCCCGCCGTGGCCCGCGACCCCGGCGGTGAGGTGCGGGTGCTGGAGGCGAAGCCGGGGATCATGCTGGGGGTCCCGCTGCCCTACGAGTACGAGGAACACGCCGTCGAGTTGCCGGCCGGGTCCACCTTCGCGCTGTACACGGACGGTCTGGTGGAGCGGCGGTCCGCCGGGATCGACGCGGGTATCGACCGGCTCGCCCGGGCCATGGGGGCGCTCGGCCCGGCGGAGCTGACGGACCTGGACGCGGCCGCCGACTCGCTGCTCAAACCGATGCTGCACGACTCCGAGCACGACGACGACATCTGTCTGCTGCTCTGCCGCACCACGGTGTCGTGAACGGCCGTGCGCCGGCCCCGGTCGCGGGGGCCGGCGCGCGGGCGGACGTCAGCCGGACCGGCAGGCGTCGCCGGCGGCGGGGTTCAACACCCCGACGACGTCGATGCTGTCGCCGCAGAGGTTCAGCCCCAGGTCGACCGGGACCTGGACCACGTTGCCGGAGATGACGCCGGGCTCGGCCGCGACACCGCTCGTGGGATCCGGGTCGGCCGCGACGGCGTTCGCCGCGCCCGCCAGGGCGAGGACACCGGTGAGTACGGTCGTGGCGGCGAAGCTGCGACAACGCATGGTCTGCCTCACCGGTCGGTGTCGGGACGGTTCCCTCTCGACCTGGGGCAGGGGCCGTTCGCCTCTCCTGGTACGCCGTCCGTGCGGTGGCTCGCCCTGGCGTCCCGTCGGCCGCCCGGTCAGGCGGCGGACGGGAAGCGTTCCCAGACCCGGTGGGCGCCGAGCAGCCGGACGATCTGCTGGAACACGGCGGAGGCGCTGTCGCCGGCGATCACCCCTGGGGCGTCGAGCGGGATGCCGGCCGCCTCCAGCGCGATCTGGCCGCCCTTGGCGGCCCCGATGGCCTTGCCGTGCCGGTACGCCTCCGCCAGCAGCAGTCCGACCCGCGGGTCGGGGGTGGCCTGCTGGGAGGTGGGCAGGCCCGCCTTGGCGTCCCGGGCGCCGTAGGCGTCGGCGCCCACACCGGGGGTGCCGGCCACCAGCAGCGCGTCGAACTCCACGGAGCGCGCGGTGGCGTAGGTCCGCTGCACGGCCAGTGCCCCGTCGCCGAGGGTGCCGCCGGCCGGGGCGACGATCAGCGGGACCATGCCGCTGTCGAGCACCTCCTGGCGTACGGCGCTCACCCCGTCCAGGTCGCCGTCGGGGCCGGTGACGATGCCGACGATCCTGCCGTCGGGGGGCCAGGTGTGCCCGAGCTGGGACAGGGCGGGGCTGGGCTCGACGTCGGCCAGGGGCACGGTGGGCGCGGGCGCGGGCAGGCCCAGTCCGGCGGCGACACCCGCGCACAGCTCCGGGTCGATGTTCGCCAGCACCTGCAACGCCCGTTCCCGGATGGCCTGCTCGTAGCACTTGGCGAGTTCGAAGCTGTAGGCGCCGATGATGTGCTCGCGTTCCACCGGGGTCATGCTGAGCCAGAACCGGCGCGGCTGGCTGAAGTGGTCGTCGAACGACTCGGGCGCCGCCCGGACCTTGGTGGCCTCGGGGACGCGTACGGGCGCCTCGACGTAGGCGCCCAGGTCGGCGCCCGCGGTGAACGGGCAGCCTCCGTCGAGGGAGTTGAGGCGGTAGGGGGCCACACCCCGGTGCACGGCCGTCTGGTGGAAGCCGTCGCGCAGCATGTCGTTGACGGGGGCGTGCGGCCGGTTGATCGGGATCTGCGGGAAGTTCGGGCCCGCCAGTCGGGTGATCTGGGTGTCCAGGTAGGAGAACAGCCGGCCGGCCAGCAGCGGGTCGTCGGTGATGTCGATGCCGGGGACGAGGTGGCCGACGTGGAAGGCGACCTGCTCGGTCTCGGCGAAGAAGTTCGAGGGGTTGCGGTTGAGGGTGAGCAGCCCGATCGGCTGCACGGGGGCCAGCTCCTCGGGGACGATGTTCGTCGGGTCCAGCAGGTCGATGCCCTCGAAGGTCTGGTCGGGGGTGTCGGGGAAGGTCTGGATGCCGAACTCCCACTCGGGGTAGGCACCCGCCTCGATCGCGTCGGCGAGGTCGCGGCGGTGGAAGTCGGGGTCCACGCCGTTGATGATCTGCGCCTCCTCCCACACGAGGGAGTGCACACCCAGTTTGGGCTTCCAGTGGAACTTCACCAGGGTCGTCCCGCCGTCGGCGTCGACCAGGCGGAACGTGTGGACGCCGAAGCCCTCCATCGTGCGGTACGAGCGCGGGATGCCCCGGTCTGACATGTTCCACAGGGTGTGGTGGGTGGCCTCGGTGTGCAGGGTGACGAAGTCCCAGAAGGTGTCGTGGGCGCTCTGCGCCTGGGGGATCTCCCGGTCCGGGTGGGGTTTACCGGCGTGGATGACGTCCGGGAACTTGATGGCGTCCTGGATGAAGAACACGGGGATGTTGTTGCCGACCAGGTCGAAGACGCCCTCGCTGGTGTAGAACTTCACCGCGAAGCCCCGGGTGTCGCGGACGGTGTCGGCCGAGCCCCGGGAGCCGAGCACGGTGGAGAAGCGGACGAACACCGGTGTCTCGACGTCCTCGGAGAGGAACGCCGCCTTGGTCACGTTCGCCGCGGTGCCGTAGCTGCGGAACACCCCGTGTGCCCCGGCGCCGCGTGCGTGGACCACGCGCTCGGGGATGCGCTCGTGGTCGAAGTGCATGACCTTCTCGCGCAGGTGGTGGTCCTGCAGGAGCACGGGGCCGCGCGGGCCCGCCTTGAGCGAGTGGTCCGTGTCGTACAGCCGGGTGCCCTGGGCGTTGGTCAGGTAGCTGCCGCTCTGCGCCATCCGCGCCTGGTCGGCGCCGGTGGGCTGCCCGGTCGGGGAGACGGTGTCCGGGCCGGTCTGGTCGGGCTTGGGCGGGTACGGCTCGTGGGGCTCGGTCGGCTCGTCGACCTGAGGTGACTCGGAGCCGGGCTTGCCGGGGATGCCGTCCTCCGGGCCCGCCGGCCCTCCCTGCAGGGCATCCGCCACCTTGCCCGCCGCTCGCTTCAGGGGATTCGTCTCGCTCATCAGTGGCAATTCCTTCGCTGGTCACGGGGCGGGCCCGGCGCGGGCGGTGTCGGTCTCCCGGTGCGCGGTGGCCACGCCGGGGGCATGCGGCCGAGGTGATGGTCGTTTCGGGTGAACTCTCGTCGGAGGGGGGCCTGCGACGGCCCCGTACCGAGGTCCCCGGGCCGGGGCGTCCGAAACCGGGAACCGCGAGGATTCCCGGTCGGGGTGAAGTCGGGCCGTCTCGTGTCGAGTTGCCGGGATGGCTGGCCCGCCGGACGCGCTGGTCCGGACCCGGGGACCGCCGGCAGGGCCATGTGCCCCCTGCCGAGGACGTGTTCGTCTGCAGGGCCGGCTTCTTGACCCGGGGCAGGCGCACACCCGGCCGCCCGCACAGGACACCCTAGGCGGTGACACCGGCCGGCGCAGTTCGAAAGGGACCGGTCACACGAGCGCGGGGGTGTCGTGCCCGGCGGTCCGGTGTCGCTCAGGCCGGGCGGCCGCAGCGGGCCTGTCGCGCGTCCGCCCGCTCGGCGTCACCGGCGCGGGTGCGCGCGTGTTCGACGGCGGCGGCCAGCGCCCGGCGCATCCCCTCGGGGAGGGTGCCGCGGCCCGGCCACTGCACCAGGCAGCGCGCCACCTCCCGCAGTTTGGTGTTGGTGTGCTGCGACATGTGCTTCAGGGCGTCCCAGCCCTGTTCCGGTCGGAGTCCGGACACGGCGATGACCACACCGATCGCCTGGTCGACCAGAGCGTGCGAGACCAGTGCCTGCCGCAACTGGCCGACCTCCTCCTCAAGCGCCGTCAGCTGGTCCACCACCTGCTCGTCACGTCCGGTCATGTGATCACCCTGCGCAGGACGGCCGGGCGGCGACAGCCGGCAGGCGAACAGCTGGGCGAGCCGCAGTCCAGAAAACGAAAAACGCCTGGTCAGCGCGAGCGTGGAAGCGTCATAAGAGGGCATTTTGGGTTCATGGAGTCGCTCACCTTCGACAGCGAGGACCTGGACGTGACGGAGGACTTCCTCAGCCACGCCTACGCCAGGATGCGAATCACCAGCGGGACCCCCGGCGCGACCCGGGCGCACGTCCGCCGCACCGGTGTCTCCTCGATGAGCGTCGACGAGCTGACGCTGGGCTTCGACATGGCCTACTCGGTGACGCCGCTCGGCCGGATCTGTCTGTGCGTGATGCACGAGGGCACCGTGCGGGACCACCGCTTCCAGGGCGTCGAGGACAACTTCGGTCCCGGTGACGTGGTGCTGTTCGCCCCGCCGGACCTGCCGTACTCGGGGCGGATCCGAGACGCCCGGTACAACATCACCATGCTGGACCCGGACCTGCTCTCCCAGGTGGCCACGGGCCCGGACGACGCGAAGCCGGTCCGGCTCACCGGCCACCGGCCGCGGTCCGCGGCGGCGGCACACCAGCTGCGCCGGACGATCACCCATCTACGTGACACGGTGCTCGCCGATCCGGAGATCGCGGACCAGCCGCTGATCGCCTCCACGGCCGCCCAGCACCTGGCCGCGAGCGTCCTGGCCGCGTTCCCCAACACGGCGCTGGACGAGCCCTCCGGCGCCGACCGCCACGACACTCACCCGGCGCTGCTGCGCCGCGCGCTCACCTACATCGACGACCACGCGGACCAGCCCGTCACGGTCGCCGACATCGCCGGCGCGGCCCATGTGACGGTACGCGCGCTGCAGTACGCCTTCCGCCGCCATCTGGACACCACCCCGCTCGCCCACCTGCGCCGGGTACGGCTCGCGCACGCCCACCACGACCTGGTGTCGGCCGATCCCGGCGGCGGGCTCACGGTCACGGAGGTCGCGTCCCGCTGGGGTTTCCACCACCCGGGCCGCTTCGCCTCCCTCTACCGGGACACCTACCACCGGGCACCGCACCGGACGCTGTCCGACGGCTGAACCGGCGTCCCGTACGGAAGCGGGCCTCCGTACGGGACGCGGTGTCAAAGGTGCACCGGGTGCACCGGGTGCGCTACGGGAAGGACGTCACCTTGGACGGGACCGTGCTGGTTCCGGAGGTGGGTGCGCCCGTGCTGTTGACGACATGGGCGTACTGGCCCTGGCCGCCGAGGGAGATCACCAGCAGATCGTGCATCCTGATCCCCGGGCCCGTGGGCACCTGGAAGCCGTGCGCCTGGACGATCGACGGATCGGCCGTGTAGTTGCAGTAGCTGCCCAGCCCCCACGCCTCGTGGGTGGTGACGGAGTCGGCGACCTTGTAGGCCGCGTAGCCGGTGATGCCGTCGTGGGTGACGGCGGCGGCGTTCGGGGCGTCGTACGCCTTCTCGTTCTGGAAGAAGATCGTCCGCCCCCGTTCCCCGTTCCAGTAGACGTCGTACTTGTTGAAGTGCTCGACGAACAGGCCGGTGGCCAGGACGTCGTCGCCGTTCACGCGCAGGCCGTAGTCGGCGCGGTTGGTGTCCCAGCCGACGCCGCTGCCGTGGTCGGCGCGCCAGATCCAGGTGTGGTCGATGACGACGTCGTCGCTGTTGACCACCACGGAGTTCGTGGCCAGACCGGGCCCGGCGCCGCCGACGCGGATGAACACGTCCTGCATGGTGGTGGGGTCGGCGGAGTGGTCGGCACCCGATCCGGGCTCGCCGATCCGCAGCAGGGTGTCGGAGTTGACCGGGCCCGCGTCGATGAGGAACCCGGCGAGCCGCACGCCGTCGACGTCGGCGACGTGCAGGGCGTCGACGCCGTTGTCCGGGACCAGGGTGGCCAGGCCGAGGCCGAGGACGACGGTGTCGGGGCGGGTGACGTCGATGGTCCGGTCGAGGTGGTAGACCCCGGGCGTGAAGAGGAGGTTGAGCCCCTGGGCGAGGGCGGCGTTGATGGTGGCGGCCGTCGCGCCGGGCTTGACGACGTAGAACCGGTCGAGCGGCAGGGACGTGCCCGCGTTCGCGGGCCAGGAGACGCCGCGGGCGTTCGTGCGCTTGGCGGGGACGAACACCTTGTAGGCGGAGCCGTCCAGGTAGAGGAAGGGCTTCTCACGCGAGACGGGGGTGGTGTCCAGCGTGGTGTACGGCCCGCTGTCGAAGTTGGTGGCGGGTGCGCCCTGGACGCCGGAGAAGGTCATGTTCCACACGCCGTTGGTCCAGCCGCCGACCGAGCTGTCCCGGGTGTACCACTGCTGCTGCGAGTACGGTCCGACCGTGCCGTCGATCTTCGAGTCGGCGATGTAGCCGCCGGACGCCCAGCCGTAGCCGTTGGGGGCGAGGTTGAGGCCGCCCTTGACGTGGATACGGCGGAAGGGTGCCGCCTGCGCGACGGCCCAGCGGTCGGTGCCGTTGGACGGGGTGATGGCGAGGTTCTCCGCGGAGCGCCAGAAGTTCTGGGTGGCGTTGCCGTTGAACCAGCCCGCGTCGACGGTCACATCGCCGTTGATCTGGGTGTCGTCGGGGTTCAGACCGAGTCCCGAGATCGAGGTGTAGAAGCCGATCTGGGCGTTGATGCCGTTGTAGGTGCCGGGTTTCAGCAGGAACTGGTAGCGGCCGGTGCCGAACTGGGCCGACTCCTGCTTGGCGAAGACGTCGTCGAACTTCTGCTGGAGGTTAGGCGTGGAGGGGTCGACCACGATGACGTTCGGGCCGAGGTCGCCGCCGCCCTCGACCGGCGGGACGCCGGTGGTGCCGGTGTGCACGGCGACCTCCCACAGGGAGTAGCCGTAGCCGGTGCCGCGGGCGGTGCCGTAGATCCGCACGTACCGGCCGGAGCCGCTGACGTCGTAGGAGGCCGTGCCGCCGGTCGCTCCGGTGACGCTCTTGAGCGTGTTCCAGTTCTGTCCGTCGGAGGACGCCTGGATCTGGAAGTCCTTGCCGTAGGCGGCCTCCCAGGACAGGTCCACCTTGCAGAGGTCCTGGACGGAACCGAGGTCCACCTGGAGCCACTGCGGGTCGGCGGCCTGGCTGGACCAGCGGGTGGTGGTGCTGCCGTCGACGGCGGCGGACGCGGGAGTGCCGGCGTTCTCCGTGGAGGAGGCGGTGGCGGTCCTGCCCCGGGCGGCGTCGGCGGTGCCGCAGGTCGCCTGGCCGCCGTCGGTACTGCCGAACACCTGGAACTCCCAGAGGGAATAGCCCCATTGGGTGGCCCGGTGGACGCCGAGCATGCGGACGTAGCGGCCCTGCCCGGACACGTCGAGGGTGTCGACCCCGCCGTCCGATCCGGTGACGGACTTCAGGTCGTTCCAGGTGGCGCCGTCCGCGGATATCTGGACCTTGTAGTCCTTGCCGTAGGCGGCCTCCCAGTTCAGGACCACCCGGGTGACGGTGGCGGTGCCGCCCAGGTCGACCCGGAGCCACTGGTCGTCGCCCGCGGCCGAGGACCAGCGGGTCCCCGTGTCGCCGTCGACGGCCAGGGAGGCGGCGGTGCCGGTGTTCTCCTGGGACGACGCGGTGGTCGTCTTCCCCTGGGACAGGGGGGTTTCGGCCGCGGCGGCCGAGGACTGCGTGACGGGCAGGGCGATCAGCGCGGCCGTGGCGGACAGCGCGACGCCCAGGGATCTCCATCTCATGCGGCGGCTCCAGAGGGATGCGGGGTCCGACGGGCTGACCCCGTGGCTTAGTTCATGTTTTGATTTAAGTGATGAACCAAGCGGCCCACAAGCCTTCGGACGCGATCTCCTTCAATCGGTGCGCGGGGCGGCGCCGACCGGTCCGCCACGCGCACCGGTGCTCCGGCCGGCGGGAGTCAGTCCCCGGCGGGCGTGAAGGACAGGGTCTGTTCGGCCGCGGTGCGTCCGCCGCCGAGGGAGCCGGCACCGGTGGCCGTCCAGCTCCGCGGCGGGGTGGTCTCGGCCCGGCGGCCGGAGGCGGCGGAGAGACCGAGCACCAGCCCGCTGTAGCGGTTGACCAGGCGGTAGGCGCCCGCGGACGAGGCGGGGAGCACGAACCACTGCTGTCCGACGGCCGGTCCGCCGGCCCGCCGTGCGGTGACCGTGGGCCTGGCGCCCCAGGCACGGCCGGCGGTGCCGGTGGAGTCCACGCCCAGCAGCCGGCCGGTCGCCGTGTTGGTGAGGGTGAAGGCACCGTCACCCGTCGGGGTGAAGACCCACGAGGCGCGGGCGGAGCCCGTGGACCGGGCCACGGAGGTGACGGCCGAGCCGCCGGACGCCTGGGCGAGGATCCGGCCGGTCCCGCCGGCGACGCGGTAGGCGCGGCCGGTGTCCACGGGCGGCGCGGCGGGCGCGGAGGAGGCCACGGTGAGGTCGACGTACTCGCCGGAGGAGCCGCGGGAGCAGCCGAAGGAGCAGTAGGCGCGGAAGGTCTTCCCGACGACTGCCGAACCGGTGCGGCTGGCGCCGTCCAGGAACCAGCGGTACCAGGAGGCGGTGGTGTAGTCGCCGGTGTCCCCGATGAGTTCCCACTTCTGGCGGGCCAGGTCGTCGGTGGCGTAGAGGTACTGCGGTGCGTCGCCGCTCTGGTCGACGGCCTGCGGGGTGCCGATGTACCGGCCCAGGTAGGCGTCGTAGGCGATGTTCATCACGAACAGCGGGGAGGTGGGGGGTGTCTTGCCGGCCGCGATCTGTTCGGCGGCGGTGCCGGTGTTGGCCGGGTCGTACTCGGCCGTGGCCGGGGTGTAGCCGGTGGGGTGGCTCGCGTCGACGGGGACGATGTTGCTCTCCCGGCCGCCCGTGCCGGGCTGCGTCCAGGCACCGTCGTACCACTTGCGCCAGGAGCCGGGGGCCATCTTCGCGGCGATGGGGGCGCGTGCCACGTGCTCGTAGAACGCCTTCCAGCTGCCGTTCTTGTCGACGATCCGCGAGCCGTAGTAGACGTAGAAGTAGCCGGAGGCGGTGTCGGCGAAGAGGCGCTGGTCGCCGTCGCCGTAGGAGTACGTCTGGTGCGGGAAGGCCGTGGAGTCGCCGCGCTTCGTGCTGTACGGCGAGGTGATCACATGGTTCTTGATCGTCCAGGTGCGGCCCCGGTCGGTGGAGACGGCGTAGTCGATGGCGTCGTAGTGCAGTCTGTCGCCGAACGGCTGGGGGGTGAACTCGTTGTGCACCAGCCCGTACCAGTCGCCGGTGTCGGGATCGACCCACACGCCGGACAGGTCGCAGTAGTTCTTCTGCGCGTAGCCCGAGCCGGCCGGGGCGTAGGTCGACTCGCGGCCGGTCGGGCTGTTGTTGCAGCGCCAGGTGGTGTCGTCGTTGCGGTCTGCGGGGTTGGCCGGGTCGGCCGCCTCGCTGAGCTTCCGGTCGTACGTCGCGGAGTCGAAGTCCCTGCCGGTGTAGAAGTCCCAGACGCGTGGGTCGTCGGCGCCGTAGAGCGCGGCGGACTGCTGGTAGTGGAAGGTGCCGTCGCGGTCGAGGTACGGGGTGGCGGGGGTGTCCGTGGGGTGCGTGAACGGCACCGGGGATCCCACGGTCACGGTGTAGCCCGGGGCGGCCTGCGCGGGAAGGGCGGTGCCGCCGCCCAGGACGAGGGCGAGGGCCGCGGCCACGGCACCGCCCGCTCTGTTCAACAGTCGCACGGTAGCTCCTGGTTGCCGAAGGACCGGTTGCACGGAACGATCCGGCCCCGGCATCACCGCGGCAATGGACTCCCGCACTCCGCCTCTTGCACTTTCGTGCGCGGATCCGGTCCTGATCGGCCAGGTTCGCGCACCGAAGACGTTGAGGGGTGGGGGCGCGGCCGGCACGGAGTCACCGGGCGGCCGACGGGACTTCCGCACGCGGCCGGCGGACCTCCACTCGCGGCCGGCGGGGCGGCGGGACCGGTGACCTGCCGACTCCCCGGGCTGGCTCGGCCCGGGCGGACCGGTGGCCTGCCGTCTCCCATGCAGTTGCTTCAAGAGCCTGGACGAAGCGGTCGGCGCCCGCGCCGTCGCCCAGGTCCAGCAGTGGCGCTCAGGGTCGCACTTCCGGCGATCGTGCTCATGCCAGCTTGACCTGGGTGCGACTACGGCCGTTCTTCGACCGTCCCGTCATGGACGGTGGCCGGGTTACGCACACATCGCTACCACCCTGCGACTTCCCAGCAAGGAGACCACCACTCCTTCCGGTCCTTCTCTGCTTTGTCTAGCGCGTCTGACGACTTTTCGTCCCAATCGCCTCGCCTGTCGGCCACCTGCCGGAATGCCTCAATATCCTGGATCGTGTACCGAATCGACCTGGCAATCTTGGGATCGCCCACAGTCCGAGCCGCCTCTTCCAGTTGTTCGACGTACCTCGTTGTCGACACGTCATCGACGGGGCCCGGCAGTCCGCTTTGATAGTAGGCGTGCAGTGCTTGGTCACAGGCTGCATGTTTCGCGTTGGCCTGCTGGTTCTTCTTCTGGACGTGGTCGTAGGCCCACCACGCTCCACCGCCGAGGATTCCCACCGCGATCAGAGTGACGAGTCCATTCTTCACCGACGTGACAACAGCACCCCACGGGAACACCACGGTGCGCTTGCCCGGAGCATGGAAGTGGTTGTTCTGGACACTATGGTTCCCGTCCTGCACGGCGGCCGGACCATGGAATTCACCGCGCTTGGGACTACTACGGCCATGGTGATCAGGCTGTGGTGCGGTCATCGGCTGTGGCCGAAGTGATTTTCCTGATGGTTGTTGTCGCCCGTCTGGATCGCGGTCGGGCCGTGGAAGGCACTGCCCGCGAAGAAGGCTGAGGCGTCATTCGGAGCGAGAGCCACACTGTCGATCAGCGCGCGAAGTTCCGCGACCGCCGCGTGCAGCTCAGCACCTTCCAGCCGAGTCAGCAGAACCACGAACTCAGCCTGCCAGGCAGCGGCATGGCTGCCCGCCGTTCCTCCGTCAGGGCGGTCCGTCAGTGCTGCCGCGGTCCGGTCCAGACGTCGCCTCTCCGATTCCTCACTCTCGTGGCTCCCTCGAGTCATCAGGCGTGCGGCGCGATCCCGGATCGCATTCCACCCATCCGTGCCGGCCGCCTGCACCATGGATGCGCCCCCAGCCGAGGCCAACGCCAAGAGCGACTCCGAGATCATCCGCCCACTCCCTCCGAGGACGGCCCTTCACAATGAGCCGCCTTCCCCTAAGTACCAATGAAATCAGAACACTTGATGTGGCGCGACGTGGCGCGAACCAGACCACACCAGCCCTGGCACTGGAGCAGGCTCTTGGCTTGGGGAGGGAAGGCGGTTGAGTACGAGGCGCGGGTTTACCGGCGCCTCGGTGCTTCTTCACCTTCTTGGCCGGGCTGTTGGCCCATCGGCCCGGACCGACCTTGCTGGGCCGCTCCGAGTCCTCAGGATCGACCACCGCAGCGGCTTCTTGATCGCTCGGGGCCACTCCCGGCCCGACCGGGATGGCAACCGGCTCCCGGCCCGCACCCCTCCATGAGCTGACCAACGGCCCAGCCGGCTCAGAAGCACCTGCATCGGCCTGCCGTCTCCCCGGGTCAGTTCGGCTCGGGCGGGGCGGCGGGTAGCGGGGTGTCCCAGTCCAGTTGGCGGACGAGGCTCTCGTCCGGTCCGGCGGGGCGGGCCGTGGCCGGTGCCGGGGTGGACGGGGCGCGGGTGCCGCGGGAGAGGCCGCCGCTGACGGTGATGTTGTGCTCCACCCGCGGCCGGCGGTGCCGCTCGTAGGCCGCGAACGCGGCCTCGGGGCCGGGCAGGTCGCGCAGTGCCTTGGCGAGGACGACGGCGTCCTCCAGGGCCATCGAGGCACCCTGGCCGGTGGCAGGCGAGGCCGCGTGGGCCGAGTCGCCGACGAGCAGGACGCGTCCGGTGTGCCAGGCGGTGCCGAGCGGCAGTTCCGTGGCGTCGGTGACCATGATCGCGTCGGCGGACGCCTCGACCAGGCCGGCGGCGGGCGTCGCGTCCTCCCGCAGCAGCGGCAGCAGTTGTCCGCGCAGTGCGGTGGCCGGCACGGCGGACGCCCCGGGGGCCGAAGGCTCGCCGGCCACGCGGGCGAACCAGTACCCCTCCCCCGCCGGGGACACCGCGTATCCGAAGGCGGCCCCGCTGCCCCGCACCATGGTGATGGCCCCTTCCGGCCCGGTCCCGGCCGCCGACGCGGTGGCGGTGTAGCCGTAGTAGACCCGCTGCCCGGCGTGGACGGGCCGCGCCCCGGGCAGCAGCAGCCGGCGCACGGTCGAGCGCAGCCCGTCGGCTCCGACCAGCAGGTCGGCGGTGGCCGTGCTGCCGTCGGCGAAACGGGCGGTGACGGCGTCCGGGCCGTCCGTCACGGACACCAGCCGGGCACCGTGGCGCAGCCGGATGCCGCGCCGCAGCGCCTCGCCCTGGAGGGCCGCGTTCAGCTCCCCGCGGCGCACGCACCGGTAGCGCAGGGCGGGGTCGTCCGCTCCGGCCAGCGGTACGTGCGTCACCTCGGCGCCCCGGCTGTCGAGCAGCCGCAGCGAAGTCAGCGGAAAACCGACGGCCGTGACGGCGTCCGTAGCGCCCAGTTGGGCCAGCGCGCGCATGCCGTTGCTCGCGAGGGTCAGGAAGGCCCCGATGTCCTCGGCCGTGTCCGGGTGGGCCTCGGACACGGCGACGTCGAAGCCGGCCTTGTGCAGCCCCAGGGCGGTCGCGGTTCCCGCGATGCCACCGCCGATCACCAGTACCCTCATCGCATCCGCTCCGGTCTCCTGCCGCCTCTGCGCGCCGGCAGTGGTCCCGGCCATCTAAAAGCAGCGGTGACGACGCCGGGGAGGGAAGGGCCGAGATCCGGACACGGCAGGCTCGGGGCCGCGGCCGGGCCGGGCCGGGCCGGGCCCCGGGCGGTCGTCAGTGACCCGCCGGAAGGATCTGGACGGTGTCTCCGACCGGGCGTTCCCCGGCGGCGTCGGACGGGTGGTTGGCCAGCTCGCCGTCGACGGCCATCGCGGTGGAGCCGCCGCCGTCGAGGTTCATCGCCTGCACGGCACCGAGCGACTTCATGAACGCGGCCGCCTCGTAGACGGTGAACCCCTCGCTGCCGCTGGTCTGCCGCCCGTCCACCGTCGCGAGGAGCAGCCGGCCGCGCTTGTCGACACCCGCGAGGGTGCGCGGCTGGCGGACGTGGACCCACGCGTATCCGAAGGACGTGTACTCGGGGTCGACCACGCCTTCGGCGGCGGCGTCGATGTCGATACGGCCGTCCTTCACCAGCGTCGGGGCCGCGCTGACGATGGAGTCGGCACCGCCGAGTACGACAGGCTTGCCCGCGGCCGTGCGGACGGCCTCGTCCACCCGGATGCGGCTGTGGAGCCTGGCGTGGGCCTTCAGCCAGGTGGCCGCGCGCCCGATGCCCTGGAGCACGTGCCCGTTCGCGGGTACCCGGCCGCCGCGCGCGCCGACGGAGACGACCTGGCCGGACGCGTTCAGCACGGCCTGTGTGCCGGCTCCGGTGGGCAGGCCGGCCTGGAAGGCGGGGGTGAACTGGACCATGTCGTCGGCCAGTCGGCAGTTCACGTCCTGCCAGGGGTGTTCGCTGGGTGTGCTGCCGGGCCGGCCGCAGCCGCGGACGGTGCCGGGCAGCCGGTTGATGCCCTGGATCCGGTAGGCGGCCTTGCCCGAGCGGGCGGTGGCGGTGCTCGTGAGGTCCTCGATCCGCAGGGCGCGGCCGCCGTCCTCGATGACCAGTGCGGAGCGGGAGCCGGACGCCATCGACTCCAGCTCGCCGCGGTAGGCGCCGATCCCGGTCATGGTGCCCGGCACGCCGTCGGCCTGGGTCATCACGAAGAAGCCGCCGTTGACCCCGACCAGGGAGTCCAGTTCGCGCGCCACCGCCGTGGTGGTCTCACGGCGTGCCACGTTGCCGTGGTGCGTGGCTTCGATCCGTCCCTCGAAGGTCTTCGGGTCGATGACGGCCACACGGATGTTCTCCCGGTCGGCCGGCTCCTGGATGTCGTATCCGGTCCAGGTCACGGTCGTGTGGAACCCGGCGGCGACGACCGCCGACGCCGCCGTCTTCGCCTCCTGCTGGGTGGCGAAGCGGCCGATGCGGACCCGGACCCCCAGCAGCCCGTGGGGGGTGTCGGCGAACCGGGGCCACTGGACGCTCTCCTGGCGTGGCTTCAGGCCGGCCCGGGTCAGGTCGCGCACCGTCGTCCGGGCCCAGCCGAGGGTGCCGACCTCGGCCCAGCTCAGGGGTGCGTCGGGGTCGTTCGAGGTCCACCGGCTCTTGCTCGGGGCCTGTACGGTGACGGTCCAGGAGTGTCTCGCGCCGGGGTGCAGGACGATCCCGGTGCGGACCGTGACTCCGGGGGCGAGGGTCTGTGTCGTCCACCGCTCGATCACCGCGGCCTTCGCGGTCCCCGCCGCCGGGGCCGCCTGCGCCGCGGGGGCCGCCTGCACGGTGCGTGCCGCGTGCGCCGTGTGCCCCGTGGGGGTGTACGCCGAGCCGGCCTCGGCCGCGCCGGACAGGAAGGCCGGTGCCGTCACGGCGAACACGACGGTGGTCGCGAGCCGGGCACGGACACCGGCGGAGCTCCGTGCAGCACCCTGGACATGGATGTGACGCATGCGCATGCACCTCACGAACGGTTGGGGCGCGGCAACGCACCTCGGCAACTGTCGTCCACTTCACCGTTCGCAGATGACGACCACCGGCTCGCGAACCGAAGGGATCACGACGGGTATGTGAACTCCGCAGCGCCGCCACAGGGTTTCTTCCCACGCCTCGACCGCGCCACGCGGACTTACGGACTGCGAATCGGCGAGGTTCCGCCGAGGGCCGTGCCGACGCCCTCCGGATGCGGGCCGTGCGCCCGTGCGCCACGGTCGCGTCAGGGGGCTGCCGCGCGGGCCGGTCCCGAGGCGCGTACCGGGCGGCTGTGCACCGGCACGCCCCCTGTGCGAGGGGTCGTGGCCGTCGAATTGGGTACTTCCCGGCCATGCGGGTGAGTGTGGTGGACGCGGGATCGAACACGGTCCGACTGGTGATCGCCGATGTGGAGGGTGGCGTTCCGCTGCCGGTGCACACGGTCAAGTGGAAGCTGCGCCTGTCCGAACAGGTCGGCCCCGACGGCACCATCGCCGAGGAGGCGGTGGAGCGGCTGGTCAGGGCGGTCGGCGCGGCGGGGGCCACGGCGCGAAGATGGCACGCGGCGGGTCCGCTGGCCTTCGCGACCACGGTGGTCCGCAACGCGCCCAACCGCCATGAGGTGCTGCAGCGGGTGGCGTCGGGGACGGGGATGCGCATGTGCACGCTGCCCGGTGAGACGGAGGCCGAGCTGACCTTCCTGGCGGCCCGCCGCTGGCTGGGCTGGAAGGCGGGCCCGCTGGCGCTGCTCGACATCGGCGGCGGCTCGCTGGACGTCGCCTTCGGGAGGGGCCGGCTGCCCGACTTCGCCGCGTCCCTGCCGCTCGGCGCGAACCGGCTGACCCGGGAGTACCTGGACGCCGGGGACCCGCCCGGGCCGGGCGAGCTGAAGGAGCTGCGCCGCCGTATCCGCCATGAACTGCGGGACGTCGCCTCGCGGATCCGCTGGGAGCGGCCACGCACCGCCGCCGTCACCTCGCGTACGTTCCAGCAGCTGGCCCGGCTGTGCGGGGCCGCGCCGGGGCGGTTCGGGCCGTTCGTGGAGCGGGAGCTGGCCTGCCGGGACCTGCGCGCCGCGGTACGCGCCCTGGCCGAACTGCCCGCGGCCGAACGGGCCCAGCTGCCCGGGATCTCCGCGCCCCGCGCCGCTCAGAGCCTGGCGGGCGCGGTCGTCGGACACACGGCCCTGAAGCTGATGGGCCTGCCGCGGGCCGTCGTCTGCCCGTGGGCGATCCGCGAGGGTGTGCTGCTGCGGTACGTGGAGGACGGCGCCGACTGGTGGACGGACGCCACCGGCACCGCCGACACCGCGGCACCCGTCCCCGAAGGCCCCTTCGTCCGTCGCGAGCCCGCCGTCGTCACCGGCCGGCCGTCGCCCGCACTCCTGGCCGGCCCCGCGTGACCGACGCCGGGTCGCCTTCCCTCCCTCACCCGGCTTCGCCGTGCGGGGAGACCGGGACGCCGCGGCCGGGCGCGGGAGCG
>NZ_WWJT01000141.1 GCF_009865385.1 Streptomyces sp. SID486 | reverse complement strand
GGTGCCCCGCCGGGCCGGACGGCACCCCCGCCCGGCAGGCCGGACCGCGCCCGCCCGCCGGGCCCGGCCGGACGGATCCAGGTGGCCGTGCCGCCCACGGTTCCGGCCGGACGGCTCCAGGTGGCCGTGCCGCCCACGGTCCCGGGCTTCGCGGCGAGGGGCTCGACACGGACCAGATCGGCGCCCGTGAGCAGGCCCACCTCTCGGGTGACCGCGTCGAACACCGTCTCCGGCGGAGCCGACCGCGCGATGAGGGTGGCGACCTCGCGCAGCGCGGACTGCTCGTGCGACAGCCGTACCGACACCAGCGCCGACTGCCGTACCCGGGCCGCCAGGTGTCCGACGACCGCCGCGGTGAACAGGAAGGCGGCCGACGCGGCGACGGTCTGCGAGCGGGCGATCTCGAACCCGTGCGGCCACGCGAACAGGTAGACGTAGGCCGTCACGCTCAGCACGGAGGTGACGACCGCGAGCACGGTCCCCCATGCCAGGGCCACCGTCATGACCGGGAGCATGTAGAGCGCGAGCAGGTGCAGGGGGACGACGTACGGCTCGAGGGCGTCCAGAAGGCCCGTGACCGCGGCGACCATCGCCGTACCCGTGAGCAGCCCGTTCAGCCGGTGCCGGCTCAGCTCCTTCACGCCACCCAGTGTGACACCGCACCCGCGCCTCCCACCGTCCCGGCCGCCCGGCCCCCGCCGCCGGCCGCGCCGCGGTCGACTCGGTCCGGAGCCCGTGAGAGCCTGCAGACAGACGCGGGCCCGAAGGCCGCGGGCCCTGCCGCACCGGACGGCGGAAGGCGGGTATGACGCGGTTGCGAGTGGTTCTGGCGGACGACGACGTGCTGCTCCGCCAGGGTCTGGTCGTCCTGCTCGAACGGGCCGGGGTGTCCGTCGTGGGTCAGGCCGGGGACGGCGACACCCTCCTGCGGGTCGCGCGGGAGACCGTGCCCGACCTGGCGGTGGTCGACATCCGGATGCCCCCGACCAACACCACCGAGGGGCTGGAGACGGCCCGGCTCATCCGCCGTGAACTGCCCGACGTCGGCATCCTGGTCCTGTCCGCGCACGTCGAGGTCGAGCACGCGATGGAGCTGCTGGCGGGCGGCCGGCGGGTGGGATACCTGCTCAAGAGCAGGGTCGCCGACGTGGAGGAGTTCCTGGAGGCGGTGCGCAGGGTCGCCCGGGGCGGAGCGGTCGTGGATCCCGCACTGATCCAGGAACTGGTCTCGGTGCGGCGCCGTGACAACCCCCTGGACGTGCTGAGCGAGCGTGAGCGCGAGGTGCTGGCGCTGATGGCGGAGGGCCGGTCCAACGTCGGTATCGCCCGCCGCCTCTGGGTCACCGAGGGCACCGTCGAGAAGCACGTCCACAGCATCCTCGGCAAACTGGACCTCGGCGAGACCGACGACGACCACCGGCGGGTACGGGCCGTGCTGACCTTCCTCCAGGCGCCATGACCCGCGGCCGACGCCGTGCGGCGGCCCTAAGGGTTTCACCCTCTGTCGAGCGGCGCCCCGGGGGCCTGCTCACCCCCTGTCCAGCGGCGCGCGGATCGCCGTGGGGCACCGGCCCGCGGCACCCCGCCGGTCCGCCTCACCCCCCGTCGAGCAGCGCGCGGATCGCCGCCGCGGACAGGCGGCTCTTGCACAGGAACCCGATCGCCGAGGAGGCCGCGGCCATCGCCGAGTAGTCCGTCTCCGAGCACGCGGAGATCAGGATGATACTGGGCGGACCGGCCGTGGCGTCCCGGCAGAGACGCTCCGCCAGCTCGACGCCGTTCTCCGCACCCAGCTCGACGTCCAGCAGGACGACGTCCGGCCGCAGCTCCTCGACGCGCTCGGCCGCCTGGGCGCCCGTCGAGGCAGCCCCCACCACCTCCACGCCCTCGCGCTCCAGCAGACAGCGGGCGGCGGCCAGGAAGTGGGGACAGTCGTCGACGATGAGGCAGCGCACCACAAGACGAGCCTCCCACATCCATGCACGGAGCAGCATTGAAGCTGTCCGGCATCCGGCAGGCACGCGAACCCGGCGAGCCGCCCGCGCGCCGGGTTCGCGTGCGGGGGCCCCGGCGGGATCGTGGCGGGCTCCCCTCCCCGGGCCCGGGGCCGCCCACCCGTCGGCGGGGGCGCCGGACGCTCCTAGGGCGTGGTCCCGCGAACCGCTTCCTCCGGCGGCGGCAGCGTCGCCTGGAGCCGGCGGAGGCCGTCGATGAAGACGTGCAGCCCGTAGTCGAACCGCTCCGCCGGGTCCGTGCCCGCCAGCGAGTCGAGCGCCGCCGCGTACTGTGGTGACACCTTGACGTCGAGCTGTGCCGTACGGCTGCGCCAGTCGTGGTCGGCCGGCAGCCGCAACTGGGCCTGCTCCTCGATGCAGTGGCCGAGCACGTAGTAGAAGAGGGCGAAGCTCATCCAGCCCGCCTGGGCGGGGGGAAGGCCGGCCCCGCAGAGCACCTGGACGGCCATGTCCGAGCCGATGATGGTGTTGGCCCCGGGCGCGAAGGTGCCGGCCACCACGCGGGCGCCGTCGCGATGGCGGAGCAGCGCCGTGCGGAGCCGGTTGCTCAGGATCCGGGTCCGCTCGGGCCACGCGACATCCGGCAGGGGGTCGCCGACGCCCTCGACGATCCTGTCGGCCACGGCGTCGAGCAGGGCCTCCTTGTTCGGGAAGTGCCGGTACAGAGCGCCCCCCTGTACATCGAGTGCCGCGCCGAGCCTGCGCATCGTGAGCTGGTCGAGGCCCTCGGCGTCGAGGAAACGCAGTGCTCCCTCCACGACGTCGGCTTTGCGCAACGGCATCGAGTCTCCCTTGATTGACACCCTCCGGACGCCATCGTAACGTGAACAGCGTTCACGTGAACGCTGTTCACGTCGATCGACGTAGCTCTCTCGCGGTCGTCCACCGAGGAGACTCCATGTCAGAGACCCGAGTACCGTCAACGCGCCCTGTCTTACGGCCGAGTCTGCCACTCGGCGTCCTCGTGGCCATGTCCTGTCTCGCCCTGTTCATGGTCGTGCTCGACGCCACCATCGTCACGGTGGCCCTCCCGGACATGCGCACCGGGCTGCACATGTCCGCCGGCCGGCAACAGTGGGTGGTCAGCGGCTACTTGATCACCCTGGGCGGCTTCCTGCTCCTGGCGGCCAGGGCCGGCGACCTCTTCGGACACCGACGGGTGTTCCTGTTCGGCGCGGCCCTCTTCACCGTCGCCAGCCTGATCGGCGGCATGGCGTCCGACTCCGCCGTCCTCGTCGCGGCCCGGATCGCCCAGGGCGCCGGAGCCTCCGCGCTGACCCCCGCCAGTCTGAGCCTGATCACCGTCGGCCACACCGACGCCCGCGAACGCGAACGCGCCCTGGCGCTGTGGAGCATGACCGGCGGGATCGCGGGCCTGGCCGGAGTGGTCCTCGGAGGTGTCCTCACCGCCGGACTGAGCTGGCGTTGGGTGCTCTTCGTCAACGTTCCCCCCGGCCTCGCCCTCTTCGTAGCCGGCCTGATGTGCCTGCTTCCCCCTGGCCTCAGGGAGCGGGCCCGGCTCGATCTGCCCGGCGCCCTCTGCGTCACCGCCGGCACCGGAGCCCTCACCTACGGGCTCTCGGAAGCCTCCGGCGAAGGCTGGAGCTCCCCGCGGACCCTGGTGCCGCTGTTCACGGCCGCGGTCCTCATCGCCGCCTTCGTGGTGGCCGAGTCGAGCAGCCCCCGCCCGCTCATCCCGCTCGAACTCCTCCGGCCGCGGACGCTGCGGATCGCGAACCTGGTCATGTTCTGCCTGGGCGTGACGCTGACCGCCCTGCTCTTCTTCCTGTCGCTGTACCTCCAACAGGTTCTCGGCTACAGCGCGTTGCGCACCGGCATGGCCATGCTCCCCGTCACCCTCGTCTTCATCGTCGGCGGCATCACCTCACGCCAGCTCGTGCCCGTGGTCGGCCCCCGGCCGCTGCTCGTGGCCGGCGGGCTCATCGCCGCCGGGGGGATCGCCTGGGTCGCCACCGTCCCGACCCGCCCCGCCTACGTGACCCACGTCCTCCTGCCCAACCTGGTCGGCGGGTTCGGCGTCAGCATCATGCTGCTCGCCGTCACCATCAGCGGCACCGCCGGGGTGGATCCGGGAAACGCCGGTGCCGCCTCCGGGCTGCTCAACACCGCACGCCAGCTCGGCGGAGCCGTCGGGCTCGCGGTGCTCGTGAACATCGCCTCCGGCGTGACCTCCCACGCGAGTCACGACCAGGGCCGCCTGGACGCCCTGGTCCAGGGCTACCGCGTCGCGTTCCTCGTGAACGGCGGGCTCATGCTCCTCGCCGCGCTGGCCGCCCTCGCCCTGCCGACGGCGGCGCCGGCCAGGGAGAAGACCCCCGAACCCGTCGACGGCAGGCCCGCGCCCACGCGGCCCTGACCCCGGCCCCCTGGAGCCGCTCGCCGGGTCGGTCGGCCTGCCCGGTGAGCGTCCCGTCGGCTCGGTCGACCGGTCCGGTGAGCGTCCCGTCGGCTCGGTCGGCCTGCCCGCCGAGCGTCCCGCCGGGTCAGTCGACCGGTCCGCCAAGCGTCCCGCCGGGTCGGTCGGCCCGCCCGCCCGGCGTCCCGTCGGACCGGTCGGCCCGCGCGACGAGCGTTTCGGCCTCGTCACGGAGGCTCCTGATCCCTCTCAGTGCCGCGTCACGCTCAGCGCGGATCTCCGCACCCTGGTGCGTGAGCCCGGCGAGGGACTGTTCCACCTGCACGATCCACTCGTCCAGGTGCCGCGTACCGGAGTCGTCGAGAGCACTCCGGGTCCGGACCGCCTCCTCTTCGAAGTGACGCGTGATCGTCTTCCGGCGCTTGCCGATCTTCATCCGCTCGCTCTGGTCCTGCACGACGCTCGTCAGGTCGAGCAACGGCCCCACGACCGTCAGCGCCCACTGCACCTTGCCTGCCGTACCGGCGACCTTCTCGGCCGCCTTGCCTCGCCCCCAGGGGTTGAACTTGCCCGTCTCGCCACTCACCTTCCTGCCGACGTTGAGCACCTTCCGGCCCACGCGCGTGTTGTTGATCCGGGTCGCGATGTCGGAGGCCACGCTTCCCTGCCCACTGTCGCTGTCCGCGACGCTCCCGAGCCACCCGTGGAACCTCCTGACGCCCGCCTTCACCCCTTCCTCCGCGCCTTTCCACAGCGCGCGTTCGAACCGCGATCCGTCATCCGGGGACACGTCGGTCACCGCCTCGGGCGAGTCGAGGGCGTTGACCCAGGCTTCGGGCTCGGGGACAACGGCTCCGTACTCCGCGACCAGAGAATCGAAAGCCGCCCTCATCGACGAGGAGAACTTGGTGTCGAACTCCGTCACCGCACAGACAAGTCGGTGTCTGACGTCGTCAGCGACGTCGGCGGGGACGCTGCCGTCCTTGTCCGAGACCCCGGCAGCGCACGTGCCTCCCGCCGCTCTGATCACGGACGCGACGACATCTCTCTCCCTCTCGCATGTGCTCAGCACACCCTGCTTCGCCCGCGAGACCGACTCCTCCACCTTCTTCGCGGTCTCTGCCGCCCTGAGTTCCTCGCCGTCCAGAACCCAGCGCTGCTCGGCGTCCGCCAGAACCCGCAGGAGTCCGTGTGCCTGCGCCCTCGGCCGGACACCGCTCACACCGGGCGCCACGATCCGCCGCAACTCGTCCGCGAGAGCGTCGACGCCGCTCTCCGCGAACAGCAGATCACGGTGAGCGTCCGTGAGGTGGGGGTCGTTGAGCGCGTCGACGTGGTCGCGCGCGTCGGTCGGCACGATCGGGACACGGTCGGCGAAGGGCCCGAGCCGCTTGCGGATCTCGTCGAGGATGACGTCGCGATCACTGTTCTCGGCGTTCATCTTGTTGACGACGACCACACTCCGGTCGGCGAAACCGTCCCTGTCGAGCGCTTGCAGAATCGCCGTGGTCTCCGCCTCGCCCGGGAGTTCGCTCGTCGTCACGATCATCAGCGCGTCCGCCCCCCGCACCCCGAGACGCGCCGCGGCGGAGTGCTCGTCGTCTCCGGACAGCGTGCCGGGCAGGTCGAGGAGCGTCACGCCGTTCCACGGATGCGGCGTCGGCTCGTGCGTCTTGGGTGCCGCGTCGACGAGTTCGTCGACAGCGGCCGAGGAGAGCCGGCGCAAGGCCGCGACGAGCATCGACTTCCCCGCACTGTACGGCCCCAGGAGCGCGATCCGCAGCGGGCTCGCATCTGCCCGGGGAAGGTTCGCCACCAGCCCGCGCGTACGGGCGTGAGCGCTCAGGAGACGCTCGGCCCGTGCACTCAGCGCGAGCACCTCCGCGGACAGTCCCCCGTCGTTCCCCACCACGCCGGCCGGCTTGCCGTCAACCATCTGTGTTCCCTTCACTCGCTCCGCGGGTGCCGTCTCCTGCGCCGCAGCTCGCGGAGTCCGGGCGTATCTCGACCCGTTCGGTGAGGACATCCACGAGCCGGTCCTGGAGACACGCCCGCACCTGCGCGCTCCGGGACGCGTCCGTCCGGACGCGGAGTACGACTCCCGGCGTCCGGTGCGCCGAGCCGACCGCCGCCGGGTCTCCGCCGGCAAGGGCCAGCAGGCGGCGCACCAGTACGAGGTCGATCGAATCGAGGGCGGACCGCACGGCCGCCAGCAGGCTCCGGAGTTGCTCGTACCGCTCCCGTGTACGGCCGATGTCCGCGGGCTGCTCCCGGAACTGGGCGGCGAGTCGAGCCGTCGTGTCATCGAGGATCCGCGTGAGCCGTGCTTCTTCTCTGCCGAACCGCTCGTCGAGCTCGGCCTCGGCCGCCGCCGCCGTCTCGCCGGTCCACTCGTGCTTCACCTGCTCCGCGCGATCGAATTCCCGGCTGACGGCTTTCGCCGCTCCGACCACGACACCCAGCAGGTGGCCCACCGTCACCATGGCAGGGGTGCCCTCGGGGCCGTCCGCGGCGCGCTTCCCCGCCGTCCCGCGGGCGGCGAAGGAGTGTGAGAGGGTCGTTCCCGCTCCCTCGGCAGCCACCGCGACCCAGCGCCAGACCGTCGTGTCGGGTCGCTGCCGGACACGCAGGCGCTCGTCGTCGTCCTGCCGCTCCGCGGCGCCTTCCCGCGCGCGCAGCACCCTCTCCCGTTTCCTCGTCTCCTGCTCGATCTCTCTCTCGAGGATCGCGGCGAACCCCTCCAGCTCCAGACCGGTGACGAAATCGCTCCATCGCTGTGCATGGTCCACGCCGCCCAGGCCCGGAACCACACCCGGCAACTGCTCCCTGGCATGGTGGCGCCTGGCCGCCAGGCAGTCGAGCGTGTTCCGGCCCGCTATCCGGATCGCGTCGAGCAGCGCGGCGTGCCGACCCGGCGCCGAGCGTTCGAGTTCGTCGAGCGCGAGAGCGATCCGGGGGAGTTCCTCGGTCACCCGGTCGTGGAACGCGGCCAGTGGCGTTCGCACGGCGTCGGCCAGCCGGACGGCACGAAGCGGAAGCGCACGCTCGGCCAGGAGCTGTGCGAGGGACCGTTCGAGCTCGGGCAGCCTGCTCGCCCGGAAGGCCCTGTCTCCCAGCTCGCCGCATGCGGTGGACAACGCCTCGTGCGCCGCACCGGAGTGGACCGCGAGGACGGTGGGCGGTGCGGCTCCGACCGCCTCGCAGACCTGCTGGATCCGGACGGCGTGCCCCGGCACGGACGTGAAGGCTCTCTCGGGCCGCTCGGCGAAGAGCTGAAGGCGAACGGGCGTGTCGACTCGTTCCTTCACGTTGACGACGGCGAGCAGAGGCTTCCCGGAGAGGAGGAGTCGCTGGAGTTCGGCGGCCTCCTCGTCGCGAAGCGTGTCGGCGTAGTTCCATATGACCGCGTCGGCGAGATCGCACGCGGCCCGGGCGCGTCGGGCGTCCAGATCGTCGTCCTTGGCGGCGACGCCGGGTGTGTCGAGGTAGGTCACGGAGCCGAACTCGAACGCGGAGGTCTCCCGTGTCGTCCGGTGCGCTCCCCGCCCGATCCCGGTTCGGTCGGCGTCGCGCATGAGGGCTTTGCGGAGCGTGGTCTTCCCCGACTTGGTCCGTCCGGCGACGGCGACGAGCAGTCCGCCCCGCACCGCCGGCATGTCCCGTACCGCATCGCGGAGTTCGCGTTCGAGCGCCCCGATGCGGCTGATGATCCGGACGAGTTGCTCGTTCTCCATCGCGTGCGCGGAGCAGGGCCTCCGCCCAAGGCGAGCCTCCGCGTCGGCCCGGAGGGTGGACTGGATGTCGCGGTAGGCCGATCGACTCGCGTCCGCCGCCCCGAACGCGTCGGTGAGTTCGTCGACCAGGGGCTCAAGAGCCGCGCGCAGATCCGGATCGGTCCGCCGCAGGTCCATGGCCGCCGCCACGCGGTCGAACAGCTCGATGTCCTTCGCGTACCAGGTCTCCAGCGCCCGCAGCTCGCCGAGACCGGCCCGGGAGGCGACCGCCGGCAGTCCCGTGGCCAGTCGCGCGGCCGAACTCGTGGCAGGCGGGGCCGGGGCAGCGGTCGTGTGCACGGGTACCCTCACGAGCCCTTGCCCGATCAGCGCCCGCACGGTGCTGTCCGCGAGCAGCTCCAGAGTGCTCCCCGGAACGGCGCCGGTGTCACGCGCCCCGATCGCCCAGACGAGGGCGTCACGCCGGTCCGACCTGAACAGGAACCGCTCCGCCGGCCCGAGCCAGCGCCACCATGCCGGCTGCCCCGACAGCACCGCCTCGTACGACTCCTTGGCGGCGCCGAACTCCCGCACCTTCTCGAGCCGCGTCACCAGTTCCCTGTTGTGCAGGTCGCGGGCTGCGGAGGCGCTGTGTCGGAGCACCAGTCCACGTGCGCCTGCCGCCTGGCGACCGCCTCGGCGTCGGCGCAGGTCGGTCACCGCGCGATCGACGTCGATCTCGAGGACCGAACGCCAGATCTGCTCGGGCCACTCCTGATCCGCACGGCGGCACCGCTCCAGGGCTCCGGGCAGGACCCGTTCCGCGAGCGCCACGGCCGCCAGGTCCGCCCGAAGCGCTTCCACCGTCACGCCATCGAGCGCCGTGAGATGGGACCGCAGCCCTTCGAGCCGCATCACCTCCCGCAGCGCTCGGGCCTCGCCCGGTGTCAGAGTCCGGCCCCGGGCCGTCGCCAGACGGATCAGATCCAGTTCCTCGCCGCACGCCGCCACGGCATCGGACATCCAGCGGAGGGTGCTCCCGGACGGTGGCGGACCGGCACACCCACACGCCCCGGCGACTGCCGCCACGCTCCCGGCGAGCCTTTCGAGCGCGGCCGGTCCGGCCACGGCGTCGACGCCCAACGGTTCGAGCAGGAGGGCCAGCACCTCGGCTCTGAGACTCGCCGTGTCGGTCACCACTACTCCTCGTGCGGGCGGAGGTCTCCGACTCCGGCGGCGGACCGGACTCGGAGGAAGGCCGGCCCGAGCGGACCCGCCCGGCCGGAACGTGCGTGTACACGTAGACGCGGACTCCCCGGGCGCGCGCACGGTTGCACGAAACCGTGGGGAAAACGTGTTCCCCGGTGCTGGCGTGCCGCGCGCACCGCTGTGCCGCGCGGACACCGACGGTCGGATGACCTGCGAAGCGGTGGACGGCGGACTGCCGCGCGGTGGCGGATGTGTCGGCCCGCCCGGTGCTACGGCGTGGTGGGCGGGTGCGGGGAGCGGAGCACGAGCAGGGTGATCTCGCTGGGGGCGAAGACGCGGAACGGCGGGCCCCAGAAGCCGGTGCCACGGCTGGTGTAGAGGAGCGTGCGGGTGCCGTGGCGGCTGAGCCCGGCGAGGGCGGGCTGGTCGAGGCGGACCAGGTGGTGGAAGGGCCAGATCTGGCCGCCGTGGGTGTGGCCGGAGAGCTGGAGGTCGACGCCGGCGGCGGCCGCCCGGTCGACGAACTTGGGCTGGTGTGCGAGGAGCAGGACGGGCAGGTCGGGGTCGGCGCCGTGCAGGGCTCCGGCGAGGTGGGCGCGGTGGCCTGCCAGGCCGGAGGACTCGGCGGTGACGTCGTCCACGCCGGCGATGACGAGGGTGTCGCCGCCGCGTTCGAGCAGCAGATGGCGGTTGCGCAACGGCTCCCAGCCCAGCGCGTCCATCAGCTCGACCCAGCCCTGGGCCTGGCTGTAGTACTCGTGATTGCCGGTGACGTAGACCCGGGCGTGGGTGGCCCGCACGGCAGCGAGCGGGGCGGCCTGGGCGCGGCGGCGTTCGGCCGTGCCGTCCGCGATGTCGCCCGTGTGGCAGACCAGGTCGGCTTCCAGGGTGTTCACCGTCTCGCACACCCGTGCCGACCAGCGAGCGCGGTCGAGTGGGCCGTAGTGGGTGTCGGTGATCAGGACGACACGCAGGCCGTCCAGCCCCGCACCCAGCCGCGGGAGTTCCACGTCGCGTCGGCGTACGCGTGGCACACGGCGGGCCTCGGCGTACCCCCAGCCGAGCAGCACGGCGGACGTGCCGAGGACGGCCCAGGTGACGATCCGGGCCCGGTCCTGGCCCTCCCCGACGCCGGCCACGGTCAGGGCGATCCGCAGAAGGACGCCGAACAGGACGGACCAGGTGAACAGGACCCAGCTCGCGCCCAGCAGCGTGTCACCGACGATCGCCGCCCGGTCCCGCTGGCGCCGGCCGTGGCCGCGCATCATCGCGAGGGGCATGCCGATGAGGCCGAGGGCGAAAAGGGCGGTTCCGGCGAGCGTGACGGGCAGCGGCCAGTGCTGGCCGGCGTGCAGGAGCACCCAGCAGGGCACGGCCCACAGCAGGAAGGGGGCGACCAGGGGGAGGTAGCGCATCAGGCGGTGCAGCCGGCTCGGCCGCGGCGCCTGCGCTTCGCCCTCGGCGGGCCGGGTGCTGCTGGTGTCGGTCACGCTTGCCCTCCCTGACCAGGCTGCCGTCCCGCGCACTGTATCCGGTCGCCGTCGGACCGGCCGGACCGGCGTTGTCATGATGGTGGGTGGCGGCTTGCGTGACGGGCAACCCGGGCAGTGAACGTCGACGACTTCCTGGCCGACGATGTCCACACCGTCCGCCTCACCACCGGGAGCCGGACCCTCGACGCGAGCCCTTCTTCGTCGTCGGTCTGATCGCCGGCATCCGCAAGGTGCTCATCGTGACGGCCGGGGCGGAGAAGTCCCTCCGGCGGAACGGCGAGGGGATCGAACTGCTGATCCTGGCGCGTCTGAACCTCCTGACGGCGACGGTGGCGTACGTGGGGCGGCGCTCGACGCGGTCGGGAGACCACTTCCCGCTCCGGGACGCGCGGCGCACCCCGTCGCCGGTGCCGTCGCCCACCTTGGGGTGCGCCCCGGTGCCGGCGCCGTCACCCATCTCGGTGTGCGTGCCCTGATCCGGCGCCTTCCGCCGCCACGGCGGTCCGCACCCGCCGCTCCTCGCGAGCAGAGCCGACGTCCCGTTCCAGGGGGGTGCGGCTCACGGCTGTCGCGAGGTCGTCCAAGGCCCGTTTCTGCAGTTCCGCTTCGCGTCGCACGACCGGGCTCCCGTCGCCGGCGGCGGCGTCCTCGGCGGCGGCCTCCTCCCACGCGTGGAGCGCCTCCTCCACGTGTCCCCAGTCCGGATTCCTGTGCTCGCGTACGGCGGCTGCTGCCTTTGAGGTGTCCGTCTCCAGGGCCTCGGCGAATCTCTCGGCCTCGGGGACGAAACGGCTGTCGGCCCGCGGGACGTGGCTCTCCATGAGCATCGCTGCCCGGCCGAACCCCTTGAGCGCCTCCTGCGCATCCTGCGCCTCGCGCGACGTCAGACCCCGGGGGCGGACCGGTTCCTGCCTTGCCCGGTCGTACGCCTCCTGCCAGGCGGCACGTGCCTCCCTGCTCTCCAGCAGTGCCCGGCGCATGTCGGCGTGATGCTCCCGGGTCGGTTCGGCGTAGTCGCGGAGCACCGCGGCCGCGTAGCGGCCGTCGGCGGCGAGCCAGTCCGCGAGCCGGCCCGGCAGCCGGGGTGTCTCCCACGCGGGGAACACCACGTAGGCCAGCATGGCCAGGGCCCCGCCGAGCAGGGTGAGTACCACCCGCTCCGGGACCGTCTGCTCCCACGCCTGGCCGCCCATGCCGAGCAGGAAGACGACGTATGCGGCGGTGAAGCACTGGGAGTAGGCGTAGCCGGTGCGGTTCAGCGTGTACGACAGGCCCGCCGAGACCACCGCCAGCGCGCCGGACACCTGGGCGTCCGGGCCCAGGGCCCGCACCACACCGGTGGCGAGTGCGACCCCCGCCAGGGTCCCGGCGAGACGGGCCACCGCACGCGCGTACGTCCGGTGGAAGTCCGGCCGCATCACCATCACCGAGGCGATGGGCGCCCAGTAGCCGTGGCCCAGGGGCAGCCGGGCGGCGATCTCATAGCCCAGCGTGGCCACCGCCGCCAGGCGGACGGCGTGCCGGAACACCGGCGAGTCCCGGCGGAGCTCACGGTGCACCGCCCGGATGACGACCGGGACCAGCCGCAGCATGGTCGGGCGCACCAGGAACCGGCCGCCGGCGAGCCCAGGCCGCGTGGGCGTCTCCTCGCTCACGCAACCGCTCCCGGCGATCTCCGACGCTTCACCGAGCAGTTCCACGAGCCGCTTCGCGGCTTGCCGCGCGGGGCCCTCCAGCACCTCGTGCTCCTCGTCGACGTGCAGGACGTCCGTGCTCTCGGGCCGCACCTCGGCGGGAGTGCCGTGGCGGATCGACCGGGCGGCCGCGTCCAGGACGTCGGCGGCCGCGTCGAGCAACTCCCGCGCGCGGTCACGCCCGGGTCCTTCCGCCGGGGCGCCGACGTCGGGGTCGGCGAGCGCGGCGAGGACCGGCCGGATGCGCTCGGCGAGCCCGCGGGGGCCGTGGAGGACGGGGGGACGGGTGCGGGCCTGTGACGGCGTCACGGCGGCCGCGTCCCGGGCCGTCATCAACGGCTCCGGGTCGAACGAGGCGGTCGGGTCGTGCCGCAGCCGGCGGGCGTAGTCCGCCACGCCGGCCAGGGCGTCGGCGAGCGCGTCACGATGCGCTCCCCAACGGCGGATCGGGAACAGCAGGATCAGCAGGGCCTGGGTCACGCCTCCGAGTGCGATGACCCCGGCGTGCTCCAGGGCTCGCCCGACGCTCGTGGGCAGGGTGATGGTCACGAGCATGCTGCCCACGGTCGTCGCTGCGATGATCCCGGCGGTCGTTCCGACGGCCCACGCCATTCCCGCGGCGAAGGCCCATACGGCCAGCAGCGGAAGGAACGTCACGAGTCGCCCCGCCGCCAGGTAGCCCACGAAGGTGCTGAGCGCCAGACCGGCGCCCGCACCGAGCGCGACCACCTTGCGCGGACGCCAGCTGCGCTGGAAGGTGGCCCCACCCGCGGAGTAGGCACCGAGGGCGGCGGACGCGGCATAGGCCGGGGAGATCAGCCACAACGTCGGCCCGACCACGATCGCCACCCCGGCGGCCGTGCGCAGCGCGAGCAGGGGCTCCAGCCGCGTCTCCTCGATCGTGAGCCCGGATCGCACGACCTCCCCGAAGGCCCGCAGCCACGTCACGGGTGTCCGCATGGCCGGAACGTCCTGCCGGGTCGCGTCGGCCTGGTCGAGGTGCGGCAGCCGTCGGGCAAGGAAGTCTCCCACTCGGCCCGCGAGCCGGCCGGCGGCCGCGGCCGCCGGCCGGGGTGCTGCCACGGCGGACACCGCTGAGCGTCCGCCGTCCGCCCTCCGGGCCGGAGCGCGGGCGGTCGCTGTCGGTTCAGGTCCGGCCGGGGCGCGGGTGATCGCTGTCGGTTCAGGTCCGGCCGGGGCGCGGGCGGTCGCTGTCGGTCCAGGTCCGGCCGGAACGCGGCGACCGCCCCCGGCCCCGCCCGGCGGACGGGCAGACCGGCATCCGTCGCCCGGGCCGGGCCGGGGGAGGCAGGCGGCACGGCGGCGCTGGGGCTCTTACCGCTTGTGGCCGTTGCCGTGGCCGTCGGGATGCAGGACGACCTTGGTCCAGCCCTCGTCACGGGCGTCGAAGTGCTCGTAGGCGGTGGGGGCCTCGTCCAGGCTGAGTTCGTGGGAGACGACGAAGCTCGGTTCGGCCTTCCCGCCGGCGATCAGGTCCCGCAGCGCCCGGTTGTACCGCTTCACCGGCGCCTGCCCGGTGCCCATGTGCTGGCCCTTGAACCACATCAGGCCGAAGTCGATCGGGACCTTGCCCTGGGCCTCGAGTTCGCCCTGGGCCTGCGCGCCGCCGGGGTCCTGGGGGAGGAACACGCCCACCACGCCGATGTCGCCCGTGAACCGGACCGAGTCGATCAGGCCGTTGAGGGTGAGGCTGGCGTCCTCGTGTCCCTGGGGGTCGTGTGCCTGGTAGCCGACGCATTCGCAGCCGTTGTCGGCGCCCAGGCCGAGGGTGGCTTCCTTGACGACCTCCGCGGGGTTCTGCTCGGCGGTGTTGATGGGGATGGCCCCGATCTCCTCCGCCTTGCGCAGCCGGTCGGGGTGGTGGTCGGCCGTCCAGACGCGGCCGGCGCCCTTGAGGAGGGCGGAGTAGGTCGCCATCAGCCCGACGGGGCCGGCCCCGAAGACGATGGTCTGGTCGCCCGGTTTGACGTGGGCCATCTCGGTGGCGTGGTAGCCGGTGGGGAAGATGTCGGCGAGCATCACGTAGTCGGTCTGGCGTTCGGCGGCGTCCTCGCCCAGGCGCAGCGCGTTGAAGTCGCCGTAGGGCACGCGCAGCAGTTCCGCCTGGCCGCCCTGGTAGGGGCCCATGTCGGCGAATCCGTAGGCGGCTCCGGCGAGGGCCGGTTCCGGCTGCATGGTCAGGCAGTAGTTGGTCAGGCCCTGCTCGCACTGCTTGCAGAAGCCGCAGGCGATGTTGAAGGGCAGGACCACGTATTCGCCGACCTGGACCTTGCGGACGGCCGAGCCGACCTCCACGACCTGGCCCATGTTCTCGTGGCCCAGGGTGCGGCCGGACTCGAACGAGGTGCGGCCCTCGTACATGTGCAGGTCCGAGCCGCAGATGTTGGTGGTGGTGATCTTGACGATGATGTCGCAGGGGTGTTCGATCTTCGCGTCCGGCACGTCCTTCACGGTGACCGTTCGCGGTCCTTCGTATACCGCTGCTTTCATGGTGACTTCCCTTGATGTCACGGCCTGGCGGTGAGGAAAGGGCACACAGAGCCTGACTCCCGGAAGCGCTGCGACGGGGGCCCGGGGCTCCGGTACTCCTTGGGGGCCGTTCCACCCGGATCAGGTGGAACGGCGGTCATGCCGCCGGCCCGCCAGGCGGAACTCGGCGCTCCGGCGGCGTTGCGTCCGGGTCCCCGCCCGCCCCCGAGACGAAACAATCACGCACCGACCGATCAGCGGAACATCCGCACCGCGACGGCCACCGACCGACGGCACCTCCCCGGCTCAGCTCACCGGCTGGTCACCGTGGTCGTCCTGCAGCATGCTGCGACGTTCCTGTTCGCGCTTGGAGTAGGCGGCTGCCCGGATCGCCTCGTCGCTCTCCAGACC
>NZ_WWJT01000140.1 GCF_009865385.1 Streptomyces sp. SID486 | reverse complement strand
TGTGGCAGCACCTCTTCTGGTTCTTCGGCCATCCCGAGGTGTACATCATCGCGCTGCCGTTCTTCGGCATCATCAGTGAGGTCATCCCGGTCTTCAGCCGCCGGCCGATCTTCGGTTACATGAACCTGATCGCGGCGACCATCGCGATCGCCGGTCTGTCGGTGACGGTGTGGGCGCACCACATGTACGTCACCGGTGGCGTGCTGCTGCCGTTCTTCTCCTTCATGACCTTCCTCATCGCGGTCCCGACCGGTGTGAAGATCTTCAACTGGATCGCCACCATGTGGAAGGGCTCGCTGTCCTTCGAGACCCCGATGCTGTGGGCCATCGGCTTCCTGATCACCTTCACGTTCGGTGGTCTGACCGGTGTCATCCTGGCCTCGCCGCCGATGGACTTCCACGTCTCCGACTCGTACTTCGTGGTGGCCCACTTCCACTACGTGGTGTTCGGCACGGTCGTGTTCGCGATGTTCTCCGGCTTCCACTTCTGGTGGCCGAAGATGACGGGCAAGATGCTGGACGAGCGGCTCGGCAAGATCACCTTCTGGACGCTGTTCGTCGGCTTCCACGGCACCTTCCTGGTCCAGCACTGGCTGGGGGCCGAGGGCATGCCGCGCCGGTACGCCGACTACCTGGCGGCCGACGGCTTCACCGCCCTGAACACGGTGTCGACCATCAGCTCCTTCCTGCTCGGCCTGTCGATCCTGCCGTTCCTCTACAACGTGTGGAAGACGGCCAAGTACGGCAAGCCGGTCGGCGTGGACGACCCGTGGGGCTACAGCCGCTCGCTGGAGTGGGCGACCTCCTGCCCGCCCCCGCGGCACAACTTCCTCACCCTGCCGCGGATCCGCAGCGAATCCCCGGCGTTCGACCTGCACCACCCTGAGATCGCCGCGCTCGAGCAGCTCGAGAACGTCGGTCCCGCCACCGCCGTCGCTGGCAGCAAGGAGGCCGGCAAGTGAAGATCCAGGGTCGGATGTTCATCTGGCTGAGCGCCTTCATCCTGATCATGGCCATCGTGTATGGCGTGTGGTCGAAGGAGCCGGCCGGTACCACCGCGCTCTTCCTGGCCTTCGGCCTGAGCGTCATGATCGGCTTCTACCTGGGCTTCACCGCCCGGCGGGTCGACGCGGGCGCCCAGGACGACAAGGAGGCCGACGTCGCGGACGACGCGGGCGAGCTGGGCTTCTTCAGCCCGCACAGCTGGCAGCCGCTCATGCTGGGCTTCGGCGGTGCGATCGCCTTCATGAGCATCGCGATCGGCTGGTGGCTGATCTACTTCTCCGCGCCGTTCATCGTGGTCGGCCTGTTCGGCTGGGTGTTCGAGTACTACCACGGCGAGAACCGCACCCAGTAGGGATCGCCGTACGCACCGGGAGCCCGGACCTTCCTGACGGAGGGTCCGGGCTCCCGGCGTTCTCCGGCGCTCCCCGGGCGGGTCCGTCCTTTGCCGGAACGCCTTCCCTCGTACGAGTTACTCACCGCGCCGGTAAGCTCTCCATCTCATAGCGTGATCATATGAACCACATTGCGCGGACCCGCACCGTCGTCAGCTGCACCCTGCTGGTGACCGCCCTCGGTGCGGGCGTCACCGCTTGCGGTTCGGACGGCAACCCCCTGTCGGCCAGGCCGTACGACGCAGCGGACCTGATCTCCTTCAACGGTCCCACCGAGGCAGGGAAGCCAGCCGATCCGGACAAGCCCCTGGAGGTCACCGCCAACAGCGGTGAGGGCCGCATCACGGACGTCACCGCCCAGGACTCCACAGGGCGTTACGTCACGGGCGAACTCGCCGCCGACGGCAGCCGGTGGCACAGCACCTCCCCGTTGGCCGCCAACGCCCATTACACGGTCACGGTGAGCACCGAGGACGAGGACGGCGCCCCCGGCCGCAAGGTCCTCACCTTCGACACCAGCAGACCCACCACCAAGAAGACGCTCGGTGTCACCTTCGGGCCGGGCACGGGCACGTACGGCGTCGGACAGCCCGTCACGGCCCAGCTCGACCAGCCGATCAAGGACAAGGCGCAGCGCGCCGTCGTGGAGCGTGCCCTGAGGGTGGACTCCGTGCCGGCCGTGCCGGGCTCCTGGTACTGGGTGAGCGACAAGGAACTCCACTACCGGCCCAAGGAGTACTGGCCGGCCCACGCGACCATCCAGGTGCACAGCAACCTGGACGGCGTCAAGATCAGCGACCGGCTGTGGGGCGGGAAGTCCAAGGCGCTGAAGCTCACCACGGGTGACCGGGTGGAGGTCGTGACGGACGCCGCCTCACACCAGCTCACGTACTACAAGAACGGCGAGCAGATCGAGCAGATCCCCGTCACCACCGGCAAGCCCGGCTTCGAGACCCGCAACGGGGTCAAGGTCGTCCTGGAGAAGCAGTACTTCGTACGGATGCGCGGCTCCACCGTCGGCATCGCCGAGGGCAGCTCCGACTCCTACGACCTGCCGGTCTACTACGCCACCCGGGTCACCTGGTCCGGCGAGTACGTGCACGCCGCGCCCTGGTCCGTGGGCTCACAGGGCTATGCGAACGTCAGCCACGGCTGCACCGGTATGAGCACGTCCAACGCCGAGTGGTTCTTCGACAACGTCCGCGAGGGCGACATCGTCAAGGTCGTCAACTCCCAGGGCGACCCGATGGAACCCTTCGGCAACGGCTTCGGCGACTGGAACGTCGACTGGGCCAAGTGGCGTACGGGCAGCGCCCTGACCAACGGCACCCCGGACGCCCCGGCGCCCGGGGAAGCGGCGAGAATCCAGCCAGTGGCCCTGTGAGCGCCCTGAGGGGGCGCGGGGAACGCCGCGCGGGGCCCGTACGGGCCCGTACGCGCGCGGCGGCCTCGCGCCCCTTGCGGCTAGGCGCTCAGCAGCCTCTTCCGCCGCAGCAGAGAGGCCAGCGCGGCGGCGAACTCCACGGGGTCCACCGGCAGCGTCACAGCGGCGTCCGCACGGCTCCACGTGGCCAGCCAGGCGTCCTGCGGCCGGCCCATGAGAAGCAGCACCGGCGGGCAGTCGAACACCTCGTCCTTGATCTGCCGGCACACCCCCATGCCCCCCATCGGGGCGGACTCGCCGTCCAGCACGCAGACGTCGATGCCTCCCTTGTCCAGCTCCCGCAGCACCGCGTCGGGAGTCGCGCACTCCACGAACTCCACCAAGGGCGCGTCCGGGGCCGGACGGCGCCCGGTGGCCAGCCGTACTTGCTCGCGGGTGTTGGAGTCGTCGCTGTAGACCAGCACCGTGGCGGTCGGCTGCATTGTTCCTCCGGGACGTCGGCGTCGTACGGACGGGACGGACAGGGCCGTTCGGGCGGATGTTACTCCCATGAACACCACGTCAGCACCGGTTCGGCGGGCGGCAACACTCCGAACGGCACCCCCCGGAGTGAGCGCGAGATAAGCGACCGACATAATGTCGGTCGTGGCGACAGCAACGACAGTAGATACCGGGCACGCGCACCCGTCGGTCAACCGGCCGAACCTCACCAGCGTCGGAACCATCATCTGGCTGAGTTCCGAGCTGATGTTCTTCGCGGCCCTCTTCGCGATGTACTTCACCCTCCGGTCGGTGACCGGACCGGACCACTGGAAGGAGATGGCGCACGCGCTCAACGTGCCCTTCTCCGCGACGAACACCACGATCCTGGTGCTCTCCTCCCTCACCTGCCAGCTCGGCGTGTTCGCGGCCGAGCGCGGCGACGTGAAGAAGCTCCGTGGCTGGTTCATCCTCACCTTCATCATGGGTGCGATCTTCATCGGCGGTCAGATCTACGAGTACACGGAGCTGGTGAAGAAGGACGGCATCTCGCTGTCCTCCGACCCGTACGGCTCGGTGTTCTACCTGACCACCGGCTTCCACGGCCTGCACGTGACGGGCGGCCTCATCGCCTTCCTGCTGGTCCTCGGCCGTACCTACATGGCCAAGAGGTTCACTCACGAGCAGGCGACCGCCGCCATCGTCGTGTCCTACTACTGGCACTTCGTCGATGTCGTCTGGATCGGCCTCTTCGCCACGATCTACCTGATCAAGTAGCCGGGACCGCTCCCGCACATCCAGAAGCACCGACGCAGAAGATCCTGACACCGGGGTAATCCGTGAAAAAGCTCTCCGCACGACGACGCCATCCGCTGGCGGCGGTCGTCGTCCTACTCCTCGCGCTGGCGGCCACTGGGGGGCTGTACGCCGCGTTCGCGCCCGCGAGCAAGGCGCAGGCCGATGAAACCTCCCAGTCCCTGACCATCAAGGAGGGCAAGAAGCTCTACGAGGTCGGCTGCGCCAGCTGCCACGGGACCGGTGGCCAGGGCTCCTCCGACGGCCCGAGCCTCGTCGGCGTGGGTGCAGCCGCTGTCGACTTCCAGGTCAGCACCGGCCGTATGCCCGCCGCCACCTCGCAGGGCGCCCAGGTCCCGAAGAAGAAGAACATCTACACGCAGGCCCAGATCGACCAGCTCGCCGCGTACGTCGCGTCGCTGGGCGCCGGCCCGAGCGTGCCCACCAAGCAGCAGTACGGCCCGGAGGGCGCGGACATCGCCGCCGGCGGTGAGCTGTTCCGCACCAACTGCGCGCAGTGCCACAACTTCACCGGCAAGGGCGGCGCCCTGACCAAGGGCAAGTACGCGCCGAGCCTGGAGGGTGTCGCTCCCAAGCACATCTACGAGGCCATGCAGACGGGCCCGCAGAACATGCCGTCCTTCCCCGACACCACGATGTCGGAGAAGAACAAGAAGGACATCATCGCGTACCTGAACGCGGTCAACGGCAGCCAGACGGAGAACCCGGGTGGCCTGGAGCTGGGCGGCCTCGGGCCGGTCAGTGAGGGTCTGTTCGCCTGGATCTTCGGCCTCGGCGCGCTGATCGCGGTCGCCGTCTGGGTCGCCGCTCGGACCGCAAAGGCCAAGAAGTCATGAGTAGCCAAGACATTCCAGAAGAGAACCTGCCCGCTGAGCAGGACCACGCCCACGGCGCGGTAGGGATCGCGGACGAGGAGAACCCGTTCGCCGACCCGGGGCTGCCGCCGCACGAGCACCGGATCCAGGACGTCGACGAGCGGGCCGCCAAGCGGTCCGAGCGCATGGTCGCCCTGCTGTTCACGGTGTCGATGCTGGCCACCATCGGCTTCATCGTCGCGTACCTGGTGATCCCGAACGACAAGTCGATCTTCGTCTTCCCGATCGGTCACCTCAGCGCGATGAACTTCACGCTGGGTCTGACCCTCGGCGTGGCGCTGTTCTGCATCGGCGCGGGCGCGGTCCACTGGGCCCGCACCCTGATGTCCGACGTCGAGGTCGCCGACGAGCGTCACCCGATCGAGGCCCCCGCGGACGTCCGGGCGAAGGTGCACGCGGACTTCCGCCAGGGCGCCAAGGAGTCGGCGCTCGGCCGCCGCAAGCTGATCCGCAACACGATGTTCGGCGCGCTGGCCCTGGTGCCGCTCTCCGGCGTCATGCTGCTCGGCGGCCTGGGCCCGGCGCCCGGCACCAAGCTCCGGCACACGATGTGGGCCAAGGGCAAGCGCCTGGTCAACATGAACACGAACCAGCCGCTGCGTCCCGAGGACGTCGCCGTCGGCTCCCTCACCTTCGCCAAGCCCGACGGCCTGGAGGAGAAGTCCGAGGAGTTCCAGACGGAGATCGCCAAGGCCGCCCTGATGATCGTCCGGCTGCAGCCGGGCAACATCAAGGACAAGCGCGAGCTCGACTGGTCGCACGAGGGCATCGTCGCCTTCTCGAAGATCTGCACCCACGTGGGCTGCCCGATCTCGCTGTACGAGCAGCAGACGCACCACGTGCTCTGCCCGTGCCACCAGTCCACCTTCGACCTCTCCGACGGCGCCCGAGTGATCTTCGGTCCCGCCGGCCACGCCCTGCCGCAGCTGCGCATCGGTGTGGACAGTGAGGGTTACCTCCAGGCTCTCGGCGACTTCGAGGAGCCCGTCGGTCCTGCATTCTGGGAGCGCGGATGAGTACTGCACCGAACGAAACGCCCTCGTCCGCCGCGGCGGGCCGCTCTCGCGGTAAGGCACCGGCCGGCGAGCGTGTCGCCGACTGGGCCGACGGCCGGCTCGGGATCTACTCCCTGGCCAAGTCCAACATGCGCAAGATCTTCCCCGACCACTGGTCGTTCATGCTGGGCGAAGTGTGCATGTACAGCTTCATCATCATCATCCTGACGGGTGTGTACCTGACGCTGTTCTTCCACCCGTCGATGAACGAGGTGGAGTACCACGGCTCATACGTCCCGCTCCAGGGACAGCTGATGTCCGAGGCGTTCAACTCGACCCTGCACATCTCCTTCGACGTGCGCGGTGGTCTGCTCATCCGGCAGATCCACCACTGGGCCGCGCTGATCTTCCTCGCCGGCATGTTCGTGCACATGATGCGCGTGTTCTTCACCGGCGCGTTCCGCAAGCCGCGTGAGATCAACTGGCTGTTCGGCTTCCTGCTGTTCGTCCTCGGCATGTTCACCGGCTTCACCGGTTACTCGCTCCCGGACGACCTGCTCTCCGGCACCGGTGTCCGCTTCATGGAGGGCGCGATCCTGTCCGTGCCGATCGTCGGCACGTACCTGTCGTTCTTCCTGTTCGGCGGGGAGTTCCCCGGTCACGACTTCGTCGCCCGGTTCTACTCGATCCACATCCTGCTGCTGCCGGGCATCATGCTCGGCCTGATGGTGGCGCACCTGATCCTGGTCTTCTACCACAAGCACACGCAGTACGCGGGTCCCGGGAAGACCGAGAAGAACGTCGTCGGCATGCCGCTGCTGCCGGTGTACATGGCGAAGGCCGGAGGCTTCTTCTTCCTGGTCTTCGGTGTCATCGCGGCCATCGCGGCGGTCGCCCAGATCAACCCGATCTGGGCCATGGGCCCCTACCGTCCGGACCAGGTGTCCACCGGCGCCCAGCCCGACTGGTACATGGGCTTCGCCGAGGGTCTGATCCGCTTCATGCCGGGCTGGGAGATCAACCTCTGGGGCCACACGCTGGTCCTGGGCGTGTTCATCCCGCTGGTGCTCTTCCCGGCGGTCCTCGCCGTGATCGCGGTGTACCCGTTCATCGAGTCCTGGGTCACCGGCGACAAGAGCGAGCACCACATCCTGGACCGCCCGCGCAACGCCCCGACCCGTACCGCGTTCGGTGTCGCCTGGGTCACGATCTACATGATCACCCTGGTCGGCGGCGGCAACGACCTGTGGGCCACGCACTTCCACCTGTCGATCAACGCCGTCACCTGGTTCGTCCGGATCTTCTTCTTCGCCGGACCGGTCATCGCGTTCATCGTGACCAAGCGGATCTGCCTGGGTCTGCAGCGCCGCGACCGCGACAAGGTGCTGCACGGCCGCGAGACCGGCATCATCAAGCGCCTGCCGCACGGTGAGTTCATCGAGGTGCACGAGCCGCTCAGCCAGGAGCAGCTGCACACCCTCACCTCGCACCACCAGTACGAGCCGGCCGAGATCGGCCCGACGGTCGACGAGAACGGTGTCGAGCGGAAGGTGCCCGCCACGCAGAAGCTGCGGGCGAAGCTGTCCAACAGCTACTACGGCGAGGACAGCCAGATCCCGAAGCCGACCGTCGAGGAGTACAAGGAGATCACGAGCGGCCACGGCCACCACTGATCCCCGCGTCGCCACGCCACGCTGAAGGGCCCCGTCCTCCCCGCGCTCGAAAGAGCAGGGGGTGCCCCATCCCGGACGGGGCCCTTCGCCGTGCCCCGGGCTGGATAGGGTGGTGCACGACGTTTCGAGACTGTCTACGAGGAGCGGCTGATGAGCGCTGTGACCCCCGCTGGAGGCGACACCGCGGCGGGCCGCTCCTGGCCCGCTCTGCTGAACGGCCTGCTGGAGGGCCGTGACCTGTCCGCCGACGACACCGCCTGGGCGATGGACCTGATCATGCGCGGGGAGGCGACCGACGCCCAGATCGCCGGTTTCATGGTGGCGCTGCGGGCCAAGGGCGAGACGGTCGAGGAGATCACCGGGCTCGTGCGGACGATGTACGCACACGCCAACGTGATCGAGGTGCCCGGCCCGGCCGTGGACATCGTCGGCACCGGCGGCGACGGCGCCAAGACGGTGAACATCTCCACCATGTCCTCGATCGTCGTCGCCGGCACGGGCGCGAAGGTCGTCAAGCACGGCAACCGTGCCGCGTCCTCCGCCTCCGGCTCCTCCGACGTCCTGGAGAAGCTCGGGATCAACCTGAACCTGACCCCGCGGCGGGTCGCCGAGGTCGCCGAGGAAGCCGGCATCACCATCTGCTTCGCGGTGCGCTTCCACCCCTCCCTGCGGCACGTCGCCGCGGCCCGCTCCCAGCTCGGCATCCGCACCACCTTCAACGTGCTCGGTCCGCTGACCAACCCGGCCCAGGTGCGGTCGCAGGCGGTCGGTGTGGCCGACCCGCGGATGGCGCCCATCGTGGCCGGTGTCCTCGCCGAGCGCGGCAACTCCTCCCTGGTCTTCCGGGGCGACGACGGCCTGGACGAACTGACCGTCACCGCGGCCTCCAGGGTGTGGGTGGTCCGCGACGGCAAGGTCACCGAGGAGGTCTTCGACCCGCGGGACGTCGGCATCGGCCTCGTCCCCGTGGAGGCCCTGCGCGGCGCCGACGCGGCCTACAACGCCCAGGTCGCCCGCCGGCTGCTGGACGGCGAGCAGGGGGCCGTACGGGACGCCGTGCTGCTGAACTCGGCGGCGGCGCTGGTGGCGCTGCGGCCGACGGACGCGCCGTTCGCCGAGCAGATCCGCGCGGGCATCGCGCAGGCCGCCGAGTCGATCGACTCGGGCGCGGCCAGGCGCTCGCTGGAACGCTGGGTGGCGGCCAGCAACGCCTGAGCCCCACCGGGAGTCGTCCCGCGATCCGGACACGGGTTGCGGGGCGACGATCATCTCGCGTACGTTCCTGTACCAGGTCATGAGTGACAGTCATGAGGCCCCGGCCGACTGTCCGGCAACCCTCCGTCCGTGGCGGGGTGCCCCGGGTGAAGACCAGGCCGTGGACAGCAAGGTCCACGGCAAGCGCGGATCCCTCACGAACCCGGGGATCCTGGTCGTCGAGGAGTCTTCCGTGAGCAAGCGAATGCGTTAGGGCCGCAGAGCCCCGCCTCCGCACACCCCTTTCTCTTCCTCGCCTTCTCTCACGTCCTCACGGGAGTCCCGCCATGTCTGTCTCCACCGCTGCCTGCGACCAGTCCGTTTGCACCCCTCTGCCCGTTCTGGGGCGAGATGTCACCGTCCCGCTGGTCACCGGTGGCGAAGTGACCTACGCGGCCCTCGACTACGCGGCCAGCGCCCCCGCCCTCCAGCGCGTCTGGGACGACGTCGCCGCGTACGCCCCCTACTACGGCAGCGTCCACCGCGGTGCCGGCTACCTCTCCCAGCTCTCCACCGACCTGTTCGAGAACGCCCGTGGCACCGTCGCCGAGTTCCTCGGCTGCCGCCCGGCCGACCAGGTGGTCTTCACCCGCTCCACCACCGACTCCCTCAACCTGCTGGCCCGCGCGCTTCCGGCCGGCTGCCAGGTCTTCGTCTTCGAGACCGAGCACCACGCCTCCCTGCTGCCCTGGCAGGACGCGGACGTCACCTACCTCGACGCCCCGCGCACCCCCCGGCAGGCCGTGGAGACCCTGGAGCGGGCCCTCGCCGACCGCGACCCCCACGGCCCGGCCCTGGTCTGCGTCACCGGCGCCTCCAACGTCACCGGCGAGCTGTGGCCGGTACGCGAACTGGCCGCCGCCGCGCACGCCCACGGCGCCCGGATCGTCCTCGACGCCGCCCAGCTGGTCCCGCACCACCCCGTCGACGTCAGTGACCTGGACGTCGACTGGATCGCGTTCTCCGGGCACAAGCTGTACGCCCCCTTCGGCTCCGGTGTCCTCGCGGGCCGCGCCGACTGGCTCCGGGCGGCCGAGCCGTACCTCGCGGGCGGCGGCGCCAGCCGCAAGGTCAGCCGCCGGCAGGACGGCGGTGTCGACGTCGAGTGGCACGACAGCGCCGCCCGCCACGAGGCCGGCTCCCCGAACGTCATCGGCGTCCACTCCATCGCGTCGGCCTGCAAGGCGCTCACCGAGGCCGGCTGGGACACCCTGGTCGCCCGCGAGCAGCACCTCGTCCGCGCGGTCCGCGAGGGCCTGGCCGAGGTCCCCGAGGTGCGGATCCTCTCCCTCTTCGGCGACGACGCCCCGCGCGTCGGCGTCATCTCCTTCGTCGTCGAGGGCTGGAACAGCTCCCACTTCGCCGCCGCGCTCTCCGCCGAGTACGGCATCGGCGTCCGCGACGGCCTGTTCTGCGCCCACCCGCTGGTCCGCACCCTGCTCGGCACCGACCCGCAGACCCAGGGCGAGTGCGGCGCCCCCGAGGCGGCGCCGGGGGAGAAGTCCCTCAACGCCATCCGGGTGAGCTTCGGCGCGGGCACCCCGGACGAGCACGTCGAGCGGTTCGTCAAGGCCGTCAAGGAGCTGGTCCGGGACGGCGCCAAGTGGCGGTACCGCACGGAGGAGGGCCGCTGCGTCCCCGCCGTGTGAACCTGCGCACGCGGCGGACACCGGGGCCCGGATAACCTCCCCCTGACACCACATCGGACAGGGGGACCCCGGAGTGCAGCCGCTGCGCGCCACCGATCCGCGCCACATCGGCCCGTACGACGTCACGCACCGGCTCGGCGCGGGCGGCATGGGCGAGGTCTACCTCGCCCGCTCCCGCGGCGGACCGCGGCTGGCGGTGAAGGTGGTGCGGACCGAGCACGCCGAGGACCGCACCTTCCGCGCCCGCTTCCGCCACGAGGTCCGCGCCGCGCAGACCGTCGGCGGCGCGGGCACGTACACCGCGCGGGTCGTGGACGCCGATACCGAGGCCGAACGGCCCTGGATGGCGACGGAGTTCGTGCCCGGCCCGAATCTGCGGGACGCCGTCCTGGACCACGGCGCGCTGCCCGGACCCGCGGTGCGGATCCTCGCCGCCTCGCTCGGCGAGGCACTGGCCGCCATCCACGCCAAGGGCCTGGTGCACCGCGACCTGAAGCCGTCCAACATCCTGCTGGGCCCGGACGGCCCCCGGGTCATCGACTTCGGGATCGTGCGGGCACTCGAGGCCACCTCGCTGACCCGCACCGGCGCGGTCGTCGGCTCGGTCGGCTACGTCTCGCCGGAACAGATCCGCAACGGCGGCCAGGTCGGCCCGCCGAGCGACGTCTTCTCCCTCGGCGCGGTCCTCGCCTACGCGGCGGCCGGCCGCGAGCCGTTCGGCGAGGGCCAGGACTCGGTGGTCCTGCTGCGCATCCTCACCCGCGACTTCGACCTGTCCGGCGTACCGGGGGCGATCCGGCCGCTGGTGACGGCCTGTCTGCGCGAGGACCCGCTGGAGCGGCCGGAGCCGGCGGAGGTGGTGGCGGCCGCGGGGTTCACCCCGGACACGCTGCGCACCGGCGTCCGCCCGGGCTGGTACGGCCCCGCCGCCGGCCCCCGCCCGACCCCCGACGACCGCCCCAGCGGCGTGGAGTACCTCTCACCCGCCCTCGTCCCCGCGACCGCCCCCGCCTCGGCCCCCGGGACGCCCGCGACCCCGGCACCGGCGACCGCACCCGCCCCCGTGACCGCTCCCGAGCCGGAAGCAGTCGCGGATGCCGCAGCTCCCGCGCCCGAAGCAGTCGCGGATGCCACCACGCCCGCGCCCGAAGCAGTCGCGGATGCCACCACGCCCGCGCCCGGAGCCGTATCCGACCCTGCGTCCGGAGCCGTGTCCGCGCCCGTCCCCGAGGCCGCCGCGTCCGCCCCCGCCCCCGCCCCCGCCCCCGAAACCGTGCCCGAGGCAGTTGCGGCCTCCGCCGCTCCCGTCGGTCCTGCCGCTCCCGCCGGATCCACGGTTGCCGTCGGCCGGCCGGGGCCCGTCGCTCCCGGCCGCCGGCGGCTCCTGGTGACCCTCGCGGGCGGCGCGGTCGCCGTCGGCGGTGTGGTGGGCGGTGGCCGGCTGCTGAAGTGGGGCTACTCCACCGAGGGCGAGGGCATGAGCGGCAGCTACCAGGCGCCCGACGCGTCGGACCCCGGCATGACGGCCGTCCCCGCCGCCGCCCGGTCCGCCGTGCTGCGCTGGCAGTACGACCTCGGCGGGATCGGCGGTCTGGACGGCGCCTGCTGCGCCCTCTCGCCGGACGGTTCCGTCGTCTACGCCGGCACCTCGGGCGGTGTCCTGCACGCCATCTCCCGCAACGGCTCCAAGCGCTGGAAGGTCCGGCTCGGCGACGACGTCTCCACCCCCGTGGTCACCCGGGACGCGATCTACTGCGTGGTGCGCCTGCACGCCGACGACGTGCGCAGGCTGACCGCGGTGAGCCTCACCGGCAGCCCGCTGTGGACCCGCACCCTCGGCGGCCCGGCCTACGCCGTCCCCGTGCCGCTCGGCTCCGACGTCCTCGTCTCCGTCGGCGGCACGGACGCCGGCGGACTGCGCCGCTACGCCCCGGACGGCAGTGAGCGGTGGACCGCCCCGACCCCGGCCGGACCCACCGGCACACCCCTCGTCTCGGGCGAGGTGATCTGCACGGGCAGCTACGGCGACACGCTGCTGGCGCTGGACGCGCGGACCGGAGCGCGCACGTGGCAGGTGTCCGCGGGCCCCGACGTCACGGCCGTCGCCCTGGCCGGCAGCACCGTCTTCACGCACACCCCCGCCACGCGCCAGGGCTTCCGGGTCACGGACGGCCGGCGGCTGTGGCGCAGGGAGGACGATGCGGGGGTGCTCACCGCGGGCACCCGGACGCTGGCCGTCGGCACGGACTCGGCGACGGTGTACGCGGTCCGGGCGGCCGACGGCACCCTGGCCTGGACGTACGGCCTCGCGGGCGAACCCCGCGCGGTGGTGGCCGGCGACACCGTGTACGCGCGTGCGGCCGACCGGGTCTGGGCCCTGGACCTGAACGGGAGGAAACGCTGGAGCGCGGCCCTCGGCCGGGACGCGGGCGACGACCAGCACACCCCGGTGGTCCGCGGCGGCCGCCTCTACGTCTCCTCGGGCAGCGGCATCGCGGCCGTCGATCTGGACGGCTAGTTGTCGAGGCCGATCGCGAACGCGGCCTCCAGGTCGTGCTGGGAGTAGGTGCGGAAGGCGACGTGGGTGTCCGTCGCCTCCACACCCGGGATCTTGCTGATCCGGCCCGGGATGACCTCGGCGAGGTCCTCGTGCTGCCGGACCCGGACCATGGCGATGAGGTCGTAGGTGCCGGTGACCGAGAAGACCTCGGTGATGCCCTCCAGCGCGGCGATGCGCTCAGCGATCTCGGGGATCCGGTCCACACTGGTCTTGATCAGGACGATCGCGGTGATCACGGCTGTGTCTCTCCCTCGGTGACCGGAGCTGGGGCGGCTTTCACTCTAGCCCGCCCGTCTCCCCCCCACCGCCCTTCCAAGGCCGCCCTCCGGGCCTTCCCCTTTCCCGTCTCCCCCCACCGCCCTTCCAAGGCGCCCCCTCAGGCTCGTCCCCCGGCCGTAGCGCATCCACGCGTAGCCGAAGCCCAGGCCGAACCCCACCAGGTGGGCCAGATAGGCCACCCCGGGCCCGTCGGAGGCCGCCTGCCCGGCCGCCAGCCATTGCAGGGCCGCCCAGAACGGCAGCACGATCCACGCCGGGAAGCGCAGCGGCAGGAAGAACAGGAACGGCAGAAGACTGGTCACGCGCGCGTGGGGGAACAGGTAGAGGAACGCTCCGAGGACCGCCGAGATCGCCCCGGAGGCGCCGACCAGCGACTGCTCGGAGCCGGCGTTGGCCGCCGCGTAGCCCAGCAGGGCGAGACAGCCGCAGCCGACGTAGAACAGGGTGAACTCCACCCGGCCCATCCGTTCCTCGGTCATCGCCCCGAAGACGAAGAGGAAGAGCATGTTGCCGAGCAGATGCACCCAGCTGCCGTGCACGAACAGGGCGGTGGCCGGGGTGAGGGCGGCGCCGGCCGGTCCGTCGAACAGCTCGGCGGGGACCACGCCCCAGCGCCGGAAGTACGCCCGCTGCGCGGCGAGCAGCGCGTCCCCGGAGCCGTACCCGGGGATCAGCCCGGAGGCCGGCCCCAGGGCGAAGAGCAGGCAGCACAGGACGATGAGGCCGTACGTCACGGGCGCCGAGGTCCCCCGGACCGTTCTGAGTGTCCTGCCGGCCGCCGTGCTCCAGGTGCTGATCATGACTACAGAGCATGACGTAACGGGACGCAAGCTGACAGACCGCCTCGCCGCCGTGGGCGGACGGGCGGCGAGTCCCCGCCAGGCCGTAGGGTTACCACCCACACGCGTCGGGATCGGCGCGGACGGACACGAGAAGGAAGCGGACGGTCACCATGACGGTTCCTCTGCCGACGGCCACGACACGGTGGCGCTGCACCCTGTGCGGCAACCTCACGCGGTTCGACGTGACCCGCTCGTCGAAGGTCGTCGAGTACGTCCACCTCGACCTCGCGGGGGAGCCGACGGTGGAGGAGCGCGAGGTGGTCAGTGAGACCATCGAGTCGGTGCGGTGCCGCTGGTGCAACGCGGTGGACCAGGTGGAACTCGTGGACAGGCCGGGCGCCGGCTCCTGAGCGGAGCGGCCCCGCAGAGGCTCATTCGGTATTGGGGTGTGACGGATGGTGGAGACCACAGGCGGGGGGCCGGGCGACGGCACCGCTGAGGTGCTTGACCGTCCGCTGCCCGACGGCGTGCGCCGGCGCATCGTGCAGATCGTCTCGGACGGCTTCGGCGGCCTGACCGTGGCGGAGCTTCCCGCCCAGCTGAGACAGTACGCCCGGTTCGCCCCCAACCGCCGGGCGAAGTTCGCCGGGAACGCGATGGCGGCCGCGCTGGAGACCGACCCGCTGTTCCGGCAGCGGATCGGGGAGAAGTTCCGGGAGGCGCAAGCCGAACTCGCCGGTGCCCTCGACTCCGGCGCCCCGCCCCCGGCCGCGGACCCGCTCGACGTGGCGGCCGCGGCCTACGTGCTGCGCCCGCCGGGCTGGGTGAAGCTGGTCACCGCGGCCGGCGAGGAGGCCCAGCGCGCGGACGCCGAACGGGCCGACGAGGAGAGCCGCGCGGAGCTGGAGCGGCTGCGCGCCGAGCTGGCGCAGGCCCGGGACCACACCCGCGCCGAGACCGAACGGCTGCGCGCCGAGCTGGAGTCGGCGAAGAAGGAGACGGAATCGCTGCACCGCAAGCTGCGTTCGGCGGTCAGCGACGTCAGACGCGGCGAGGCCGCGCTGCGCAAGCTGCACGCCGAGGCCGACACCGCGCGCGCCGAGGCGCAGGCGCAGGTGTCGGCCGCGGAGAGCGAGTCCCGGCGGCTCAAGGCCCGCCTGGGGGAGGCCGAGGCCGCCCTGGAAGCCACCCGCCGGGCGGCCCGCGAGGGCCGCAGCGTGGAGGACGTGCGGGTGCGGCTGCTGCTCGACACCCTGCTGGACGCGGCCCAGGGGCTGCGGCGGGAACTCGCCCTGCCCCCGGTGTCGGTGCGGCCGGCCGAGACCGTGGACGCGGTCGAACCGGGACGCATGACCCCCAAGGACATCGCTGCCCGCGCCCTGTCCGAGAACGATCCGGCCATTCTCGACCAGCTCCTGGCGCTGCCGCAGGCGCACCTGGTCGTGGACGGCTACAACGTGACCAAGACCGGCTATCCGCAGATGCCGCTGGAGAAGCAGCGGCTCAGGCTGCTGGGCCAGCTGTCCGCGCTCGCCGCACAGACCGGGGCCGAGGTGACGTGTGTCTTCGACGGCGCCGAACTGGCCGCGCCGGTGCTGCTCGCGCCGCCGCGCGGGGTGCGGGTGCTGTTCTCCAAGCCGGGCGTCACGGCCGACGAGCTGATCCGTCAGCTGGTGCGCGCCGAGCCGCCGGGGCGTCCGGTCATCGTCGCCTCCACCGACCGGGAGGTGGCCGACGGCGTCGCCAAGGCCGGTGCCCGGCCGGTGGCCTCCGCGGTGCTTCTCAAGCGGCTGTCCTGAACGCCCAACGGACACCACTGATGCCCGAATTGGGCGTAACGTCACGCAACGTAGTGTCAATCGCGCATCACGGGATGTGAGTTGTGTGCAAAGAATGCATTGCGTGACGGGATTTTTCGGTGTGAGGATTTGAACTGATCACAACTAGGTCACTAGGGTCTGGGCTCGAACCTCCGAACGGGTGATCACTCACAAGAAGGAGTTCGTCCTCCGTGGCGTCCCACCGTCGACCCAAGCAGCCGAGCCGCACTCGCGTGACCGTGCTCACCACCGCTGCCGCAGCTGCCGTCGCGCTCAGCGCCAACGCCGCCAACGCCGCGCCGAGCGAGAAGCTCGGCAAGGACGAGGTCAAGGCCAAGGTCGACAAGCTCTACGAGCAGGCCGAGCAGGCGACCGAGAAGTACAACGGCGCCAAGGAGAAGCAGCAGAAGCTGCAGAAGGAAGTCTCCACGATCCAGGACAACGTCGCCCGCGGCCAGGAGGAGCTGAACAAGCTGCGCGACGGCCTGGGTTCGCTGGCCACCGCCCAGTACCGCTCCGGCGGCATCGACGCCTCCGTCCAGCTGTTCCTGTCCTCCGACCCGGACGACTACCTCGACAAGGCGTCCACGCTGGACCAGTTGAGCAGCCAGCAGGTCGACGCGCTGAAGAAGATCCAGGACAAACAGCGCGAACTCGCCCAGGAGCGGGCCGAGGCCACGGAGAAGCTCAAGGACCTCTCGGCCACCCGCACCGAGCTGGGCAACAAGAAGAAGGAAGTCCAGGGCAAGCTCGCCGAGGCGCAGAAGCTCCTGAACACCCTGACCGCCAAGGAGAAGCAGCAGCTCGCCGAGCAGCAGCAGCGCGCCAACCGCTCCTCCAGCGAGCGCGTGGACCTCGGTGACACCCCGCCGGCCTCCGGCCGCGCCTCGGCCGCGTTCGCCGCCGCGCAGAGCCAGATCGGCAAGCCGTACGTCTACGGCGCCACCGGCCCCTCCTCCTTCGACTGCTCGGGCCTGACCTCCTGGGCCTACGCCCAGGCCGGCGTGTCGATCCCGCGCACCTCCGAGGCGCAGGCGGGCATCGGCACCCGCATCGGCATGAGCGACCTGAAGGTCGGCGACCTGGTGTTCTTCTACGGCGACCTGCACCACGTCGGCCTGTACGCAGGCAACGGCCAGGTGCTGCACGCCCCGCACACCGGCGCCGTGGTCCGCTACGAGGCCATCGGCAACATGCCCTTCCAGTTCGGCGTCCGGGTCTGATCCAGGCCCCCCACGAGGACACGGTGGCGCCCGAACGGGCGAATCACCGAAACCGAAACTGACTGCCCGCCCCGCCGGTGACCTGCGTCAGCGGCGGGGCGTCACTGTGTGTTGACTCCGAGGTCTTTGGCCCGGACCCGTCCGCACGGCTACTGTCTGCCGCGTTTCCCCGGCGGCCGAGGCCTCCCCGTCCCCGGGCGCCGGGGGAACGGTCTGTGTCCGCCAGCAGAAGGACTGCCGTGGGGTCCCATCGCCGCCTTGCACCGTCGTCCGGATTCGACCGGGGCGCCGCCGCCGCCCTGTGCGCGCTGTCGGCCGCGGCCGCCGCGCTCGGCGCCGTACCGGCGCAGGCGGTGCCGGACACCGGCACCCGCGCCGAGGTGGACCGCCTGTACCTGGAGGCCGAGAAGGCGACCCAGGCGTACGACAAGGCCGACGAGCACGCCGGCGAGCTGCGCCAGGAGATCCGCACCGCCCAGGACCACATCGCCCGGCAGCAGCAGCGGGTCAACGACCTGCGTGGGCAGCTCGGTTCGCTGGCCGGGGCCCAGTACCGCGCCGGCGGCATCGATCCGGCCGTCGCCCTGCTCTTCTCCGCCGACCCCGACGAGTACCTGGACAAGGCGTCCACGCTGGACCGCATCGGTGCCCGGCAGGCGGTCCGGCTCAAGGAACTCCAGGCCACGATGCGGGAGCTCGCCCAGGAGCGCGCCCGGGCGGCC